>DATDAX010000057.1:0-30736 GCA_036525175.1 Terrimicrobiaceae bacterium | reverse complement strand
AAGAACGATCCATAAGACAGACTAAGCGTCCCTGGCTCGCGCTTTCGCGGCTGACGACTCAGCGCGTAAAAGCCTAATGGTAAATCTATGGAACCGTTTCCCGTCCTATAGCGGTTTCTCATAAGAAGTTTCCGAAAAGGTGCGGGGAGCCCAAATGCGCGGAACGCCGGGCAAACTCTGGCACCGTGTCCCCACGGTCGTGCGCTGGCCTCGCCGGCGGTGGGGACACCGCCGCTACAACAACGTCGACGAACGTCTTCGCCCGAGCGTTTCGGAAGCTTCTTACAAGAACCACTCTAGTTTCTCGTTGACCTGGGGAGATGCTGTTGCTAGACGGTGTCTGTGGCTTTTCGCTCCCTCCTAATGACCGTCGTCGCGGCATTTCTTGTTGCAGGATGCGCCGAACTCGATGCATTCCTTGCACCCGATCCGGTTATGTACGTCGACGATCGACCCTACCCGGGCGTCTTCGACCCCTATTACAACCAGCCGAAAATTTACCGCCAACCGCGCTATTACGAGTCAACGAGCAAGAAGACCAAAGGCAACAGGGTGTTCAAGACGACCAAGATTAAGGACGAATACGGAAACACGATTTACAAGAACACGACTTCTCACAAGAAGAAGAAAAAGAAGAATTAGCCGAGATCATGAAATTCCCTTTCTTTTTCTTCATGCTGCTGGGGATCGCTAATGTGTTCGCCGCCGATCTCGATTTCATGCTCGTCAACAACACGACGCGAAGCTTCGAAGGTGTCTATATCACCGCCTCCCACAATAAGGATTGGGACGCAAACCTCCTTCTGAACGGCAAGGTGCTCCCAGCCGGAGGAAAAATCGAGGTGCGCTTCAAGCGGGACGCTAAGTCAGGAACCTGGGATCTCAACCTCGTAGACGATCAGGGCCTTTCGGTAACCTTTGATGACGTCAAGCTCGCCAACGTTGATACGATCACGTTGAAAGACGTCAAAGGCAAGATCACCGCGGAGATCGAATAGGGTCGCGATCCGCCTCCGGGGAACCGGGTGAGGGGTAGTTCGCTGGAGGCTCTGCAGGAGCGTTTCGGAGGATCACTTAGCCCGCGCGGCCAGATAATTGATCATATTCCGCAACGTTCCGAGCTTTCCATAGTCGGCTTCAGGCACCTCGATTCCTAATTCATCACTGAGTCCGATCAGGAAGCTAAGGAAATCGTACGAGTCGATGTCGAGCGCCTCGCGAACGTTTTCATCTGGCTCGAGAGTGTTGAGATCGGCTTCGGGAGCAATCTTGGACAGACCTTTGAGGATGACGTCTTTGACTTGGCCTTCGATCATAGCTTGTCTGCCTCCTGCAGATGACGATTGAGTGAGTCGAGGAATTGCGCTCCCTGGTTGCCGTCGGTGGCACGGTGATCGGCGGCGAGTGTTGCGCGAAGCACGGGGCGAACACCCAGCATGCCGTTGTCGGCCCAGGGTTGCTCGGAAATTCTTCCAAAGCCGACCAAGGCGACTTGCGGAGGGTAAATGACTCCGTATACGCCTTCGACACCGAGTTCGCCGAGGTTCGTGATGGTGATCGTGCCGTCAACCATTTCGGAGCTTCGCAAGCGGCCGGAACGCGCCCGCGGGATCAGGTCGTGAAGAGCGGCCATGATCTCGTCGAGGTTCCTGCGATGCACGTCATGGATCGCGGGAACGATGAGTCCACCGCGCCGGATCGATATGGCGAAACCGGCATGGACGGCCTCCATTTTTTGCAGCTGATCATCTTTCCAGTAGCCATTTAGTTCAGGCACATCAGCAAGCGCCCGCGCGACGCCCTTAATTAGAAGCACTGCCGGAAGGATGCGCTCCCTGATCGAGCGCTTCTGGTTTTCGGAGTCGAGCCAGCGGAGCGGACGGCTCATATCGATGCGGGTTTCCAAATAGTAGTGGGGGATCTCCCTGTTGGAGCGCGCCATGGCGGCCGCTATGGCCCGACGCATCCGGATAGGCAACTCAGGTACACCCCCGGCCACGGGCGCCGCCTTCCTCTCGGCCGCGGCGCGCTCGACGTCCTCACGATCGATTGCGCCGCCCGGCCCCGTCCCTTGCAGCGTGGAGATATCGACGCCAAGTTCTTCGGCGAGTTTGCGCGCAAGCGGCGAGGCTCGGACGCGCCTGGGGCCGGGTGGCGCCGCGATCTCCGCGCGCGGCATTTCGGATATTCGTGCACGTTCGATGGTGCCGGGCGGCACCGTGGGCGTGAGCGGCGCTGCCGGCTGAGCTCCTTCGCCGAGGATGGTCGCCAATACCGTGCCCACGGGAAGTTTCTTGCCGGGCTCAATAAGAAGTTGATCGACAACACCGTCTTCGAACACCTCGATTTCGATAAGCCCCTTGTCTGTCTCGACCTCAGCGATGATGTCTCCGCGCTTGACGCGATCACCGGACCTGACTCGCCATTCGACAAGTATGCCCGCCTCCATATCGGCACCCAGGCTTGGCATTCGAAACTCAGCCATTCTTGGACAGCATTTTTTTTGTGGCCTCGGCGATACCTTCAGGTTGGGGCAGCGCGGCCTGTTCGAGATGTTTGGCGTAAGGCATCGGCACATCCGCGCCGCAGGCGCGCTGGACCGGCACATCGAGATCGTAGAACGCACGCTCCATGATCCGCGCGCTGATCTCCGCAGCAATGCCTCCGCTGCGCCAGCCATCGTCGACGATCAGAGCGCGATGGGTTTTTGCGATCGAGCCGAGGCACGTCTCGTCATCGAGCGGTCGCAATGTTCGCAGATCGATAACCTCGGCACTGATTCCGGCGCTCGCCAGCATCTCTGCGGCCTTGAGGGATTTCCACAAGCCCGCGCCATACGAGATGATCGATACATCGGTCCCCTGCCGCCGCACACACGCGTGATCGATCTCGATGACGTTGGTCTCGGATGAAAGCTCACCCTCCATGTTATAGAGGGTCTGGTTCTCGAAGATCAGCACCGGGTCGGGGTCCTGGAGCGCGGGCCAAAGCATGCCCCGCGCGTCTTCGATCGTGGCAGGCGTCAAGATCTTGAGTCCGGGTATGTGGGCGTACCAGCCTTCGAGGCTGTGCGAGTGCTGCGCTGCAAGCTGTTTTCCGCCGCCTGTTGCCATCCGGATGACAAGCGGGACGTTGAATTGTCCACCGGACATGTGCAGCAGCGTGGCGGCGTTGTTCACGATCTGATCGAGTGCAAGCAGACTAAAGTTTACCGTCATGATTTCAACGATTGGCCGCATGCCTCCCAATGCCGCTCCAATGCCCGCGCCGACGAACGCGGATTCCGAGAGCGGCGTGTCACGGATGCGCTCCGGTCCAAACTCGTCGAGCAGTCCTTTGCTGACAGCGAAGCATCCTCCGTAGCGCCCAACATCCTCGCCCATCAAGAATACGCGCTCGTCTCTCTTGAGCGCTTCACGAATCGCTTCGCGGACTGCCTCGCGATAGGTTATGGTCTTCACACCGGTTTCCCTTCCGAGTAGACAAAGCGCGTGAGGTCCTCAATGGGTTCCCATGTCCCGGCCTCGGCGAAGTTCATCGCGTCGGTGACCTCTGCGGCGACCTCGTTTTCGATTAGTTCAAGGTCGGCGTCACTCAGCGAGCCTTCTGCTCTCAATCGGGCGGAAAAACTCGTGATCGGGTCGCGAGCCTTCCATTCCTCCACCTCAGTTTTCGCCCGATACAATTCCGCATCAAACATCGAATGCGCACGGAATCGGTAGGTGCGGCATTCAAGGAAGAACGGACCCGCCCCCGAACGCACGTAGTCCAGGGCCTTGCGCGTTGCCGCTTCGACGGCAAGCACGTCCATTCCGTCCACGGCGGCGGCGGCGACGTTATAGGCGTCAGCCTTCTTGACGAGTTCAGTTACGGCGTGCTCGAAGCGGATTGCCGTGCCCATCGCATAGAGGTTGTTTTCACAGAGGAAGAGAACAGGCAGCTTCCAGAGGGCTGCGAGATTCATCGATTCGTGGAACTCGCCCTCGGCGACGGCTCCGTCGCCAAAGACACAGCACGTCACGCGCTTCCTGCCCTGCATCTTGTCGGCAAGCGCCAGCCCGACAGCCACGGGCAGGCCGCCGCCGACGATCGCATTACCCCCGTAGAGGCGCGTCTTCGCGTCGAAGAAATGCATCGAACCGCCGCGGCCTCTGGCGCAGCCCTCCAGTTTGCCATACATTTCTGCCATGATGGCGCCGGGCGACACGCCGCGCACAAGCGCCTGGCCGTGCTCGCGGTACGTCGCAACGACCGCATCGTCCGCTTCAAGGCAGCCGATGGCGCCTACGGCTACCGCTTCCTCGCCGATATAAAGGTGCAGGAACCCGCGAATCTTCGTCGCACTGTAAAGTTCGACGCATTTTTCTTCGAAGCGCCGGATGCGCAGCATTTGCCGCAGCACGTGCAAGCCGCGGTCACGTCCGACCGAACCCTCTTGCTGCCCAGCAGGGGAAGTGCTCATTCCGTTGTCTCCAACGTTGATGTATCTCCCTCGGCGAGGCCAAGCTCACGAGCCTTGAGCAGGCGGCGCATGATTTTTCCGCTTCGTGTTTTGGGGAGCTCGCCACGGAAGTCAATCTCCTTTGGCGCAACGGCCGAGCCAAGTCTTTTACGGCCGAACCCCAGGAGCTCGAGGCGTAGTTCTTCGCTGGCTTCCACTCCCAGCTTAAGCGCCACAAACGCCTTGACCAATTCGCCGATCACCGGGTCCGGCTTTCCGATCACGGCCGCCTCGGCGACGGCCGGATGTTCCATGAGCACACTCTCAACCTCGAAAGGGCCAACCATATGTCCCGCGGTTTTTATGATGTCGTCGGCACGGCCCAGAAACCAGAAGTAACCATCCTCGTCGCACTGCGCGAGGTCGCCGGTGATGTAGTAGTCGCCGACGAAACATTTCCGATATCGATCCTCGTCATGCAGGTAGCCGCGGAACATCGAAGGCCAGCCCGGCTTGAGCGCCAGATCACCTTCCACTCCAGGCTGCGAGACGACTTCGATGGTGTTGCCATCGAGCCTGTGAACGATCGCCGCATCGATGCCAGGCAACGGCCGGCCCATCGAACCAGGGCGAATCTCCATCGCGGGGAAATTGGCGATCATGATTCCTCCGGTTTCGGTTTGCCACCAATTGTCATGGATGGGCAGTCCAAGCTTCCTCTGGCCCCATACCACAGCCTCCGGATTGAGCGGTTCTCCGACACTATGGATGAGCCGCAGCGCGCTCAAATCATATTGGGCGCGTGGCTCGCCCGGAATTCTCATGAGCCTGCGGATCGCCGTCGGCGCCGTGTACCAAACTGTCACCTTCTGGTCCTGCAGAATGCCATACCAACGTTCGGCGTCGAAATCCGCCTCGTCCACGACGTTTGTGATGCCATGGAGCAGTGGTGCAAAAATGCCATACGAAGTCCCCGTCACCCAGCCCGGATCTGCAGTGCACCAGAAGATATCTGTGGGATGAAAGTCGAGCACGTATTTGCCGGTTGCATAGTGAGTCAGCAGGGCTTCATGGACATGGACGGCACCCTTGGGCATGCCCGTGGTGCCGCTGGTAAAATGTAGCACCGACATATCCCCAGGATCCGTCGGCGCTATTGCGAACTCCGCAGATGCCTTGCGCATCAACTTCGGCAGGGACAACACGTCGCCGCTTGCGTCACTCTCCGCGTCCGTCAGCAACACACATTGCAACTGTGGCAGACGCTCGCGAAGGGCGGCCACCTTCTTTTGGTAAAGGCGGGCCGTAGTCACGAGAACCTTGGCGTCCCCACGGCTCAAGCGCTGAAAGATTGGCTCGGGCCCAAACGCCGAGAAGAGGGGACAAAAAACGCAGACGTTCTTCAAAGCACCAAGCGCCGCGAAGTAAAGCTCTGGGATGCGGCCAGCGAGGACGAACACGCGGTCTCCGCGGGCCACGTTCAAGTGCCTAAGCACGTTGGCAAAGCGATTGGTTTCCTCTCGGAGGTCGGCATATGAAAACTGGCGCACCTCACCGTTGCTGCCAAGCCAGCGCAGTGCCACGTGATCTCGCCGCGAACCGGCCGCGTGCCGATCAACCGCTTCATATGCCATGTTCAGACCTTGACCCTCGGGCAGTCCCCCAAGCTCTTCCCGGATCTTGTCCCAGGTGAATTTCTCGCACGTTTCACGGTAATCGAGCATGTTCGGTCGAACCCCCGCCTCGCTCGGAAACTTTGCTATCGGTTTCCAATCCATGGGGGTTCCTTCCGGAGACTGAAGAAGCTTTTCGTTGGTCGTGGTCGCTGCCCGCACTCTTTGCTTCCTTTAGTTCCAAATGCCGTCCCGCGCTTGTCGCGGCTTGCCAAAGGTTCACCGTTATTTGCCCTGAGCCATCGTCGAAATCACTGGGATCCGAAAGCTCGTATCTTCTGCGCTCCGTCAAACGATGCGGATTTTTGTCCCAAAACGGTTCGGTCCATTCGTCGAATCAACGAACGAACAAACTGAACACCAGAACATCTCATGCTCGACACTCCTCAAATCACACATACGACGGCCCAGCAGACCGCCTTCATACATCTCACAGTTCCGCGTAACGAGATCCAGAATGTCATGGGCCCGGGCATAAGCGAGCTCATGGCCACCGTCGCCGCTCAGGGAATCGCCACCACCGGTCCGTGGTTCACGCACCACTTGAAGATGGACCCGGAGTTCTTTGATTTCGAGATTAGTATCCCCGTCAAAGCGCCAATCGTCGCCGCGGGCCGGGTTAGGCCAGGCGAATTGCCCGCAGTTAAGGTGGCCCGGACTATCTACCATGGAGCCTATGAGGGTCTCGGCGACGCCTGGGGCGACTTCAATGACTGGATCGTGGCCAACGGGCACACGCCGGCGTCTGACCTATGGGAATGCTACCTGGCCGGCCCTGAGTCGAGCCGCGACCCTGCCGCCTGGAGTACGGAACTCAACCGGCCGCTCGTCCGCTAAGAGCAATTGCCGATTGCGACACGGTCGTCGTTGGGCGCCCGCGGGCTACCGTCTCAGAATGTCACTAACAGCGCCGGGACAGCAGAGGAGCCGGTGCCGAGATAATTTTCCTGCGGACCCCAGAAATTACCGTCGAATGCCGTAAGGTATAGGCTTGGATCGCCTGCGATACCACTCCACGCCATGAAAAGCCGATCCGGTCCCGCTGCCAGCGACGCGCCTGTGCTTGAGCCGACGTTCGGGATCGGTGCCTGCGGGCGCCAGCTATTCCCGTCGAAGCTGCTGAACCACATGCTTTGGTCACCTTCGATGCCTTTCCAAGCCATGTACAGCCTGTCGCGCAAGACAGCCAGGCTTGGATAGGTGCTCGTGCCCGCGTTGGGAACGGGCGCCTGCGGCCGCCAGGTGTTTCCGTCGAAGCTGGAAAACCAAATGCTTTGGTCGCCGCCAATGCCCTTCCAAACCATATACAGGCGCCCTTGGAAGGCAGCTAGTGCAGGGCGTGTGCTGGTGCCTACATTTGGCACGTTGCGCTGCGGCGCCCAGCCGCCGCCAAAATCGCGCGTCGTGAAATAGATCCCTTGGTCGCCGCCAATACCCTTCCAGGCCATGTAGAGCTTGTTCTGGAAAACAGCAAGGGCTGGTCCGGTGCTGGTGCCCACGCCAGGCACGCTGTGCTGCGGCTCCCACGTCATGCCGTCGATGTGGCTTTGTCGGCTGTAGTAGATGCCCTGGTCACCGAAGGCTCCTTTCCACGCCATGAATGTCCCGGAGAAGTTCACCAAAGCCGGTGCATGGCTTGTCCCCAGGTCGCTCAATTTGTTTTGGTCCTGATCGTTTCCCCGGCCCGCATAAATGTTCTGGTCACCACCAACCCCCTTCCAGGCGAAGCGCATGGTCAGCGGCGAGTAATAGCCGATCTTCCGTCGGATGACGTCACGACAAACGCGACAGAATCCCTGCGTGAGCGTCCGCATCTTGCAGTCGAACTCCGGCCGGAACGCCCCGCAGTGGTAATAATCCGCGCCTTCGAAAGCGCCTACCGTTCCTGCCGGCACCGGCGTTGCCTGGGGATCGCAAACGGCGCAGTTGGCATTCTTCGTCGTTGGCACATTAGTGGCCGCAAGAACGTACCGTCTCCACTTAAGCGTACTTCGATCGGATGAGATCGTGACATTCGGTGCCGCCGGCTCGACGGGCGGATGATTATTACGGTCGGTCTCGCCGGAGCCACAGCCGAGGTAGTATTCATACTCGTCCGCCAACGCAAATGCTGTGTGGCCGATTTCATGCAGCGCAATTTCGACCGCACCCGCGGCAAGTGAGTAGACTGCCACACTTCCGCCTGAGCCGCCGAAGAGGGGACTGTTGACGATGATCACCACGAGCCGGTATCGAGGCACCTGCGCAGCCGCTACCTGAAGGGCGGTCGCATCGTTCACCGTCAACAGCCGGCGTGTCTGACCTCCGGAGCAAAAGGTCGCATCGAAATACGTACGCGCTGTCGCTCCCGTGCCGGTCGCATCGGTGCATGCCATAGGGTCGTCGGCCCCGCTGTCGGTCGATGAGACGTCAACCCGGAAGACGTTGATCGAATTCATCAAAAGATGAAACGGCGGAGTCCGGCTCAATCGGTTGACAAATGCCTGGGCATCATTGGCGAACTGGCCGAGTTGCGAGTTCTGATACCCCTCGGAGAGAAGCACGATATTGTAGCGATAAATGGGGGAACCGTTGTTGAGAATCTGAGTGGTCCCGACGATGCTGCCATCGCTCGTGCTCATTTTTTCTCCTGCTGAGCGCGTCGGATGACCTCGTCCATGCCGAAGCGCGCGATCTCACGGGCTCTCTCGCGTCGACGTGAGCCTTCGGAAGGACTGCCCACGAAGCGGACGGTCCTTGCATCCGTCAGCTCGGGGATCACGATGCTGAAGGCGCCCTTCGGTTCTGTCACCGGCTCGCGAACAATCTCGCCCCGGGGATCCTCGGGAAATACTTCGCGATCGTTCTCTACCGGGTGCGCCATAACCTGCCGGAAGAGCGGCTCGTCGCCCGCTCCCCGCAGTTCCAACCAGAATCCGCTTTCCCCGGTCCCCGGCTCGATGGCATCGCTAGGCGGTACGAACATGGTCAGCCGCTGGACGTCGACGAGCTCGATGCGATCGCCAGTATAGGAAAACGTCAGCCGGATCGCTCGTGGATCGTCTTCCCCCGCCGGGGTCGCGTCTGACAAGTAGTCCGCCATGTCGATTGCTGAAGTCTGCGCCGCGCGTGAAGACGCTACAAGAACTTTGGAATCGTTTTGGGCGATCAGCGAGATGGGTCGCTTGAGAAGTCGGTCGCCCTCCTGATCGCCTATGGCCGCTGCGACTCTTCGAAGGCTTGCGAAAAATAAGCAATTTTCGGCTGCTTTTGGCCAATGCGTGCCTAGCGCCGAGCCGACGGGACGACTAGGTGTGGAATACTAGAAGGAAACCAGCCCCATGAACTCAAAATGCGTCGTGGATTTTCCCGCATGGTCCCGCGAGAGGACCCTCGATCATTCTCCGCCTCTCGGCATCTCTCTCCTCCATGATCCGACTCTGAATAAAGGCACAGCATTTACCGAGGAGGAGAGGGACGCGCTGGGGCTGCGTGGGTTGCTTCCGCCTCGGGTGCACACGCAGGAGGAGCAAATCGAACGCGTCCTGAGAAATGTCCGCGGAAAATCGACGGAACTCGAGCAGTACATTTTCATGATCGGTCTGCAGGATCGCAACGAGACACTTTTTTACCGCCTGGCGCTCGATCGCCTGGAGGAGATCATGCCTATCATTTACACGCCGACCGTCGGCCTTGCGTGTCAAAAATACGGCCACATCTTTCGCCGGCCAAGAGGCATCTTTCTTTCAACGAAGGATGCGGGTCGAATCGCAAATGTGCTGGAGAACTGGCCGACCAGGGCGGTCCGCGTGATCGTATTCACCGACGGAGAACGCATTCTCGGCCTCGGCGATTTGGGAGCCAATGGCATGGGAATTCCGGTTGGCAAACTGGCATTGTATACGATTTGCGCGGGCATTCATCCTTCGGTCTGCCTGCCAGTGACAATCGATGTAGGCACAAACAATGAAGAATTGCTCAAGGACCCGCTTTACATCGGGGTACGGCAACACCGGGTTCGCGGCGCTGTCTACGACGCGCTCATCGACGAGTTTCTGACTGCGGCTCAAAAACTGTTTCCACATGCTTTGATCCAGTTTGAGGATTTCGCAAATCGAAACGCATTTCGACTCTTGGCGAAGTATCGGAACCAAATGTGCACTTTCAACGACGACATTCAAGGGACCGCAGCCGTTGTGCTGGCGGGCGTTTACTCCGCCCTTCGGGTGACGAATCGCCCCTTGCCAGAGCAGAGGTTCGTTTTCTGTGGTGCCGGCGAGGCAGGTACAGGTATCGCAGACCTTCTTGTTGCCGCAATGGCTCGCGAAGGATTGGAGGAAGCGGACGCGCGTGGCCGCTGTTGGTTCGTTGATTCACAGGGGTCGGTGGTGAGGAGCCGAACCGATCTCGCCGAACACAAGCTTCCTTACGCCCACGAGGCCGAGTTCGTCGGCGACCTGCTTGACGTGATTTCCCGAATTCGACCAACCATGCTCATAGGAGCGTCCGGGCAGCATGGCATCTTTAACAAAGCGGTTCTGGAACTGATGGCGAAAATCAACGAACGCCCAATGATCCTCGCCCTTTCGAATCCCACATCGAAATCGGAGTGTACAGCTCAGGATGCCATTCACGTCACCGAGGGCAGGGCCTTATTCGCCAGCGGGAGCCCGTTCGGTCCCGTGACCTTTGACGGGAAGACCTACATTACGGGGCAGGCGAACAACGCATACATATTTCCTGGGGTGGGACTCGGCATTGTGGCAAGCGGGAGCAGACTGGTGTCAGACGAAATGTTTCTGAGAGCGGCCAGAGCGTTGACTGCGGCGACTACGGCAGCCGATCTCGCGCAGGGACGACTCTATCCCGCTCTTTCGAGAATAAGGGAGGTTTCACTGGCAATTTCGATTGCTGTCGCCGAAGTCGCCTTCCAAAGCAATTTGGCGACGGTGCCCAGGCCGGATGACGTGCGTGCCCACATCAAGGCCATGATGTACGAGCCTCAATACCTCAATTACGTGCGGTCCTGACGGAGGGAAAGGGAGATGCACAGTACGTGCCTTTCGTCGCTTTTGAGAAGTTCCTGGCCGTGCACCGGCCCTAAGCGGTCAGTTTGCCAAAAAACGACTAATCTCCGACAAGCAACTGCAGGCGCATCTGTCTTGTCTGATGCAAGGTGACGGACCGTGAAGGTCGTAAAACCTCCCCTGCCGTCCCAGGACAAACGTTGGAAAATCATCGATGCAAAGATGCGCAAGCTGGGCTACCAGCCGCACGCGCTCATTGAGACGCTGCACGCGGTGCAGGAATCGTTCGGTTATTTGGATGAAGTGGCACTGGGATGGGTTGCCAAGTCGTTACGCGTGCCACCAAGCAAGGTTTACGGCGTCTCGACCTTCTACAACTTTTTTACGCTCAAGCCGCAGGGCGCTCACACGTGCGTCGTTTGTTTGGGAACCGCCTGCTACGTCAAACGCGCCGCCCGCATCCTCGAAGCCATCGAAGCCTACGCGAAGATCAAGCATGGCGATACGACGCCCGACAAGCAATTGTCGTTGTTGACCGTGCGTTGCATGGGGGCTTGCGGAATCGCGCCGGCAGTCGTCTATGACGGCAACGTGGTCGGCCGACTGACCCCCGAGCAGGCCATCGAAAAGCTAAAAACCTATCTGAGCCATGCTTCTTGAAGAACTCAATGCGATTGCGGAAAAGGAAAGGGCTGCCCGCAAGCCAATCTGTATTCGATGCTGCATGTCCGCGGGATGTTTATCTTCGCAGTCCGATGAGATTAAAAAGACGCTGGAGAAATCGATTGCCGAAAAGCAGTTGGGCGACCGCGTCGAGCTTCGCCGTGTGGGATGCATTGGACTTTGCGGTCAGGGCCCGCTGGTGAGAGTGGAACCTGAAGGCGTCATCTACGAGCGGGTTACCCCAGAAAATGCGACCACAATCGTCGACGCCTTGATCGGAGGGACGACCGACCTCGCGCGCTGCGATCCCACGCAACCCTTCTTTTCCCGACAAGTACCCGTGGTAACTGCGCGGAGCGGCAACATCGACCCGGAACGGATTGAGGACTATGTCGAGGCAGGCGGTTATCGTGCACTTCACAGCGCCATTCAAGAAATGCAGCCCGGGCAAATCCTTGAGGCGATTATCCAAAGTGGCCTGCGTGGCCGAGGGGGCGGCGGCTATCCCACAGGTTTGAAATGGGCCACAGTCGCCAAGTCCAAGGGCGAGCGCAAATACGTGATTTGTAATGGCGACGAGGGCGACCCAGGAGCCTTCATGGATCGCAGCGTCCTTGAAAGCGATCCCCATGCCGTCCTCGAAGGCATGGCCATTGCGGGTTACGCGATTGGCGCACGCTACGGCTACCTGTATGTCAGGGCCGAGTATCCGCTGGCCATTAGCCGGCTGCAGGTTGCCATTCGCCAGGCCCGGGAACACGGCCTGCTCGGGGAAGGGATCTTCGAGTCCACCTTCCATTTCAATGTGGAGATCCGAATCGGCGCCGGCGCATTTGTTTGCGGCGAAGAGACCGCACTGATGGCCTCCATCGAGGGGCGCCGTGGCCAACCCAGACCGCGGCCTCCATTCCCCGCCGAAAGCGGATTGTGGGGCTCTCCCACACTGATAAACAACGTCGAGACATTCGCCAATATCGCTCCGATAATCAACCGGGGTGCGGACTGGTATGCCGGCGTCGGCACAGCGAAAAGCAAGGGTACCAAGGTCTTTGCTCTGACAGGAAAGATCCGCAACAACGGAATGATCGAGGTGCCCATGGGCATTACTATCCGTGAAATTGTTGAAGAACTCGGAGGAGGCGCACCGGAAGGATCAACAATCAAAGCGGTCCAGACGGGTGGCCCGTCGGGCGGCTGCATTCCGGCCGATCATTTCGATACGCCGGTCGATTACGACTCGCTCGTGAAACTTGGTTCGATCATGGGCTCGGGAGGTATGGTCGTGATGGATGACACCACCAACATGGTCGATGTCGCCCGTTTCTACATGCAGTTCTGCATGGAAGAATCATGCGGCAAATGCGTTCCCTGCCGCGCCGGAACTGTCCAGCTGTACAACCTATTGAACAAAATCCTCGACCGAAAAGCGACCCTAAGGGATCTGGAAAGCCTCGAAGAGCTCTGCGACATGGTGAAGCACACCAGCCTTTGCGGGCTCGGTCAAACGGCACCCAATCCCGTGCTTAGCACACTGCGCTACTTCCGTAACGAGTACCTCGACCTCCTTCAGCCCGAACCTAACGAAGTCGAAACGCATGCAAACGAAAGGATATCCGAGGCCAACCTCTCGGCTATTCAAACAGGATAGTAACAACCTATGGCCGTAAGGACACTAAGCATAGACGGCAAGCAAGCGACCGCCGAAGAAGATGAAACGATTCTCGATGCCGCCGCAGGAGCCGGAATAAAAATCCCCACGCTTTGTCATTTGGAAGGCCTGACCAACGTAGGCGCCTGCCGCATGTGCCTCACCGAGGTCGCGGGATCAAGCAAACTTCTCCCGGCCTGTGTCACCAAAGTCGCCGAGGGCATGGAAGTCCACACTAATACGGAGCGGCTGCGAAAATACCGTCTCATGATTTTGGAACTGCTCTTCGCGGAGAGGAACCACATCTGCGCGGTTTGTGTGGCAAACAATCACTGCGATCTGCAGAACCTCGCCACGGATCAGGGAATGATGCACGTCCGCTTTCCCTATCTCTATCCCAACGCCACGGTTGATGCGTCTCACGACATGTTCGTGATGGATCACAACCGCTGCATTTTATGCACGCGATGCGTGCGCGTTTGCGACGAGATCGAAGGAGCCCATACCTGGGACGTCATGGGCCGCGGCACCCATTCGCGGGTCATCACCGATCTCAACCAGCCTTGGGGAACCTCAGATACATGCACAAGCTGCGGAAAATGCGTCCAGGTCTGTCCAACAGGTGCGCTCTCGAGTAAGGGGAAATCCGTCGCCGACATGGTGAAACGGCGCGAATTTCTGCCTTACCTGACCCGCATGCGAGAGGAGCGACCATGAGGAAAGCGCGTCTCGCCACAGTCTGGCTCGATGGCTGCTCGGGGTGTCACATGTCCCTGCTCGACATGGATGAACGGCTCATCGACGTCCTGGGGCAGGTGGACCTCGTCTACAGTCCACTCGTGGATGTGAAGGAATATCCGAACGATGTAGACGTGGTGCTCGTCGAAGGCGCAGTGAGCAGCGAGGAGGATGCCGAGAAAATTCTCAAGATTCGCAAGCGAACAAAGGTCGTCGTTTCGTTGGGCGACTGCGCCGTGACCTCGAATGTCCCGAGCATGAGGAACCGGTTCAAACTCGAGGAAGTTGAGCACCGCGCCTTTGTCGAAAACGCGCAAAACAATCCGCAAGTCCCCAGACAGGTCATTCCAAGATTGCTCCCACACTCCCGCCCGGTTCATGAATTCGTTAAAGTGGATGTTTTCGTGCCCGGCTGCCCTCCGGAGGCGGACACCATTTACTTTGTCCTGACGGAACTCCTGGCGGGACGATTGCCTGACCTCTCAGGAAAAACTCACTTTGGAGCGTGATTGCCATGCCAAAGGAACTCGTTATCGACCCTGTCACTCGGATTGAGGGCCACTCTAAGATTACAATTCAACTTGGCGAGAACGGTGAGGTTCGGGACGCGCGCTTCCACGTTACGCAATTTCGAGGTTTTGAGAAATTCTGCGAAGGTCGTCCCTTCGGAGAAATGCCCGGTCTAACGGGACGCACATGCGGGATTTGTCCGGTGAGTCACCTTATGGCTTCCGCCAAGGCGTGTGATGCGCTGCTTGCCATTCAGATTCCACCCACCGCGGCAAAACTCCGGCGCATCATGAACCTTGCACAACTTGTGCAATCTCACGCGCTGAGCTTCTTCCATTTATCGTCCCCGGACTTGCTTCTAGGCATGGATGCCGATCCCGCGAAGCGCAATATTGTCGGCGTGATCGAGGCGCGTCCCTCGCTTGGTAGAGACGGAATCGCTCTCCGCAAATGGGGCCAGCAGATCATTGCGATGCTCGCAGGCAAACGTATTCACCCGGCTTGGGTTGTGCCCGGCGGTGTCAGTGAGCCGTTGTCTTCCGACATGTGCGACAAGATCCTGACAAGCATCCCGGAGGCCCTGGCCATCAGCCAGCGGACATTGTCCTGGTTTAAGGACACTGTGGAAGAGTTTCGTGAAGAGATACGAACGTTCGGCAATTTCCCGACCATGTTCATGGCGCTCGTCACTCCGCAGGAGCCTGGCACACACAATGCGCTGCTCGAACACTACGACGGCAAGCTGCGCTTCATTGATGCTTCCGGGAACATCGTCTTGGATCAAATCGATCCCACAAGATACGCGGACTACATCTCCGAGTCCTGCGAGGCGGATAGCTACTTGAAATCCCCATACTTCAAATCGGCGGGTTATCCCGATGGCATTTATCGCGTAGGTCCGCTCGCGCGTCTCAACGTTATCGATCGCTGCGGCACGCCCTTGGCGGACAGGGAATGGACGGAGTTTCGGGCGCTAAGGCGCGGCGTAATTTTAAGCTCGTTCCATCAACACTACGCACGACTGGTTGAGATCCTTTACGGGATCGAGCGCATCGAACAACTCCTCAACGATCCGGACATCCTGGACAAGAATGTTCGTGCTTTCGCGAAACCGAGCAGGTTCGAGGGCATCGGTGTTGCCGAAGCACCGCGGGGAACTCTCATCCATCACTACAAGATCGATCAGAATGGTCTGATTACCTGGGTAAACATGATTATCGCCACCGGACACAACAACCTTGCGATGAATCAAAGCGTCAAACAAGTCGCACAGCACTTTGTCAAAGCCGATCGAATCCAGGAAGGAATGCTCAACCGTGTGGAAGCGGTGATTCGAACTTACGATCCATGCCTAAGCTGTTCCACCCATGCCTTGGGGAACATGCCCCTGCATATTCGACTGCTCACGCCTGAAGGCACTCTTCTTGACGAGATCAAGCGCGGATGAAGCCTCGCAAACTCATCATCGGATATGGAAACCCGCTTCGGGGCGACGACGGTGTCGGCTGGAAAGCCGCGTCGACCCTTGCAGCGACAATCCCAAGCGAAGCCGCTCGGATTCTCACTGTGCACCAACTCACACCGGAACTCGCCGAGCCCGTCAGCCAGGCGGAGTTGGTGATCTTCATAGACGCTTCTGCTTTGGGAAGGCCGGGGACCTGGAAATGCGAGGAAGTAAAGTCGCAGTCCACATGCACCAATTCGCTCGCACATTCCTTCGATGCCTCGGCTTTACTCGCTTATTCGCGAGCGATCTTCAACGCCACCCCTCGGGCGCTGCTTATTTCCGTCGTTGGCGAATCCTTCGCGATCCAAGATTATCTCACGCCGACCGTCGAGGCGTTGCTTCCCGAAGTCGTCAACGACATTCGCACGACGGTTCTCTTTGACGGAGCTCGCCGCAGGGTCCCGATCGCGCGATGATATACCGCTACGAACTCGCAAACTTCACGCCTGCCTTCTGCACCTCGCGATAGGGCAGCAGCCAGATCAGCGATTCATCGTGAAGGTCGACGACCTGGATGCGGTTCCCCCAGGGATCGCGGAAGTCACACCGGAAACCGGGAATCAACTTCAGGCCATATTTCTTGGTGAGCTTATCGCGCACCTCGGCAATCTGCACCTCATCGCGCACGATAATGCCGAAATGCCAGCTGCCGTGTCCTTGACACATCCCTTTATTCTCGAACATCGCCAGGAACTGGTGCTCGCCGAGCTTGAAGAACGCATCGCCCTCGCCCTCGTCCAGCTTTTCCAGCCCGAAGACGTCCGTGTAAAATGCCACCGCTCTTTCAATATCGCCAACCTCAATCGCGACATGGTTGCAGCCATAGACCTGCACGCTCATCCTTCAGACTAATCGATGACCATTCTCAAACTGGATGCACTGAGATGCGCCCGATTGCAGTGCTCCTACCGATTCTCCTCGATGACTGATTCCGACAAGATCGTTAGGGCGCTCCTTCGAAAGCACGGACGGACGTTCTCCGAGGAACTCGGCATCAGACTGCGTAGCAGCACGCCTTCCGCGCTTTTTCGTTGGCTGTGCGCCGCGCTGCTCTTCAGCGCTCGCATCAACAACAAGATTGCCATGGAAGCAGCAAGAGCGTTAACCAAACACGGCTGGACGAGCGCGAAGAAGATGCAAGCCGCGACATGGAAACAGCGCGCTGTTGCGCTCAACCGCGCAGGCTATGCGCGATACGACGAGAAAACCTCGCGTATGCTGGCGGATACTTCAGAGCTCTTGCTCGATCACTACAAGGGAGACCTTCGCAAGCTTCGCGAGGCCGCGAAGCACGACCCACGCCGGGAGCGTGAGCTTCTCATGGAATGCAAGGGCATCGGAGACGTCGGCGCGGACATCTTCTTCCGGGAGGTCCAGGTCGTCTGGCCGGAATATGCACCGTTCGCTGACAACGTCGCGTTGAAATCGGCCCGCAAGCTGGGCCTCCCCGCGAAAGCGGATGGATTGGCAAAGCTCGTCTCGAAAGAGGATTTCCCGCGATTGCTCGCGGCGCTCGTGCGATGCGCGCTTGCAAAGGACTACGCCGCAATCAAGAAGTCGGCACTGTGACCGGTTGTCCGTCCAGGCGAGCCCGTTCGATCACCACCAGAACCATGCGCATACCGCGCAAGCCCATTTCGCCAGGCGCGGGAATCGGTTTGTCCTGAATGATGCACCGGGAGAAGCATCCATTTCCGCCGCAAACCGGTCGATCGGTTCCTCTGAAGGTCCGCGCGGGAGTTCCAACCTTCGAGCTGGTTGTCCAAAGCCGAAGCCCGGAGTAATTGTAAGCAAGGTACATTTCGGGCGCGGCGGTAGCCTTTCGAAGTTAGTAAGGCGCGCTTTGGCCGAGTTGGATGCCTGGCTTTCCTTGCGACCCGGCGGAACCCCTCGGAAACGAGGGTGGCTTCCAGTCACCAAATTCCCGTGGGAGCCGTTTTTGGCTTGTTTTTTCATCTCGTCAATTCCCTCATCGCGTCCCAGCAGGACCAATGAACAACTTAAATCTCGCCGTTCAGTTCTTTCTCCAGCTTGCTGTCATTTTGGTCTTCTGTCGTTTCGTGGGTGCGGTCGCGGCCCGTTTTGGCCAGCCACAGGTCGTGGCGGAGATGATCGCCGGAGTAATGCTTGGCCCGTCGCTTTTCGGTCTGCTTTGGCCTGAGGCCCAGGAGTGGCTCTTCCCTTGGGACACAACGCAGAAAACGCGGGATACACAAAGCTATCTCTTCCCCGCGTCGCAACTTGGCCTGGCCCTCTACATGTTCGTGGTCGGCATGGAGTTCCGGATGGATATCGTGCACCGGCGACTGAAGAGCTCCATCGCGGTATCGATCGCAGGGATGGTGGCGCCTTTCCTGCTCGGCGCCGGGCTGGCTTGGATTTTCTTCCATTTTACAGAGCTGTTTCCGACAAAAACTTCGCTTCCGGAGGCTATGCTATTTCTTGGCGCGTCGATGTGCATAACGGCGTTTCCAATGCTCGCGCGGATCATTCATTTCAAGAAACTGACAGGCACGACCATGGGAACCGTGGCAATTGGCGCCGGGGCCATCGACGATGCAACGGCATGGTGCCTCCTGGCTGTAGTGCTCGCGAGCTTCGACAACAATTGGGGCCACGCATTTGTAAATATCGGCGGGGGCGTCGCCTACGTCGCTTTCGCGCTGCTGATCGTGCGCCCATTGCTCGCTCGAGCCAAAGGTTGGCTTGTCAAAGACGGCGCACTCACCGACGCGGGGCTTGTCGTCGGACTTGCGCTTATGGCGCTCGGCGCGTGGTTTACCGATCTCATCGGATTGCATGCGGTATTTGGCGCATTCGCCATGGGGGCCGCGATGCCGCGCGGTGTCGTAGCTCGCGATCTGATTGGACGCATCCAGCCGCTCACGGTTGCGCTGCTTCTGCCACTGTTTTTCACCTTCTCCGGCCTGAACACGAAAATCGGTTTGCTCAATACCGGCTTCCTGTGGCTGATGTGCGGTGCCGTGCTCGTGGCAGCGGTGCTTGGCAAGGGTGTAGCATGCTGGCTCGCAGCGCGCGCCACCGGCATCTCGAATCGCGAAGCCCTTGGCATTGGCACACTAATGAACGCCCGCGGTCTGATGGAGTTGATTATCATTAACATTGGGCTTCAACGCGGGGTTATTTCCGAAGGACTTTTCGCAACGCTCGTCATTATGGCCGTCATCACCACGCTCATGGCCTCACCACTCTTCGAGAGGCTTGTCGGCACCGGTACCCATCAACCCATGCCCGAGCCCGACGGTGATGCCTCTTCCGAACTCGACAACACCCTTCGGTCAGCGCCTTCCTCAGCGGCGTCGGACTGGAAAGCCTAGAGTTCGACGCTTTCCATCGACGACACGCTTCGTGCTCGCCTGGAGAATCACAGCGTCTGACTTTGAAACGTAAGACGCATCCTCCCACTCGCTCAGTCCCACGTGATACGGGATGGCCTCGTCGTCGATTTTTCGCTCGATCAGGCTGATTTTTTCGCGCCGGCCTTAGTTAGCGTCCGCCGACCAGCGAACAATCAACGGCTCGAAAAAGTGGAGCAAGAAGATGATGGCGAGCACGTGCGTCACCGCAGTGGCTTGACGTCCCGTTTTCGACACGAGGGAGAGCGCCGAGAGCATGATCAGCCCGAGGCCGATCCCAGTGCTGATACTGAAGCTAAGCGGCATCATCAGGATCGTAAGGATGGCCGGGGCCGCCATCTCAAAGTTGCGCAAATCCAGGTTCACAACTTCCTCGAACATGACAAGTCCGACAGCGACAAGCGCAGGGGCCACGGCCGCCCCCGGGACCATCAGAATTATCGGCGTGAGAAACAGCGCTAGTACAAAGCAAACCGCCGTCGTTATCGCGGTCAGTCCAGTGCGTCCACCAGCCTGGATTCCGGCCGCACTCTCGATATAGCTAACAACGGTAGATGTTCCGAAGAGCGCGCTAATAATCGCCGCCGTGGAATCCGCGACGAGGGCCCTTCCAACCCGCGGAATATTGCCTTGTGCGTCCATAAGCCCGGCGCGGCGCGTAACTCCAATCAGGGTTCCGAGGTTGTCAAACATGTCCACCAGCAAGAGCGTGAGAATGATCGGCAGCGCTTTGAGATGATCCGTGAGAACAAGATCGAAGTTGAGCTTGAGGAACGTCGGCTCCAAGGATGCGGGCCAGGCGATCCACGCCGGCGGCAGGTTCGTTATGGTGCTGCCCTTGCCGTCGGGCACGAGCAAGCCGATGGCAGTCACGATGCCCATCGAGAGGATGATAGCTCCAGGCACTCCGCGCGCGATGAGAATGCACGTCAGCAGGACGCCTCCGGCGAACAAGGCGACGTCCGGCCTTGAAATATCGCCCATACTCACGAGGGTTGCCGGGTTGGCGACGATCAAACCACCATTCTCCAATCCGATAAAGGCGATGAACAATCCGATCCCCGCAGAGATGGCGATCTTCATCGGATACGGAATGGCCGCCAGGATTTTCTCTCGCAGTCCCGTGACAGAAAGCAGCAGGAACAGGCATCCGTTTATGAATACGAGTCCCAACGCGCTCTGCCAGGGAATCCCCATGCCAATACAGACGCTGAAGGCAAAGAACGCGTTGATTCCCATCCCAGGCGCCAGCGCGAGGGGAAAGTTGGTCAATATAGCCATCAGCGCAGTCGCGACCGCCGCGCTTAGGGCGGTGGCTGTCACCAGCGTCGCCTCCGGCATCCCCGCATTCTTAAGAATGCTCGGATTTACCGCCAGGATGTAGGCCATGGCGGCGAAGGTCGTCAGGCCTGCGACAACCTCGCGCCCGGCCGTCGTGCCATTTTCCCTTAGACGAAAAATGCGATCCAGCATCGAGCAACGCAATACGCCGCATTCGGCTCAATTACACGCTGATTCGCCACGTGCCGCCGAGCCATCCCGCCCGCGGTCGGAGGAAACCGTCGCCTACTTTTCCACTCGCTTAGTAGCGATAATAATCTGGCTTGTAGGGCCCTTCCACAGGCACGCCGATGTAGTCGGCTTGCGTCTTCGTGAGCGTCGTCAATTTTGCGCCGATCTTTCCCAAATGCAGGCGGGCGACCTCCTCATCAAGCTTCTTCGGAAGCACGAAAACCGCCGGCTTGTACACGTCCCTGTTCCTCCAGAGGTCCAGCTGAGCCAGCGTTTGATTTGAGAAACTGTTGCTCATCACAAAGCTCGGGTGCCCGGTGGCGCAACCCAGGTTGACAAGACGCCCCTCGGCTAGCAGGAAGATTTCTTGTCCGTTGGGAAACGAATATTTATCCACCTGCGGCTTGATGTTCGTCTTCTTGATACCGGGAAACGCGTTGAGCTTGTCGACCTGGATCTCATTGTCGAAGTGGCCGATGTTACAAACAACAGCTTGATCCTTCATCTTTGACAGGTGCTCGACCGTAATCACATCCACATTTCCCGTGGTCGTGACATAGATGTCGCCGCGGCCAAGCGTCTCCTCAATGGTGGTGACTTCGTAACCCTCCATCGAAGCCTGAAGCGCGTTGATCGGGTCAATCTCCGTAATGATGACACGGGCTCCCTGGCCTCTTAGCGACTGCGCGCATCCCTTTCCGACATCGCCGTATCCGCAGACGACGGCAATCTTGCCGGAAATCATCACGTCCATCGCGCGGTTAATTCCGTCCACGAGCGAATGGCGGCAGCCATACAGGTTGTCGAACTTCGATTTCGTGACGGAGTCGTTGACGTTGAAGGCGGGGACAAGAAGCTTTCCAATTTCCTGGAGCTTGTAGAGGCGGTGAACGCCGGTTGTCGTCTCTTCGGAAACGCCGCGCCATTCCTTTACGATCTCGTGAAAGACGAAGGGGTTCTCGGCATGAATCTTTTTGAGCAAATCCTTGATGACTCCCTCCTCATGGCTGGTGCTAGGCCCGTTGACCCATTCGTCTCCTTCTTCGAGTTCATAACCTTTGTGGAGAAGGAGTGTCACGTCGCCGCCATCATCCACGACCAGCTGCGGACCCTTGCCGTCGCGATCGAGTATCGCCTTCCATGTACAATCCCAGTATTCCTCCAGTGTCTCGCCCTTCCATGCGAAGACAGGAACTCCCGTCTTCGCGATGGCCGCTGCCGCGTGATCTTGCGTCGAGAAAATATTGCAGCTTGCCCATCGCACGCGCGCGCCCAACTCGATGAGCGTTTCAATGAGCACAGCTGTTTGGATGGTCATATGGAGCGATCCGGTGATGCGGACGCCCGCCAGCGGCTTGTCCGGTGCATACTTTTCGCGAATGGCCATAAGGCCCGGCATCTCCTTTTCGGCGATCGAGATTTCCTTGCGCCCCCAGTCAGCGAGAGTGATGTCACGGACTTTGAAGTCGGTTGCTTGTGCAAGTTTAGTGGTTACTGTCGACATGGCGGATTCTAGCGAGTCTTAGGTTTTAGGTTTGTAAGTTTAAAGCGGATTTGCTTCGGGCAGACCTTGTGATGGCCTTACGAAGGCCCTCGAGCATTGAGGAAACTTCCTTCGATTCCTTAACAAGTTGACGAACCAGAGAGGGGTCTAGGACGTTAAGCTTACCAGCTATATAAAGTTGAGTTCGGAGCTCGCCCGAAGATCCTTTGGCGATCTTAAGAAACTGTGAGAACTCCTTCGCGCCACCCCGTTCTGCCCCCTCGGCGATGTTGGATGGGACAGATAGGCTAGCGCGTTCGATCTGATTTTTAAGGCTGATGCATTTGCAGTCTGCGAACGCTTCAAAAATGCTCACGGCCAGCCGGCATCCGCGTTGCCAGACTTCAAGTTCTTCAAAGCTTTGATAGGCCATACCAAACTTAAAACGTAAGACTTAAGACTTAAAACCAAACCTTACCTCACCGCCTCGCGCAGTGCGGTCGCTTGGTCCGGGCGCTCCCAAGTCAGGTCGGGGTCGTCTTTTCCAAAGTGACCATAGTTTGTGCTCTTTGAATAAATGGGGCGGAGAAGATTAAGCTGCTCGACGATGTCGGCTGGCTTAAAGCTAAAAGATCTCAAGACAGCCCTTTCAATCTTCTCTTCGGGAACACTATTTGTTCCAAACGTGTTGATGCTAACGCTCACGGGCTCGGGATGCCCAATCGCATAAGCGAACTGCACCTCGCATTTCGCCGCGAGACCCGCTGCCACGACGTTCTTGGCGACATACCGTCCCATGTAGGCGGCACTCCGGTCGACCTTGGACGGATCCTTTCCGGAGAAAGCGCCACCGCCGTGGCGTCCCATCCCGCCGTAGGTGTCGACGATGATCTTGCGTCCCGTGAGACCACTGTCGCCTTGCGGGCCGCCAACGACGAAGCGTCCCGTCGGATTGACCAGATACTCAGTCTTTGGAGTCAAAAGGGACTTGGGAAGCACTTTCCTGATCACTTTCTCGATCACAAATTTTTGGATCTCTGAATGACTAACATCCGCAGCGTGCTGCGTGGAGATTACGACATTTGTAATAGCAGTTGGCTTGCCGTCTTCGTAAAGAACCGAGACTTGGGTCTTGGCGTCGGGGCGCAACCAGTTGACCTTCCCGCTCTTTCGCAGTCGCGTAAGTTCACGACCCAGACGGTGCGCAAACATGATCGGCGCGGGCATCAGCTCTGGAGTTTCGTCGCACGCGTAGCCAAACATCAGCCCCTGATCGCCGGCACCCTGCTCCGCCGTTTTCTTGCCCTTGGCCCTCCTGGCATCCACCCCCTGCGCAATATCCGGACTCTGCGCGGTGATGTAGTTGTTCACGAAAACGTGGTCCGCATGAAAAATGTCGTCGCTATTAACGTACCCAATCTCGCGAATCGCCTGCCGGATGATCGCATTGTAGTCGAAATGCGCTTCTGTGGTGATTTCGCCTCCAACAACCACAATGTTGCTCTTCACAAAGGTCTCACAGGCCACTCTGCTGAACTTGTCCTGCGCCAGGCAGGCGTCCAAGATGGCATCGGAAATGGTGTCGCAAACCTTGTCCGGATGGCCTTCACCCACGGATTCGGAAGAGAAAATGTAACGGCGGGGCATTTACTTATTAAAATATTGGCATATTTTCATAAGTCGGATGGCGTCAATTGTCAAATCTCTACGCGCGATCTCGGATCCGACCCGGCTGCGGCTGCTGTTATTGCTGCTCGAGGAGGAATTGACGGTGGCGGAGCTGCAGGAAATTCTTGGGATGGGCCAGTCGCGAATTTCGGCGAGCCTGGCTTTGCTCAAGCGGGAGGCGATTGCGAGAAATCGTCGTGTTGGTAAGAACATCTTCTATTCGGTGCGTCCTGAGACGGTTTCCGCGCTTCAATCGATTCTCGACGCTGCGAGGCGGGAGCTTCCGGAAGCCATCAACGACAACGCCGCGATGGGTCTTGCGTTGCGCAAGCGAAAGGACAAGGCCGCCGAGTATTTCAACAAGTTGGCAGGAAAGTTCGGGCGCATGTACATTCCGGGGCGATCCTGGCAGGCTTTGGCGCACGCGCTGCTGCGGCTTTTGCCGCCAATGGTGATTGCAGATCTTGGCGCCGGCGAAGGCACGCTGTCTCAACTTCTTGCGCGGGGGGCGAAGAAGGTCATCGCCATCGATAATTCGGAGAAGATGGTTGAATTTGGCGCAAACCTCGCCCGCGAGCATGGCTTCAGGAATCTCGAGTATCGTCTGGGCGATATTGAAGATCCGCCGATCGAACGCGAGAGCGTTGACTTGGCGCTCTTCAGTCAGGCGCTTCATCATGCCTCAAGTCCGCAGAAGGCGGTGACGGCCGCGCACCGCGTCCTTCGCGATGGGGGGCGAGTAGTGATCCTCGATCTGGCGAGCCACAGCCACGAACAGGCACGTGAACTCTACGCCCATGTCTGGCTCGGGTTCTCCGAGGTGGAACTGCAACACCTCCTCAAGAAGGCAGGCTTTTCAAAAATTGAGATCAGTATCGTCTCCCGGGAGCCTCAGGCGCCAAATTTCCAAACACTGCTGGCAACAGCGACAAAATGAGATCGACCCGCAGGCGGACCGCGAAGAGATTCGCGCTTATTTTATCGGGCGCCGTATGCCGAGGGTCTTCATTCTGGAGGCAATCGTAGAGGGCGGAAGACCCATCAGGATCGAAGCCCCCTCGGCGCCTGAGATCTTCCATCCACATTTCTCCAGCGCCAAGAGAAGGTTCTTCTTTTCCAGTTCTTCGATTTCCGCGGCGGTTAAGATCCGCGCTTGCCGGTGGTCAGCCGACGCTGCCTCCATGGGTTCTACCGGCGCTTCGTCGTCGAGCCTTGGCATGGCGCGGCTCAGATCGAGCGCGTGACCCGACGAGAGGATGAGCGCTCGCTCGATGACATTCTGCAACTCACGCACGTTGCCCGGCCAGGAATACGACTTCAGCAACTGCCTGTCCTGGTCGGTCAGGCTGTCGAACCGACGACCCATTCGCTCCGCGAAGCGCTGAACGAGGGTCTCCGCAAGAAGGCAAATATCGTTTCCGCGCTCCCGTAGGGCAGGGACCCTGATGGGAAAAACGTTTAAGCGATAATACAGATCCTCACGGAAGCATCCGGCGGATATTTCGTCCTCCAAGCTCCGATTGGTAGCAGCGACAACACGCACGTCGACCTTTCGCGTCTTTGTGCCCCCCAAGGGTTCGAACTCGCCCTCCTGTAGTACGCGAAGGAGCTTCGCCTGCAAGTCAAGCGGCAACTCACCGACCTCGTCCAGGAACAATGTGCCGCCATCTGCCTGGGCGAAGCGTCCGTCCCGCCGCGCTGTAGCGCCTGTAAAGGCGCCTTTTTCGTGCCCGAAGAATTCGCTCTCGATTAATGATTCCGGGATTGCTGCGCAGTTTACACGCACCAGCGCCTCCTCACGGCGGGCGCTTGCTTCATGGATCGCACGGGCCACGAGTTCCTTGCCTGTGCCGGTTTCGCCCAGGATGAGGACCGTAGCGTCGGTCGGAGCAACCTGGCGAATCGAATTGCAGACACCGCGGACGCCGGCGCTACGACCGACGATTCCCATTTCGCCGGGCGCTTCTCCGACGACCGCGCGCAGAGATTCCGCTTCCTCGATGAGGGCGCGGATGCGCCTTTCGGCCTCCAGTCGCTCGCTCATGCTGCGAAGGAACACGGTGTAGAACGGGGCGCCGTTGTAGAGATAGCGCGAAATCGCCGCCTCGGCGGGGACGGGCACCTTGTCCCACCGGATTGCCTCCAAACCTTCCGGCAGCCACAGCGGACGCTCACTCGGACGAGCCTCAAGCTCCCTCGTGAGTCGCGAAAATTTGGCCGCAGCGGCCGGGCTGAGAAAATCGAGGAAGCACTCGCCGGACAAATCCTCCTCTGTGCACGCGAAGAGCTCCGTCGCGCGCGGATTCAAGCGCGTGATCCGAAACTCGCCATCCAGAACCAGAATGGCGTCCATCGCCGTATCGAGAAGAAGGGAAAGTTGCGCCTCGCGCTCACGAACGGCGGCCTCCGCCCGTAATCGCCGTAGCTCCGCAACCGCCCGTGCCGCGAAAAGGTCGAACAACTCGTAAAGCTGCGGTTCCGCAGGCATTGGACGGTTGTCGAGGACCGCGAGATGACCCAGCAGGGTTCCATCCGCGTCAAGCAACGGGGTCCCCATGTAGCTTACCGCCCCGAGCGCCTTGAGGTCCGGGTCATCGGGATAAAGTTCCAGCAGGCGTTCGGGAAAATGCGCGCGCGATCTCGTATCGATCACCGGCTGGCAGGGTGTCCCGTCGATGGCTTGCTCGTAATGTTCGAGGAAGCCATCCTTCATCCAGAAGGCCAGGGCCCGGAGTCGGCGGGATTCCGGCAAATACTCGGTAATCCACGCTCCGTAGGTTTGCAGCGCCTCGCTGAGATTGCGAGCCAGGGCCCTGAAGAACTCCGAACCGGTTTCCGAAACGGTACCCTCGACAAGGAACCTCAGGATCTTGTCGTCGTGAATCCGCCGTTTGGGAGAATCCTCCACCATCACAGTCATAGGGAGAATTTACCCTCCAAGCCTGACAAAGCACAACCGTCTTGAGTTGAACGGCCTCACCCCTTCAGACTTTCCAGTGATGGATGGAACCTCATGAGCGAAACACTCTGGGCAATGCTGACGGTTTTCGGTTTGGGAATCGCCTACTTTCTGGCAGCGATTCCCACCGGCGTAGCCATGCACTTGAATCCCGCCACCGCCGCCCTTTGCGCCTGGGCGGGCTACACCGCAATCGCCGGTGCAATGCTCGCCGTGGGAGCGCCGGCACGCAGGTGGTTGACTGAGAAGTTCAAGATTTCCCCCAAACCGAATCCGGAGAAGCTTCTGTGGCGCGTTTGGAGCCGATGGGGACTCCCGGGCCTGGCCCTGGTCGCGCCGGTAACCTGCGGCCCGTATTTTGCCGCTCTGATTGCCCTTGTGCTGGGAGAAAAACCGGGCCGGCTCCTGTTCTGGATCGCTCTTGGGGTGGTTCCATGGTGTATCCTCTTTGCCGTGCTGGCTGCCACGGGAAGCGAGCTGCTCGCACCACGAAAGTAGGGCCAAAATGAAGACCGCTACGGAAAGAATCCGGGAAGCACGAGGCTCGGCATGAACTTGACCCATCGCGAGCGGCCAACCATTCGCACTCTGACTCAAGCCAGGGCATTCGTCTTGCGGGCAGGAATCTGCGGCATCTTCTCCGATGCCAAAGGAACAATGCCGTGCCTGTGGAATAGTGTCGATCTGCCGGAGCGAAGGCCGGGCGAGACCGGCTGGGGGCAAAAAGTCATGGCCATCTGGCGTTGGAAAAACGAACTCCCCGCAAAGTATCCGCGCGAGATCTTCTATGGAAAAATCAAGGGCGGTCTCGCGGTGCTGATGAGCATTGAGTATCTCCGCAACGAACACTATCCGAAGCACCATCGCCCGCTTAGGGATTGCAGTCCACTCGCGCGACAGCTCTATGATGTCATAAGGCTCGATCCCATAGTGACAGGCGCCTTGCGCGAAGAAATGAGCATTGCCGGGCCATCCGAACGAAACAAATTCGATAGAGCCCTGCAAGAACTCCAGACCACGCTAAACATCGTCCGCCGAAACAGTGCCCTTGATGAGAAGGACACATGGGTGCCCTTTTCTGAGCAGTATCTTGACGTCGCGCAAGTGACAAAACCCGCACGGTCGGTCTAGTTCGTGACGACTTGTTCGAGCAGCGCGTTGATCCGCTTCAGCATGGATTGGGGATCTTCCAGGAGGCCTGCCGCTATGAGCGCGTTATCATAGATCTGCTCAGCGACCTGTTTCGACACCTCCGGCTTGGCTTTGCGACAGCCATCGAGCCCGACCAGCATCGGATGATTCGGATTAATCTCCAAGTCGTGCTTGAAAGGGCTTTCGGCGCCCCGGTTTAGGTTCTTCAAAATGCGCCGCATGCTGGAGGTCATGCCTTCGCTTTCGACAACAGCCGCGGGGCTATCAACAAGTCGCTTGGATACACGCACTTCCCCAACCTTGTCTCCGAGGCTTTCCTTGATGAAGTTGCAGAGCAACCGGGCAGCCGTGTCATCAAGTTTATTCTCGCTGGCTTCGACGGAAATCTCCGCCCTTTCGGCGGGCACGAGTTTCTTGCCCTCAAACTCCCGCAAGTGGTCCATCACGAATTCGTCCCAGGGATCAAACAGGAAGAGCACTTCGTAGTTTTTGGCTCTAAGGGCCTCGTAGTAGGGACTCGCGAGGCATGCCTCGCGGGTTGGACCTGATACATAATAGATGTCCTTCTGTGCCTCCGGCATCCGCGCTATGTAGTCCGCGATTCCGTTTGGAGATTCGGACTGCGAAGTCTCATAGCGAAGGAGCTTGGCGAGGGCTTCGCGATGAGTGAAATCGCCGACGACACCTTCCTTGAGGAAATGTCCAAACTCCTTGAAAAAGCCAGCATACTTGTCCGAGTCTGCTTTCGCTTCCTCCTCGAGGAATTTCAAGAACCGTCCTGTCAGAACCTTGTTGAGTTTCTGGAGCAGGGCCGAATCCTGCATCGTTTCCCGCGAGATGTTCAGCGGGAGATCCTCGCTGTCCACAACGCCCTTGAGAAAGCGCAGCCAATCAGGAAGCAGGCCCTTGGATTTCGACTGGATAAGGATCCGCCTGCAATAGAGATGAACTTCGGATTCAGTTTTTGGCATGCCGAGTTTCTCCATGCTGTTCTTGGGAACAAACAAAAGTGCGTTGATGGCCAGCGGCGCATCGGCACTGAAATGGAACCGGTAGAGAGGGGGTTCGACGTCGTGGCCAATGAACTTGTAAAACTCTTCGTAATCACTCGCGGTCAGCTCCGACTTGCTGCGTGTCCAGATCGCCCGAATCGTATTCACCGCGCTCCCATTGAGTTCGATCGGAAATGCGACGAAATTCGAGTAGCGCTTGATGATCGACTCCACACGATGCGCCCGGGAGAATTCGCGGTCCGATTCCTTCAAGTTGATGACGATCCTCGTGCCCCGCGGAAGATCCAACCCCGGCTCGATATCATAGGAGCTCACACCATCTGAGCTCCAGATCCAGCCGGTTTCTTCGGCCAGATAGGACCGCGTATAGACCGTCACCTTCGTGCCGACCATGAAGGAGGAATAGAATCCCACGCCGAATTGACCGATGATGCTCGGATTGCCTGCGTTTTCCTTGATTTGTTGAAGGAATGCTTTCGAGCCGGAGTGTGCGATGGTTCCCAGATTCTCGATCAATTCGTCGCGCGTCATTCCGATACCGGAATCCGCAACGGAGATGGTATGCCCGGTATCATCGGTGCTTACCGAGATCGTAAGCGGGCGATCGGACTCGAAGACGTCGGTGCCGGAAGTTTGGAGAAACCTGAGTTTTTCGGTGGCATCCGCCGCATTCGAGATGAGTTCGCGGATGAAGATTTCCTTATCCGTGTAAAGCGAGTGGATGACGATATCCAGGAGTTGGGCGATCTCGGCCTGAAATGCGTGCTTTTCAATTGTGCTCATGCGATGTGCTTGATTCGAACGAGCGCACATACTTTCCAGAACGTGTCTTCCGTTGCAATCCTTGAAAGGCGGCTGCCATGGCCTCATCAAAGTTATTCATTCTCTTGTGCGTTTCGGCACCCCATTTTGCTTACGAAGATTAAGAGAAATTTAGGTTTGATTCAGCGTGATTTAAGGACGGCCGCATAGATGGAGCAGATGAAACGCGTTGGAAGCAACACAAAAGGAAAATAACTCCTCATGAAAAGATCCCTTCTAGTTTTGGTCCTATTCATGGCGCCCTTAATCGGAGCGCTGCGCTCGGAATCTGCCAGTTCGCTGGAGAAGTGGTGGGAGGGAAAGCGGGGAACGGGCGATTGGTTTGGCGCGCGTCCGGCCCTCGAAGATCGCGGCATCAACATCACGGGCAAGTGGATTGGCACCTTCTACGGGGTGGCAGCCGGCGGTCTCGACCAGCGCGGTGCCTTCGACCAATCCCTGCACTTTGATCTGAAAGTCGACTTCGCCAGGCTCACGGGATGGGCGGGGCTCGAGGGCCTCACGGGCGTGGCCGGAGTGCGCTACCGCGACGGCCTCAACGTGAACAACTTTGTGGGCGCTTCA
>DATDAX010000056.1:0-21027 GCA_036525175.1 Terrimicrobiaceae bacterium | reverse complement strand
TACCGTCAGCTCGCCGAAGCGCGCGGAACAATTATCACCAAGTCGATTTACCCACTCCTTGTGCTGCATGCAGGGGCCGTGCTGCTCGCGATCCCTGCCGCCATGCTCAACGACGGTTGGCCGACATTCCTTGCCCAATCGTTGCCGATTCTCGCGGGCTTCTATGCCGCTCTCATGCTTGGGGCCCTCTTTTGGCGGATCGCCCGCAGCCTTCTATCCCACAACGCAGCCGCAGCCGGCTTCCTGATGCGCGTTCCAGGTCTCGGACACTTTCTTACGAATTGGACCGCGTGGAAATTCACTTCTGTCCTCTCCCTTTATGCCGGCGCAGGTGGAAGCCTCTTGCGTGCGTTGGAGACCGCCGGCGCATCATGCGAGAATGCTTTGCTCAAATCGTCAACCATCCGCGCCATCTCAGAGGTTCAAAAAGGGGAGAGCCTGGGCGGAGCGTTCAGAAATCAGCCTGGTGTCCCTGAACTTCTGCTCCGATCGATCGAGATCGGAGAGCATGCCGGGCGTATCGACGAAGAATCACGCCGCGCGGCAGAAATCTTCAAGACGAGAACCCTCAGCGCGCTCGATGCGTTCGCCCAGTGGACGCCGCGCATCCTCTACACCCTGATCGTCCTATTTACCGGCTGGCGCATCATCGCCTTGGCCTCGGACATGGCAAATTATGTAGATTCTTTTCTGCATATCGAGACATAATGTCTCTGTATTTGAGAATGTTTGCCTCAGATATATGCGACATTATGTCGCTATCTAGGCGCTACCGGGCGAGACAAATATTCGTAAGTCACGTATTACGTGTTTGATATGCAAACGACATACCAAAACGAATTTGCGGTATGATTTCCGCTATAGTGGGAAGTGAAGGAGAGAAAGAATTTATGAGTATTATACGATATAGAACCCCTGAATTAGCAACCTGGTCACCGTTTGACCGTTTGTCTTCGCTACGGGACCTGTTGGACTCGGCGTTTCAACTTGCGGGCTCCAGCCCCGACTTTGCGGCGGGATGGGCTCCGACATTGGATGTTTTCGAGGACGACAGTAAGATCACCGTTCACTTGGAGGCTGCCGAAATGAAGAAGGAGGACTTCGACATTTCGCTTCAGGATGGCGTTCTTACCATTTCCGGTGAGCGCAAGTCCAAGAGCGAGCAGCGGGAGGGTGAGAGCCTGCGCAGCGAGCGATCATTTGGCGCTTTCAGCCGGAGCATTACCCTGCCTTCGCCGGTAAATACCGAAGCTGTCAAAGCGGCGTACGAAGACGGGGTCCTTACGGTGACCTTGCCGAAGGCGGAGGAAGCCAAACCAAAGAAGATTCAAGTTGAACTAAACTGAACAAAGTTCTCGTTCGGCCGAAAGTCGAACGGGGCTGAAGAACTTTTCAATAATATGACGACATTAGCACCATCAAAGGCTCAGGGTGAAGCGGGACAGCGCGTGGAGTATTTCACGCCGCTCGTGAACCTTCATCAGGATGCCGACGGATTTACGCTCGAGGTTGAGATGCCCGGCGTTAACAAGCAGGGCGTGGAAGTGACTGTTGAGGACGGAAAGCTGATCCTCGGCGGACATCGGGCGGCGCCGGGAGATTTCGGAAGACCCGTGCATCGCGAACGGAAAGCCGGCGAGTATCGCCGTGTCTTCGATCTCGATCCAAGCATCGACGCAACGCGAATCAGCGCTCGCATCGAGCAAGGTCTGCTGACCGTTCATCTACCCAAGACGGAAGCCGTCAAACCACGCAAGATTACTGTTGGTTGAACGAAAAGTGTCCTAAAGGCACATAGCGTGACGATCCCGCCCTCATGGAGAGGGCGGGATTTTTTTGTTTTGGGCCGCGAGGCCCTTGCACTTGGAGGAAATTGTCCCAAGACTATCGGGCTTGAACACAAATTGTCGCGGCGATCTCCCCATCGTCGGCCATGCTTTTTGCGGCAGATCTGTCGAGGGATTGTAACGTGCTGGCAATGCAGCATCCGACAAGACTGTCATCGCGGCAGGCTTCAATGCTAGTCCCCTTGAGCATCATCGGCCTGCTGCTTGTGGTAAGATGTGTGGCGGTCTTTCGATTGGGAGCCGATTCCGACGAACCGCAGCACCTGCATATGATCTACGGGTGGCTCGCCGGCGAACTTCCGTATCGCGACAGATTCGACAATCACACGCCGTTGCTTTACCTGATGTTTCTTCCGCTTGCGGCACTCGCGGGCGAGACACCGCAAATTGTGCTGTTGGCACGCCTGGCCGAGTTTCCAATCAGTCTCGCGACGCTTGGCTTGATTTACCTCATTGCACGACACTTGGCGGATAAGGAAGTATCGCTTTGGACACTCGCGACGACGCTGGCGTGGGGCGATTGGTCCCTGAAATCCATCGAGTTCCGTCCGGACGTGTTATGGTCGTTTTGCTGGTTTCTCGCGATTTGGGTCCTTGCCGGCCAATCCGGTCGACTGCGCATCAGGACAGGTTTTCTCGTAGGAGTCCTGCTTGGCGTAGCGCTTTGCGCGTCTATCAAGACAACCTTTCTCGTGCCCGCGCTCGTTCTGGGTTGGATCGCCGCGTGGCTTATCTGCGCAGACCTGAGGCAGGCGAATCCGTTAGGGAAGTCCCTCCGCGTGGTCTCCGCAGGCGGTGCAGGACTCTTGATTGCGCCATCATTGTTTCTCGGTTGGTTCCTCTCACAAGGCATCACTGTTGCCACGCTGAAATTTTGCCTTTTCGAAGCCAATCGCGCGGACTTCGAACCGATAAGAATCTTAATGAGCGTTCTGCTTGTCCCCCTGGTGCTGTGGCTGGCTTGGATGATGATGCGGCGCGACATTCCGGGAGGCTCCGTGGCAATTTTCCTGGGGGCGGCTATTTACACCGTGGCGCTGATCGGATTCAGTCCTGAACTCAGGAAGCAAAGCCTGCTGCCCGCCTATCCCTTGCTCATCCTATTCGTGTGGTTAGGCGTTGCGGGTTTTCTCCGGCGGCGCAAGCCGGGAGTTTTGGCGCGGGCGGGTTTGGCGGTATGCGCCGTTGCCTCGATTCACCTGATGGTGGAAGCCAGATTGTGGGAGGACGGATTGCGAGGTCAAAGAGAACTTCTCGAGGATACCCTGAAATTGACCAACCCCGGGGATTTCTTGATGGATCGAAAGGGAGAGACGATTTTTCGTCGACGGCCAGTGTACCTCGTTTACCAACAAGCCACCGTGCGGGCCATCGACGAGGGGCGAATTGCTGATCCGGACCCCGCACTTCTTACCAAGACAGGAACGGCAGTTGCTATCGGAGAATCCATGGGATTGACGGACCAGATGCGAAAATTTCTTGGCAAAAACTACGTGCCCGCCGGGGACGGCAGGTTGCGTGTGGCCGGGCGCAGCCTTCTATTTTACCCGGAGGACGGCCGGCTCGCCGCGCGGGCACCGATCTACATACCGGGAGATTACGTGGTACTGGGAGAAGGAGGGGTCCTCGGAGAGACTCGGGTTCGGGAAGCGGGCTGGCATGATGTTGATCTTGGGGGCGCATCGGGTCCGGCCAGCCTCTTTTGGAAACGGGCATGGGAGGTGGGATTTCGGCCGCTTGAGCAACTGGAATGAAACGAAACTCGATTGAGCGTGGCAGCAACCTGGAGATCGTCATCGAGCGCCTGACTTTCGGCGGAGCTGGGATGGGGCGCCTGCCGGACGGAAAGGTGTGTTTTGTCCCTCGCGTGATCCCTGGCGAGAAGGTGAGGGCCCGCATTCGCGCCGGACACGCAAGCTACGTCGAGGCAGACCTCAAGGACGTCCTTGAGCCTTCCACGGATCGCATTCAGCCCAAGTGTCCTGTTTTCGGCCGCTGTGGCGGCTGCCACTACCAGCACATGACCTATGCGAAGCAGTTGACGGTCAAATTCGAGCAGGTTCGCGAAGTTCTGCGGCGGCTTGGGGGAATTTCCAATGCTCCCGTAGAACCGATCGTACCATCCCCTCTGGAGTTTCATTATCGCAACCGCATCACGGTGCACTCCAAATCCGGCCGCGTTGGATTCTTCGGTGAGCGCAGCCGCCGCATCGTTGAAGTGACGGAATGTCCCCTTGCGACCGGTCCCGTCAATGCGCTGCTCTCACAATTGCGGATCGCGCGCCCGAAGGACGGTGCGCATCCCCTTCGCGAAGCATCGGACTACCGTGGTTTCCGCCAGGTCAATGACGGTGTCGCGGCATGCCTGCTCGAGATTGTCGAGGAAATGGCGCGGCCCGGCGGCCGCCTGCTGGTGGATGCCTTCTGCGGCGCCGGATTTTTCGCAAAGCGACTGACCAACCTTTTCGAGCTTACGATTGGGATTGAATGGAGTGCCGATGCGATCCGGTCGGCGCGCGAGGGAGCGGGAGCCCGCGAGATCTATTTGCTGGGAGATGTCAAACGGCACCTGGTTCCTGCCCTCGCGGCTGGCCCATCGGAAAGTACCACTGTGCTGCTTGACCCGCCCGAAGAGGGCCTCGATCGGGAAATCCTTGAGACCATTGGATCGCACCAGCCCGCGCGCGTTATTTACGTTTCATGCAATCCGTCGACCCTCGCCCGGGACCTTAAGCGTCTGGGCAGCCAGTACATCCTTCGGCGCGTCTGCCCGGTCGACATGTTTCCGCAAACCGCTGAAATCGAAGTCGCCACACTCTTGGAGAAGGCGTGATTGATTTGTGGCTTCTGCTCGGCGAGGTCACGTCACTACCCGTTTGGCCTCACGCAAGCGGGGACGGCCTACTGCATGTCCGACTCCGTCACGCTCGTCTGGGGACGCGAAGCAAGCAGTCTCGCATGAGCGACGATATCGTCCTCGTTGCAGTTGAATCGATATCCGTGGCAATTGGGACATGTCGCAACATGACGCGCAACGATGGAATCGCAGCCCTCGCAAACTTTGAATTTCCGGGGCGCTTCAATGATTTTCCGCGCTCGCGCTGCGCGCTCGGCAAGATGACCATCGGACATGCCCCTGCTATAACCGATTGTCCTTCGTGGCTCAATGGCGTTTAACAAGTCAGGCAATCTTCCGGATCGCGCGCCGTACTATCCGGCCTCGTCTTCAGCAATAGCTTCGACGTTTACAGAGAGAAACAAGGAGTGCTCGCCGCCACCGGACAGGGTTCCTCGAATCAGGCTGACGTCTCCATAGTCACGACCCAGGGCCAGCGTCAGATAGCCCCCGCCTGCGACATGATCGTTGGTGGGATCAACGTCGAACCATTCGTGGTCGAGGCAGTAAACGGATACCCATGCGTGGGAGGCATCGCCGCCAAAGAACCGTTGCTGACCGGGAGGAGGTTCGGTGCGCAAGTAGCCGCTCACATACCGCGCCGGCAAGCCCAGCGATCGAAGGCAACCGATTTCAAGATGCGCAAAATCCTGGCAAACGCCGCCGCGAAAGCGGAACACCTCCGAAAGGGGAGTCGAAACGTTGGTCGCCGTCTTGTCGAACGCGAAGTCCGTGTGAATCCGGGAATTGAGTTCCATAACCGCCTCGACAATCGGGCGACCGCTAGGAAAGCTGGGTTCTGCGTATTCGCGCAATTCATTGAGGTAAGGGACGTAAGGAGAGGCGTACAGAAATTCCAGTGCCACTGGATCACATTCACATGCCGCGCAGCGGACCGAGACAACCTCCCAGGAAATCTGAGTTGGAGGAGGGTGCGAGGGCCGTAGATCACAGCGTATGCGACTGCCGCTCTTGATATGCATTCCGATATGCGGCTCGGTAATGATGAAGGAATTCATCCGGTTTCCGAAGTAGTCGCAATACTCCCGGAGTCCTGTTGGCTCAGGCCAAAGCTCCAGCGAGGAGGAGACTACTTGCTGGCCCGGCATATCTCGGGGCAGCAAGTGAAGGGTATGCTCCGAGAGAGAGATAAATTCCGAATAGCGATACTCGGTCCAATGGAAGACCTCGTAGATCATGTCTCGCTCGGCCCTTCGATTAACGCTCCATCCCTGCCAAGCGAAGAGGTCTTCAAATGTGTGAAAAAGCGGTGAGTGATCAATTCTGAGCAATCACAAAGCAGTCGTTCGACCTGCGTCAGCGTTTGTCGCGCTTGGGCTCGACCGCGCGGGTCGATCGCCTCCTGGGTGTCGAGCAAGCGCACATCGCTTAGGCCCTTGAGCAGGCGGCGTTCTTCCGGAAGCTTGAAGCTGTCCGTCGACTCGCGCGGCAACACCTTGAGGTGTTTCATACTCAAGGCGAGCTGTGCAGCGAGCGAGCGGGGGTTGCTTTCATCACAGAGAACGAGATCGACGATGGAAACCGCTCGAAGCGCGGCATGCTTTTGGCGGTAGGTAGCCAAAGCGTCGAGTGTCTTCAGAAGCAATTCGTAGCGCCCAAGTCGCGGCTCCCCTTCTTCCCGAAGGACCTCCGCCACCAGTCGCGCAAGATACATTCCGCGTTCGATCCTTCGTCCGAGATCCGCGAAACGCCAGGCGTGACCATGTGGCATGATCTCGTTGAACAGGCCATGAAACGCGGACAGCGCCAGGATGACATTGTTGAGGTGCAATGCCGCCTCACTTGCAGACAAATTGTCGGGAAAGGCGATGTCCTCGGAGAGGATGTTGAGGATACGCCAGGCGTCGTTGCTTATCTGGTCCCGCGCGGCGGCGGCAAGCCCCCGAAGATTCTGGAGTACGGATACGAGGCTTCCGAAATTCGAGCGATCAGCCATTTGCCGGGAGAGACTTTGGTCAAGGGGCTCTCCCGATCGCCCATCATCAGAGAACTGGCCAAAGTGACGCAAAGTGGCCAGGAGTGGCACAACGTCTGCCTGTTCGACCCATCCGGACTCTTCGGAGCAGTCTTCGAGTACGGAACGAACGATCCGTGCGGTAAACTCGGCCCGATCTGCATACCGTCCGAGCCAGAACAGATTGTCAGCGACTCTGCTAGTCAAATCGAGATGAGAGCGTTGCAGCTCGATGGGGAGGGGAGCACCGCCGTGAGTCGAGGACTCCCCTTCGATGTTGACCCAGGTGTCCTTGCTGCCCCCGGCCTGAAGCATCAGGGCGCCATAACTCGATTCCTCCTCCGCGACGCGCGTCAGCCCGCCGGGCATTAATTCGTAGTCCTCGCCTACGCGCACAGCGAAAACGCGCAGAACGATTGAACGGGCCTCGAGCCTGCCGTCGACGAAATCGGGGCATTGCGAGAGGCGGACGAACTCCTGTGCCGCAAAATACGGCGGACGTGCGAGAATCGCCTTGCGCAGTTCCTCCGTGTTGGCGGCTCGATCCGGGCGACTTCCAGGATACTCAAAGGCGTCCTTTAAGACCAATCCGTGGAGGTTCTCGACAACGTAGCGGAGTGCGGCATCTTCGCCGCACCACCATGTCGCGACAGATGGCATCAAGAGTTCTTCACCGAAGACCTTTCGGCAAAGTCCCGGCAAAAAGGCATTGAGCGCGGCGCACTGGACGAGCCCGCTACCGAGGGAGTTGGCCAGAGTCACCGTGCCGGCGCGGACGGCGTTGAGGAGGCCCGGCACGCCGAGAAGAGAATCATCCCGCAACTCGAGAGGATCGCAGTAGTCGTCGTCAACTCGACGGAGGATGATGTCAACCTGACGAAGTCCTTCCAAGGTCTTGATAAACACCCGACCGTCTCTCACGGCAAGGTCCTGGCCCTGAACCAAAGGACACCCCAAATGCCGGGCAAGATACGCCTGCTCGAAATACGTCTCGTTGAGCGAACCAGGAGTTAACAGGACGGCGTTTGGCTCGAGGCCAGGCCGTGGCGAAAGCGCGGCGAGAGCTGTGCGGACCCTCTCGAAAAATCCGCCGAGTCGCGCGATTCGCGTCTCGCGGAAAATACCTGAAAATACACGGGAGAGCACCATCCGATTTTCAAGCGTGTAGCCCATGCCCGAAGGAGATTGTGTGCGGTCGGAAACGATCCACCACGAACCGTTCGGAGCACGCGCGACGTCCGCGGCATAGAGGGCAAGGCGAACTCCATCTCTCACCGGGTGACCGCGGCAGGGACGCAAGTATGACGCGTTGCCAAGCACCAACGCAGGCGGCAGGAGGCGATTCGCCAGGAGAGTCTGATCACCGTATAGGTCGTCAAGGATCCAATTGAGGAGCCGAGCCCTCTGACCCACAGCCCGCGAGATAGCCTGCCATTCAGCCGCTGCAAGGCATAAGGGAATCGGGTTCAACTCCCAAGGACGGAGCACACCCTGCGACTGCACATTATACGCGGCGCCGTTGTCATGAAGGATCTTGCGCGCTTGATTCCATCGGCGTGTGATTTCCTCCGGACCGAGACGCGTGAAGAAACCGGCGACCTCGCGCCAGTGCGGCCGAACACTGCCATCCGGACCGGCCATTTCATCGAAAGGCATGCCCCGGGAGCCAAGGCGCAGTTGGTAGCCGAGCAACGACGGGCTAGTTGGATCCGAAAGTGACACATCGGTTGCGGCCATGCCGCAATTAGGCTCCGGAGTACTCCCTCAGATCCAGCGTAAAGGGAAATTCCTTGGCCTTCGAAACAGGGGGTGGTTTCACCGTTCCCGGAGTGTGACCGTACGGAATGAAGCGGGAAAGCCGCCGACTCTCGGCTTCATAGGCGTTGACAGGGAAAGTTGAAGGATTTTGCCCGCCTGGATTGGAGACGTGGTATGAACAGCCGGCAACGGTCTTTTCATTCCAGTTGTCGTAGAGATCAAAGACCAGGGGCGTTTGGACGCGTATTGTGGGATGAAGGCACGTTGACGGCTGCCACGCACGATAGCGGACGCCCGCAACATAATCACCGACGGTTCCGGTTGAATGCATGGGCACCGGAATGCCATTGCAAAGGACCTGGTAGCGCGGGCCGACCAGCCCTGAGATCCTAATCTGAAGACGTTCGAGCGAAGAATCCACGTACCTCACTGTCCCTCCAATATATCCCTCTTCCCCGAGAACATGCCAAGGCTCGATCGCTCTGCGGAGCTCAATACGGGATTCGCGATAGTTCGTTTCACCGATCATCGGAAATCGAAATTCCAGATGAGGAGCAAACCATTCCGTCCGGAAAGCGTGCCCCGCGTCATTGAGGTCGGCGACCACATCGCAAAAGTCCTGCCAGACAAAGTGAGGAAGGAGGAACCTGTCATGCAGTTCCGTTCCCCAGGAGACAAGCGGTTGGCGGTATGGACGATCCCAAAATTCGGCGATGAGCGCGCGTACTAGGAGTTGTTGGACAAGGCTCATGCGCTCGTGCGGAGGCATCTCAAAGGCGCACAACTCGAGGAGGCCTTGCCGCCCAGAACCGCCGCCCGGAGAATAAAGCTTATCGATACAAAACTCGGCGCGGTGCGCATTGCCGGTTACATCGACCAGAACGTCACGAAAAATCCGGTCGACCAGCCACGGAGGCACCGGACCCTTTTCTGGTATCTGGTTAAACGCGATCTCCAGTTCGTAGAGCGCATCATTACGAGCCTCATCCACGCGCGGACTCCGGCACGTAGGCCCAATAAAGAGGCCCGCAAACATGTAGGAGAGCGAAGGGTGATTCTGCCAGTAATTGACCAAACTACGCAGCAGATCGGGCCTTCGCAGGAACGGGCTGTCGCCGGGAGTCGAGCCACCGACGACTACGTGGTTGCCGCCGCCGGTTCCAGAATGACGCCCGTCGAGCATGAATTTTTCGGTTCCGAGCCGGGTGTGACGCGCGTCTTCGTAAACTCCCGTCGTTACCTCCATCAACTCCTGCCAGGAATGGGCAGGGTGGATATTCACCTCGATGACCCCGGGATCTGGAGTCACCTTGATGGCATTCAACCGTGGATCGCCAGGAGGAGGATAGCCTTCCACCAGCACTGGCATCGCAAGATATTGAGCAGTCTCTTCGACCGCCGCGAGAAGATCCAGATAGTCTTCCAATTCAGAGAGCGGCGGCATGAAAACATTGAGTTTTCCATCGCGCGGTTCGACCGCCATCGCAGTCCGGACGATCCAAGGCGCCGATTGGCCCTTCCGTGGCGCCTCGCCGGAAACTGGTCTGTTCTTGGAGAAATCCGGCGGGCCCTGCGGGATGAACTGAGGACGAACTGCACCCTCGCTGAGAATTTTCCGATAGTCTTGCGGCAGTCCGACTCGCTGGTAGATCTGGCGATCGGGAGCCAGTCTCTGCGGAAGCGGAGGGTGCTCGGCGAGCGGGTCTGGCTCATAGTACCAGGGATATTCGGAAGCTTTGACCCATGGCAGCGAATCCAGTGGAAGACGGAACCCGATGGGCGAATCACCAGGAACAAGATACAGTGTTTCCGGGCGCAGGAACCATGCACCAGAAAGCCACCCGCTCCCGTCGGGCAAGCGCTCACGCTTGATCGGGAGGACATGACCCACCACCTTGTTGAGGCCCTGTTCGAAAACTCGCGCAAGTCGGGCCCGCTCCAGTTCGTCGCCAAGATTCGACTTCAGCGGGTCGACATTCGCAGGCAGGCGGCGTTCCTTCCAAAGATAGTACCAGGCGTCCTCGTGTGCCGGCATGATGTTCTTCGTATCAAGTCCAAGGCGGCTCGCCAGCGCTTCCATGAAAAGCGCCGAATCACCGGCAGACACGCGATGGTCAGTCTCTTCGTTCGCAACGAGATCGATATTTTCCCACATTGGCACGCCGTCCTTGCGCCAGAAGCATCCAAAGGCCCATCGCGGCAGTTGTTCGCCCGGGTACCACTTTCCCTGGCCGAAATGCAGTAGCGCGCCTGGTGCAAATCGAGCCCTTAGACGACGAATGAGTCCGCTGGCAAGTTTGCGTTTCGTCGGACCAAGCGCGTCGGCATTCCACTCCTCGCCTTCCATGTCATCGATGGAAACGAACGTGGGCTCGCCTCCCATGGTCAGACGCACGTCGGCCTTCTCAAGGCTCTCGTCTACGCGATGACCAAGAAGGAGGATCTCCTCCCAATCCTCCTCAGCGTACGGCTTGGTGACGCGGGGCGATTCGTAGATGCGTCGCAGGGACATCTCGAACTCAAACCGCGTTTCGCTTTTCTCCGTCGTGCCGGAGATCGGTGCCGCAGAGGATGGCTCTGGGGTGCATGCGAGGGGAATGTGACCCTCGCCCGCCAGCAGACCCGACGTCGGGTCAAAGCCGATCCATCCCGCGCCCGGCAAATAGACCTCCGTCCAGGCATGCAGATCCGTGAAATCCTTTTCGGCTCCCGATGGACCATCGAGGGATTTGACGTCGGGTTTGAGCTGGATCAAATAGCCCGAAACAAACCGCGACGCGATGCCACAAGAACGCAATACCTGGCATAACAGCCACGATGTGTCCCGACAGGAACCGGATGATTTCGCCAGGGTGTCCTCAGGAGATTGAACACCCGGCTCCATCCGCACCAAATACGCGATTTGGTTCTGTAGCTGAACATTGAGTCCAACAAGAAAGTCAATCGTCCGTTGCTGGCCGCGATCGATTCCCCCAAGAAGCTTCTCGAAGAGCGGACCTCCAGCATCCTGCTTTAAATAGGGCGCCAAATCATGCGCCACCCCTGATTCATACTGGAATGGATAATTCTCGGCGGCCGGCTCGAGGAAAAAATCAAAGGGATTGTACACCGCCATCTCCGCGACGAGTTCCACGGTCGCCTCGAGGCGCTCGGTCGGTTCGCTGAACACAAAGCGCCCGAGATAGTTGCTGAACGGATCCTGCTGCCAGTTAATGAAATGCTTTTCGGGATCCACCTTGAGGGAATAGCTCAGGATGGGCGTGCGACAATGCGGCGCGGGCCGCAGCCTGATCACTTGGGGACCGAGGCTAATCGGGCGATCGTAGCGATACGTTGTGCGATGCGTAAGGGCAACGTGGATGGCCATGCGAGCGGATTCTGAAGCAAGTTCTATTCCATTAGAAAGCCGTGAAAAGTGGCCGATTTCTGGCAGATTCCCCTCGTGGACCTGCTTTCGCTTACAAAAGAACAGCTGGCTGAGGAACTCGAACGACTCGGCCAGCCAGGCTATCGAGCGGGTCAACTCTGCAGCTGGATCTACCAACGCCGCGCGAAGGACTTCGAAGAAATGACGGATTTGCCCTCAGTGCTGCGGGCGGGATTTGCGGAGCGCTTTGCATTGCGACCGCTCTCGAAAGTGAAGGAAACCGGCTCTGAGGATTCGACCCGAAAGTTCCTTTTTCGGCTTAGCGACGGACAAATGATCGAGACGGTCTTGATTCCGGCGTCGCCGGCTCTTTACGGTGAACGGTCGGATCGCAGAACCATCTGCATCTCAAGCCAGGTCGGATGCGCCTACGGGTGCAAATTCTGCGCGAGCGGTCTCGACGGTCTGAAGCGCAATCTCACAGCCGGCGAGATTGTTGCACAGTTTCTGGCCGTGGAAGAACTCTCTCAAGAAAAGATAAACAACATTGTCTTCATGGGAATGGGCGAGCCATTTGCAAACTATCCGAACCTGATGCAAGCCATCGGCATTCTGAATGCGCCATGGGGAATCGGAATGGGAGCAAGAAGCATGACGGTATCAACAAGCGGACTCGTTCCGCGCATCAGGAATTTTGCCGACCAACCGCTTCAAGTACGCCTCGCAATTTCCCTCCACGGTGCCACGGACGCCGTACGCGGAAAAATCATGCCCGTCAACCGAAGGTATCCACTTGGCGAGCTGCTAGATGCGTGCGAGCACTACTGCTCGCGCAAGAGTCAGCGCATTACCTTCGAATATATCCTCATTTGTGGCGTTAATGATACAGATGAACAGGCGCATGCACTCGCTGGGCACGCCCGCCGTCTCCGAGCCAAGGTGAACCTGATACCCTACAACAACGTTGAAGGTTTGGATTGGGAACGACCGGCATTGCTCGTCCAGGAACGCTTCTTGGACCACCTGAAAGCGCAGGGCGTTTCCGCGACTCTTAGGCGCGAGAAGGGTCATGATATCGCTGCCGCCTGTGGCCAACTGCGCCTGCAGAGCCTGCATAGGGCAGCATAGCGACGCGGAAGGCCGGGCTCTTCGAGGAAATTTATCCCTGAAAATCACGTTGCGTCCGAAACTGCGGTGCAGTAAGGGTTTTTGCGATGGCTGACGACGATTTCGAGACGCCGGAGATCTGGGACGAGTATCAATGGGAGCGATTCCTCCAGCAGCAGGACCGCAATACGGAGAAGTACTTTGGTCTACTTGAGAAATATCTCGATCATCCCGACCGCGATAACATCATCGCCAGAGAGATGGGCTGGGAGTCCTTCGACGAGGACAGGGACGCAGAATGGGATGAAGTCGCAGAAAACCTTTGTGAGGAGGAATTGAGCCTTTCCCAGCAGGAATCGGAAGGGCAGGAAGGGGATTTCGAAGAGTTCGCCAGATCCCCAATTTACCAGGACACCCTCAAATTGCACACCTGGATAAATTCCTGGCTGGATCGCGAGCAGTCTTTGAAAGACCATCCCGAAGCCATTCGACTGGCGACCCGCTCGGCAGTTTGCGGTGCAAAGCTCGCCGCGGCACTCTGCGGTGACGACTGTACTGAGTTGGGGATGACCATTGCCTATCTGAAGCGTGGGCTAAAGGCCGCAAATGATGCGCTGGATGCCGCGGCTCGCCTTGCGGAAGAGAAAAAAATGGCGATTCGCCAACGAGTTACCCTTAACAAGCTTCTGTTTCGGGTGCGCGACCGCATTGTTGACCTAATGAGTGAATATCGCGCCGAATGGCGCAAGCGCTACGGTAACTCCTGATCGTCGAATATCGTCCCGTTTCGTGCGTCATAGACGAATGGGTGACGATCCCGAGGAAGCAAGACTGCTCGTTCGCGCCCAAAGGGGTGATACCGCGGCTTTCGACAGTTTGATCACCCTTCACAGGGAGAGAATTTACATGCACACTTTCCAAATCGTCCGCAACGAGGAAGATGCGCTCGACCTGACACAGGAGACCTTCATCCGGGCATGGAAATCACTGCCTCGTTTCGACGGAACGGCACCTTTCTCAAGCTGGCTGCATCGGATCGCAACCAACGCATCCATTGACCTTTGCCGTCGCCGTCGAGTGCGCCCTCAGACCGAGATAGAGTCCGGTGCAATGACGATTGATCCGGCGTCTCGCACGACGCCTTCGAGACCGGAGGAGCCCGGAGCGAGTCTCGACAGAGCAGAGATAAGGCGGCGTGTTGAGGGAGCATTTGCGGTCTTGAGTCCCGAACACCGCGCCGTTATTGTGTTGAAGGAGATCGAAGATCTGTCCTACGAGGAGATCGCGAGGCACCTCGGTTGTTCCATGGGAACAGTAATGTCCCGGCTATTTTACGCGCGCAAGAAACTGCAAACCCTCCTTCGAGACCTCCATGAGGAACTTTGACGAGACCGACTGGGCGAAGACAAAGTCGTTGCTAAGGGAGCACCTCACCGCCCCAGGGCTGGAGCACCCCGACTTCGTCAATAGCCGTGTTCTTGAAGAGATCGAACGGCAGGGAAAGCCTTCCCGGCCGGCTGCGTTTCCACTCCGCTGGCTCGCATGGTCTGGCATTGCCGCGCTGCTCACCGCTGGAGTATTAACCATGATAGTTCTCCCGCAACAAGCCGGGCGCCGAGGAGATGCCGAGTTTATCTCTCAGGTCATTGCTGTTCGTGCCGAATTGCCACAGCTGTCGGTATCCGAGTTTCGCGCCCCAGACAAGCGGGGCGTGGTGATATGGATCGAAGGCGCTGAGTACATTCCCGCTGAAAACTCGGTGAGATGAGTCGATGCCTTACGGCAGCCTTTTTTCTGCTGGTCCTTGGGGCGCCGGGCGCGCACGCGGCGGGAGATCGCATTTGGAGCGCGCTGGTGCTTGCGACAAAGGAGGATTCATCCACCCCAATTCCGGAGCCGCTCAAGGAGTTTGCTCCGGTCATTGAAAAGGTATTCGGATACAATAGCCTCTATCTGCTTGGAGAAAAGAAGCGCGACTTGTTTTATGGCAGCGAGCAATGGCTTGTGCCCAGCAAGGAATTCTTCTTCAAGGTGCAATGCCTCTCGCAGGGGCCGACATCCTACACATTGCGCATTGAGTTGTATCACGATAAGAATCTTCTGGTTACGACCGAGGCAAGGCTCGCAAGAGATGCACCGCTCTATATCCGAGGGCCGGCATGGGGAAAGGGACAGTTAATATTTCTGCTTGAGGTAAGATGAAAAACGGTCTCGGAGACCAGCGGGATAATCCTGAGTTCAGTTCAACTGGGAATCACTATTAGCGATCTATTGCAGAACGTATTCCGCCGCCTCAAGGCCGGCGACGTCGTCCTTCGATTTCAAGTTGCCTTGAGTGCGGTTGCCTTCGCCTTGGCCCTTTGGCTAATTTTCTCGGCGGACAAGCCGTGGCTATTTGACCTTGAGCAGATCGCCAAGTGGAACCTCGGCGAGATCGTTGGCTTTTATTCGTTTTGGGCGGGGGCGTTCAATCTCGCGCTTTTGGTTATTTTGATTCGGACGGCCCGATGGTGGGCTGATCCCGGGCGCCGCACGGGCGCCGGCGAAATGCCGGCTCGATCCCTCTCAGGTCTCTTTTGGGTCGGAGTCATCGGTGCAATGATCTTCACCGGAGTTCTTGCATCCAAACGCCTCAATTTCGGGCTCGCGCATGACGAAGATCTCAGCGCCCGACGCGCGATTGTCGGCGAATACAAGCTCGCAAAAGACGGTAGCGTGCTCCCGCCGAAGCTAAAACTGCAAAACACCCTTTACGACTATCGCAAGCCGACAAACCACGTTCTTTATAGCGTTCTGGCTAGAAGCGCATGGTACACTTGGGGGCTGTTTGCGCATTCTGAAGACAGGTATATCCGCGAATGGGTGATCCGCCTGCCGGCTTGGCTGGCTGGAGTCTTCGGGGTGCTGGCCCTGGCACTACTCGTTGCCAGGCTGGCCGGCGGGCAGGCTGGCTTGATGGCAGCCTGGCTGCTTGCCCTTCATCCCTGGTACTTGCGTTATGCCTCTGAAGCGCGTGGATACTCGGTGCTCCTGCTCCTGGTCTCTGTGACCCTCCTCGTATGGCTGCGGGCGACGCAAGAAAACCACTGGCGATGGTGGATGGCGTTTGGGCTCTGCCAGTTTCTGATGTTGTGGGTCTATCCCGCCGCAATTTACATCCCTCTTGTTCTCAACGGCTTGACTGCGTTATGGCTTGGCAGAGAATGGATTCGGCGGCCGGACGAAACGAGATTTCGGCGCTGGCTTGCCGCGAATTTCATAGCCGCCATACCGGCGACTCAAGTGATGCTGCCGCTGGTTCCGCAATTGCTTAGTCACCTACGCACCGCCCCTGAGGCCCGGCAGCCGCTAACATGGAGTTGGTTGATCGACGTATCATCGAACATGTTCGTCGGAGCTGGCTGGAACAAGAGCGGATCACTCAATTCGCCCTACGTCGAGCTTGCGCCCCGCGTTCACGAGCATCCCGTTCTATTCATCTTGCTTTTGGTAGCGCTCGGAGTGGCTGCGATCGCAGGAACTGTTCGTTTGACGCGCCGAATGTGGCCCCGAGGCGCCATCGCAACGGTTACCTTGCTCATCCCGGCAGTGATAGCAGCCAGCGTTGCAAAAGCTTCAAACCAGTGGCTCTTTGAGTGGTACTTGATCTACCTGCTTCCCGGTTTGATCGCTGTTGTTGCAGTAGGAGTCTGCGGCACACCGCCGGGAGCCTTCAAGCTCCCCTGGCGCATCATCGCCGCAACCGGACTTCTCCTTGCCTACGCGGGTTTTTCCGGGCCAGTTCGCGAGCGCATTTGTCAGAAACCGCTGGATCCGATCAAGGAAGTCGTGATCTCCATGAGGGGCACCTTGAAACCTACCGCCGAATCGGGAAGCCTACGCCTGACAGCGAGCTTTCCCGGCCACTTGTCATACTACGACCCGCACGTCCAGCGTCTGAAGACGTCCGCTGATCTTCAGGAAGCGATGCGGAGGTCCGATAGGGAAGGCAAACCACTTTATGTCACCGCCTACCATCCTTGGGGGGTCGTTTTCGGAAGTCCGGAGTTATGGAGGTTGTTCTATGAATCGGGGCTGTTCTCGGACTTCGTCATTCATCGTGGAATGGAGAATATCCAGGATCGAGTCGTCGCGCGTTATGAGCCTGGCGCAATCGTGGGATTTGATCTCGCGGGATTTCTGCGTGGCAGGGAGACGATCCCCAATCCGATGCTCCAGCCGACTGCCTATCCACAAAAGCCTTCGCAATCTCTCGACAACCGTTAGCATATCCGGGCCTGCCATGAGGGAAAAATCTCATGCCGGTCGAATGGATTGGTTGAGCCTAGTGCCCGACTACTTGTTGTTTCGATAAAACCATGCGAAGAGGACTCATGATTTTGGATCCGATCCAAGAAGCGGCCCGGGATCAGTTTCAACGGCACAGCGCGAACTATGGCAAATCCCATATTCTTGCCAACACCGAGGACGTTGCCATGGCGCTGGCTGGTATCGAAGTCTCACCTGACTCACCTGCACTGGACGTTGCCACAGGTGGCGGGCACACGGCTCTATACCTCGCTAGTCGAGGATTTTCAGTGACGGCGGCGGATATTTCGCAGGCAATGCTCGACAGCGCAACGAGCTTGGCCATCGAACGCGGTTTGTCTATCGAAACACGCCTGCATGAGGCGGAGAGATTTCCCTATTCCGAAGCGTCTTTCGACCTCGTAACCTGCCGGGTCGCGGCTCATCATTTCAGCGACCGGGAGGCTTTCGTGCGAGAGGTGACACGTGTGCTGAAGCCGGGCGGGCATTTTCTGCTCATCGACGGAAGTATCCCGGACAGTGAACCGGTCGCCGAAAAATGGATCCACGAGGTGGAAAAACTGCGCGATCCCAGTCACGGGCGCTTTCTATCTCCGGGCAGTTGGAGAGACCTATGTGAACGAAATCGACTGCGCGTCTTGCGCTGCGACACAGCACCCTTCAAACAGCCTGATCTCAATTGGTACTTCGAGACAGCCGGAACGAATCCCGAAAATCGGCAGAAGGTGTTGCAACTGATTCGCGACGCGCCGGACTCGGCGCGGAAGGTATTTCGTATCGCAGAGGAAGGCGGAAAGACGGTCTGGTGGTGGATACGACTGAGTTTGGTCGCCCAAAAGTGAGGCCGCCGGGGATCTGAGCCGGCGACGATAGGGCGAATGGGTCACTCGCCGCGGCTGCTTGGGGCATGCGAGAATCCCGCCGGAACATCGCCAGTTCTTGCGCCTGAGCTCGGCCGTGGCGTAAGTTGAAAGATTCACGCTTGTGCTCCGCTCATGAATTTCGGCAATCACTCCGTCATACGCATCAAGGGGGCCCGGCAGCACAATTTGAACAATCTCGACGTGGAAATCCCACGAAACAGGCTCGTCGTCATCACGGGCTTGAGCGGTTCAGGAAAATCCTCGCTCGCCTTTGACACGCTTTACGCAGAGGGACAGCGAAAATATGTCGAAAGCCTTTCGGCATACGCGCGCCAGTTTCTTGACCAGATGCAAAAGCCCGAAGTCGATTACATCGAAGGCCTCTCACCAGCGATTGCAATCGAGCAGCGAACGTCGGCTGCTAACCCGCGTTCGACAATCGCGACGACCACGGAGATCTACGACTATCTCCGCCTACTTTATGCAGCTATCGGGCGTCCTCACGATCCGGTGACAGGCGAGCCGGTGGTGCGGCAGACACCCCAACAGATCGCGGATGAGATTTTGTCTTCGCCGGAAGGCACCAAGCTCATGCTGCTTGCACCGCTCGTAACCAATCAACCGGGCGAATTTCGCGATGTCATCGAGAAAGCGCGTCGGGAGGGCTTCGTGCGTCTCCGGATCGATGGAGAAATCGTCGAACTGGGGACCGCAAACTCGCCCAAGCTTTCCAAATCCAGTTCACACACGATCGAGGCAGTTGTCGATCGGCTCTCCATACGCGACGAAATCCGCCAGAGGCTCGCCGATTCGATCGAAACCTCGCTCCGATGGGGAGGAGGCACGCTCACAGTCATCCGCATGGAACCCCAGAGCGAAGATTGGACCGAGCAAAAATTCTCGACGGATTACTGCAATCCCTCCACGGGCTTTACAATGCCGAAACTCACGCCGAAACATTTTTCCTTCAACAGCCACCTTGGCGCTTGCCCGGCCTGCCACGGCATTGGAACAGAGCTCTTCTTTGACTCCGACCTGATGGTCGACAAGACGAAGACGCTCGAACAGGGCGCCATCAAGCCATGGCGGGTCGGCCACAAACGGATGAAGCAGTATTATGGGGCAATTCTCAGCGGGCTAATCGCAGATTCGCCCGTGCCGATCGACGCGCCCTTCAAGGACCTCCCTGCCCATTTTAAATCGCTGCTGTTTTTCGGCAGCGGAGATCGCGCGATCAGCGTACAGGTGTCCGCAGAGCGGAAAATTTCGAAACCGTTCGAGGGCTTGGTTGCCCAGATGCAGCGCCTCTTTGAGACCAGCGAAAGCGAGTTCACGAAGAAGCGGCTTCGTGCTTTCCAAGGACGCCGAGTCTGCGGCGTGTGCAATGGAGCGCGCCTGCAACCCGAGATCCTTGCCGTGACAATCTCTGATGTCGATGGTCGTCAGTACAACATTAACCAGTTTTGCACTTTTCCAATTTCTGAGGCCGGCAAGGTTCTCGCTCGAATTGCCCTCAGCGGCGCCGAAGAGGAAATCGTCCGGGATGTGCTCAGAGAAATCCGGCAACGATTGAGTTTTCTGAATGAAGTGGGACTTGGATATCTGCAATTGAACCGCGAAAGCGGTACTCTGAGCGGTGGCGAGGCTCAACGGATTCGTCTCGCCACCCAGATTGGTTCGGGTCTGGCCGGAGTGTTGTACGTGCTTGACGAGCCGAGCATCGGTCTTCATCAGCGCGATAATGATCGCCTCATAGAGACCCTCCGGTCATTGCGAGATCTCGGGAATTCCGTGATCGTCGTCGAGCATGACGAGGACACGATCCGGGCAGCGGATCACATTCTGGATCTCGGCCCGGGCGCAGGTCCGCGCGGCGGTCGGATCGTCGCTCAGGGATCGTTGGACGAAATTCTGAAAAGTGACGACTCACTCACTGCGCAGTATTTGAAGAAAACCCTGAAGATCTCTGTGCCCCGACATCGTGTTCCGCCGCGCAAGGATCGCGGACTTGCAGGAGAGATTGGCGACGGCTGGCTGACAGTTTTCGGAGCGCGGGAGAACAATCTCAAGGACATCACCGCCGCAATTCCGGTAGGCTGCCTGACCTGCGTGACGGGCGTCTCAGGAAGTGGAAAGTCCACGTTGGTAAATGACATTCTGCGCGCTGCACTTGCTCAGAGTCTTAGCGGCGCCAAGGACCGTCCCGGCGCGTTCAATCGCATCGTCGGAATCGAGCAGTTTGACAAAGTCGTTGTAATCGATCAAACGCCCGTCGGGCGGACGCCGCGCTCGAATCCCGCCACCTATTCCGGAGCTCTCGGTCCGATCCGGGATCTTTTCAGCGAGCTTCCCGCGGCGCGAATCCGGGGTTACGACGCCAGCCGGTTCTCCTTCAACGCGAAAGGTGGCCGGTGCGAGCATTGCCAGGGTGACGGATTCATTAGAATCGAGATGCACTTTCTCGCAGACGTCTATGTGGAGTGCGAGGTTTGCAGAGGACGCCGATACAATCGTGAGACGCTCGAGATCACTTACAAGGGTAAAAATATCGCGGATATCCTTGAGATGACCGTTGATGAGTCTGCCCGGTTTTTTCGGAGCATTCCCGCGCTTTCCGCCAAGCTTGAAACCTTGCAGGATGTCGGGCTTGGCTATCTGCGGCTCGGCCAATCTGCCACGACGCTCTCAGGCGGTGAAGCCCAAAGACTGAAGCTCGCCTCGGAGCTGGCACGCCGCGCAACTGGTCGCACCATTTATCTGCTCGATGAACCCACAACGGGATTGCATTTCGCAGACATCCACAAGCTGCTGGAGGTGCTCATCAAACTGCGCGACGCTCACAACACACTCATTGTCATCGAGCACAATCTCGAAGTCATCAAATGCGCGGACTGGATTATCGACCT
>DATDAX010000055.1:0-8280 GCA_036525175.1 Terrimicrobiaceae bacterium | reverse complement strand
CGAGGAAGGACTCGAAGTGTTGAAACGCACAGTGCCCGCGCAGGATCTCGAGAATGCCATACGCTGGCTCGCCGCGAACATCACGACGCGCGATCTGCTGAAATCGATTACGCACAGCACCGACCGCATCTCGGAGCTTGTTAGTGCCGTGAAGTCGTATTCGTTCATGGACCAGGCGCCGTGGCAGGAGATTGACGTGCACGAGGGCATCGAGAACACGCTCGTCATTCTTGGCCACAAGCTGAAGAACGCTACCGTGACGCGCGACTTTGATCGCACGCTTCCGCAGATCTGTGCCTATGGTGGAGAACTCAACCAGGTCTGGACGAACCTCATCGACAACGCGATCTACGCGGTGAACGGAACGGGACGCATTGATATTCGGACGCGGCGCGACGGCGAGTATTTTCTTGTCGAGATCGCCGACAATGGGGGCGGAATCCCACCAGAGGCGCGGCCGCATATTTTTTCAGTGCCCTTTTTTACGACCAAGGGCCGCTCGGGAACCGGGCTCGGGTTGGTCATAAGCCATCGGATCGTTGTGGAACGCCATCATGGAAAAATCGAGTTCAGCACGGGCCCGGATGGCACCCGCTTTAGCGTGCGTCTTCCCTTCGAATCGACAGAAATTTCTTAGTGTCATGCAATGAGTTCAGCGATTCGCCAGCAATTGTAGAGGCGTCGCGATGCTAAAGGAGTACCGAGTCGCGCCATGTCCGCGGTTCTCCCTCTTCCAGTTCGTAGGTTGGAAGGAGATCCAGCGACGAAAATCGAGAACTCTGGACGAAAGTCTGATCCACAACTTCGTGCAAAGTTTGCATGGGTGATTGTCCCTTGCGCTCTGCGAGGTCAGTCCGGGCAGCAAAATATCAGGGCATCGCAGACCGCCTCCAGGTTCCGAGGTAATGCTGATGCGACAACCTATCGGTCGGAGGGGCTTTGCCATCTGAGCGGCCTAAAGATTTTGAAAATGACGCTGTTCCAGAGCTCATTGTAATCGCGTTATTTGTTAAAGAACACAGTCCGGCAATCCTCACGTTGAGCTTGTCGAGTGGCGGTGAGATTCGGACTTGCGCATCGCATACCTGGATGTTACCTGAAAAAGCTAAGGAGTATTCACTGACAGATGACGGGAAAAACGAGTTTCCGAAATCACGGAAGCCACCTGGAGTCATTGGATTCGTGCTTGAATAGTATAAGAAGAATCTTCACGTTCTTCTTGGAAGAAGCCGAATGCGAAGTGGCGGCAAGTTGGAACTTGCCTCGCGATGGAAGCGATTAAGATTTTCTATTCTTACTCAAGCAATGACAAGACGTTGCGAGAGGAGCTGCACAAGCATTTGGCTTCGTTTCGCTATCGCGGGATTTGTCAGGATTGGTACGATGGCGAGATACGTGCTGGCGACGAGTGGCATGAGGAGATCAAGGCGAGGTTGGCTTCCGCCGATTTTATCCTGCTGTTGATTAGTTCAGATTTCCTTAATACGGCCTACATCCGCACGCACGAGCTGGAAGTGGCGATGCAGCGACACCAGGCAAAAGAAGCGCGGGTCATTCCGATCATGTTGCGGCCCTGTGATTTCACGGGGGAAGTCTTTAGTAAGTTGGCAGGATTGCCCACTAAGATGAAAGCGGTCACCACTTGGGCAAATCAGGACGAGGCGTGGACTGACGTGGTACGCGGGCTTAGGCGCGAGTTTGAAGCATATCGCAACACGGCGCGCAATACAGCGCCGGTCGCTGCGCAGACTTTCACCAGTTCCCAAACAGAGTCGGTCACCGCTGCCGAATCGCAGACCCCGGTGCCGGCGGATAGTTTGAGTGCGGCGCTGGAAAAGAATCGCGAGCTAGCAGAAACTTCGACGAAGGCCTTTCAAGGTCTAGGCCAGCTGATGGGCAGCCCCAAGATCATGTCCTTCGTAGCCGAACAGCAAGAACAACTGATCTCCGCAGACCAGGCGCTTCAAACCCTTGTGGACTATAAGAACGTGCACGACTTGCTGCACGATCTGCAATTTAAATGCTACAATTACATTCTTCAGGAAGGGCGAAAGCTCGAAGATCAAATCGACTGGTCGCTGCTGGTTCAGCCGCAAAAAGACCTTGCGAGCATTTTGGAGTCGCTCGGAGAGGCGGAGAGGCAAAAGTCCATGGCGGACGAGGATTTTTCGTGGCTCGAAGACCTGCGCGCTTCTCAAGAGCGTCTCAGCGTGGCATGTGATCAATTGAGCGTGGCTCCGCTTAAGGAAGCCAGGGATCTGATCAAGACGATTCTTCAGATGCGTCCAACAATCTTCGACACGAAACTGTGTGCTGCGGCCCGGACATTGCCCCTCGAAGATCTGCGAAACGCTCTCTGCGCCATTCGTGCCAAACTCGGCCCTCGGTCGCTTGAGACCGATGCGGGGGCGAGTTTCAGCGCGGGCCTGGATGCTTTGCCGGAGCTCAGCGCGAGTCTGAAGGCATTGACGACCGAACACACGCGATGGCAAGTGATTGAGACCAGGCTCTGGAGCATCGATGCATTGATCGATCGCGATCTTTCCGAGCTGCAAAACGCCTGGCCACAGGTGGTGGAGCGGCTCGTGAAAGTCTGCGACGGAAATCGCGCGCCATGGGCGATTTCTGTTCTTGAAGCGGCTGGGAAGCTCGACGATCTGCTGAAAGCTCCGCCGCCAGAGGAAGCTAAGGACTTGCAACGTTGGAAAATGAAAGTGCGGCAAAGCTATCGAAGCTGCTCGAACGATAGCGGAACGCGCTTCTACCAGGTGGACCTTTCTCTGAAGCGCCTCTGCGACCAACTGCGCGGCGTCCAGGCGGCGCTCTTTATGATTCTTCAAAAACTATGAACGAGTCCAGCCCCGCATCGGTGCGCGAGGAAGCTGTGGCCTACGAATTTCCCTCCCTAGCGCTCCTAAAAGCCGCGCACCTGAAGATGCTTGAGAGGGAATCTGATTCGGTCAGCCCAGGCTTTCTCGAAGAAGTGAGAGAGTTCATGATGCGCGCCAGTGCAACGGGTCGGATCCTCGACGACGACACAGAGCGCGGTATTGCCCAGACTTTGCTTGGCTACTGGGCGACGGTGCTCATCCGCGCCGGATTGCCCGAGGAAAAGATTCCGCGGACCTCGCTGGCCGAAATGGATGAAAGCGCTGGCCGGGACCTGGATAATAGCCAATGCCCATACCGCGGTCTAGAGGCGTATTCGGAGTCGACGGCACACCTTTTCTTCGGCCGCAAGCAGGTTATCGGGGATTGGCTTGAGCTCTTGCGCGAAAAGCGAGTGCTGCTAGTGCTCGGCCCGAGCGGCTCGGGAAAGACGTCTCTCATCCGCGCGGGTCTCCTGCCGGAACTGCGTGCTGGTGGGTTGCCTAGCAGCGAGGCGTGGAAAGTTGTCGAGACGACGCTGCCAAGCGAGGACGCGTCGCGGGCCATGGGAGCGATCTTGGATGCAGAAGCGAAAAGCCCTCGGGCACTGCTTCTCGCGTTGCGTTTTGATGAAGTGTTTTTGCACTGCGATCGAAGGGATCAGCGCAGACTTGCGAAGGAGATCGCCGCGTGGGTCACCCAGGCAAATACGGAGCGACATGTCGTGGCGGCGGCGAGGCTGGAGTTGGCAGGCGCGCTAACGCAATGGCTGCGCGAGACTGAACTTGGCAGCATAAGCAAGGAAGCATTCATCCCGCCCCTCGGAGCGCGAGAATTGCGCGCGGTCATCGAGGAGCCCGCCGCGCAAATCGGTCTTCGCTTCGAGGAAGGAATTGTTGATACATTGATCAACGAGTTTCTCGGTGATCCGGCTGCGCTCGTGTTACTTCAGTTCACGCTGATCAAGCTCTGGGATCGGCGGGAACGCAACCACATCAATTGGGCAGCATACAACGCTATCGGTGGTGGCCAGGGTGCAGTCGAGAAAATCGCAGAAGAGATCTATGGTGCGGCCGACCTCGATGATAAAGACCGCATGCTTACCCAGAAAATCTTCCTACGACTGGTGCGGCCAAGCCTTTCACGTGAACTCGTCGCGACCGGCGCGTCAGAAGCTGCACTCTCGAACGACCCGGAGACCCGGCAGCGCGTGGGCAGGATTGTCGAACGCTTCGAAAAGGCGCAATTGCTGCGGGTGCGAACCGACGCGCGCGGGGAGAGACTGGTGGAAGTCACCCACGAGGCCCTTCTTCGAAGGTGGCCGCGCCTGCTGCAGTGGCTCGAAGATGCTCGGATTGAACTGCTCCAACGCCAGAGGATCGGCATGGCGGCGGCGCAGTGGATTGAACAGGGTCGCCATCCAAGCGCACTCTGGAGCGGAGTGCTGCTTACCTCAGCGCTTTCGATCCGGAATGAGCTTTCGCCGGGCGAAGTCGAATTTGTCGACGCAAGCCGGCGCGCGGCGCGACGGCGCCTCCAGCGTAACATCGCGCTGCTCATGGCGGTTATCGCGCTCCTTGCCTTGGGTCTCCTCTACGAGATTCGCCGGACACTCTACGAACGCTTTGAGGGGCGAAAGACCAGCGCGGTATTGAGTCTCGAGCGCGGCGAGCGGCATCTCGAGAGCGACGACCCTGCCGGGGCGTTTCTCTTTTTCCATCAAGCGGCCGTCGACGACCCTTATGCGAAAAGCGATTTGCTACACTGGCTTTGGCGCCTCTCCATCTTTCCCCATGCGGTCGTTCACGATCCGAACGCGAACAGCGATTCGGTACATCGGAGCCGGCTCGGCGCCACGTGGCGGCAGCTCCCGCGCCTCAAGCATCTCGTTTATCTCAAGGATCTCACGCATAGCGAGCTATCGCCGAGCGGCGAATACCTGGTTGGCACTTCGGAGGATGCGGTGAGAGTCTGGCGCCTAAGCGAAGGCGATGTGACAGAGGGCAGAGACCCGCTGGCAGATCTCCCACACAAGAAAGTTATGTGGGCGTCGTTTCATCCCGATCCCGAGCAAGCGCTAGTTGCCATTGCAGTGGCGGTCCAGGATTCAGACAAAACCCCAGCGAAACACGGTCAGGTTGTTGTGTTCGATGCCACGAGCAACCAGCGCGTTGGCGAACCGATTCGATTCACGGATGCTGTGCCGCAAAAGGTCTGGTTCAGCCCGGCGGAACCTGACCGGCTCATGGCCGTGAGCCGAGGGAGAGGCGATCGCAGCGAGGTGAGCATTTGGAACTTCCGCGAGGCCCGGCAAGAGGCCCTGCTAAGTGACCACACGTTGCCAGTAAATTGGGCGGCTTTCTCTCGCGACGGTCAGCTCGTTGTGACGGCCGCGGGCGACCTCGATGGCGGCGAAAGTGGCGAAGCACGGCTGTGGGATTGGAAAAATGGGCGCTCCGTTCCTTTTCAGCACGATGGCGGGCCGCTGCGTCGCGCAGAATTTGCCTCGGCGGACTTTCATGATGAACATGCACGCATCGTCACCGCCGAGGGCGCCAACGACAGCAGCCGCGGCGCAGCACGGGCGTGGAGCGTTCTCTGGGCCAAAAGGGAGTCTATTCCTCTGATCACGGCGGTCACCGCGCCACTTAGCCACCGGGGCGCGGTCAACCGGGCGCGCTTCTCCCCAGATGGACTGTGGATCGCCACGGCGAGCAGCGATCATACCGCGCGGCTCTGGAACGTAAGAACGCAGAAAGAAGTACTCAGTTTCAAGCACAATGGCGATGTTCTTGATGTCGTCTTCAGTCCCGATGGCCGCTACCTGGCCACCGGCGGGCGCGACCGCAACGCTCGGATCTGGGAAGTGGCGACCGGACAACCCGTACAAGCCCCGCTCAGCCATTCGGAAACCGTTATCGGGCTTGCCTATAGCCGCGACGGACGTTCGCTTGTCACAAGTTCGAAACATCTTGCGCGGATTTGGACCGCCAACCGTGATGAGCCGAAGGCGACGCTCCTGGCGGCGAGCGATCCTATCCTCACGGTTGTAAGCGGCGACGGTCAGCGGGTGGTTACCGTGAGCAAGCCGAACGATTACCAGAAATGTACGATTGAACTCTGGAAAACAGGCAGCGACCAGCCTACCGGTTCGATCGAAATCGGTGGCCCCGTTAGCTGCGCGGCTCTTGATGCGGACGGCGACCGGCTGGCGGTGGCAACACACGATTCTTCCGGAGAGCCCGTGTTGCATTTCTTGGAGTTTGCAGCCGGGTCAAACGGAAAAGGCCTCCTCGAGGAGGTCAAGAACTTGCCAGTGGGGATCTTGTCCGAGGCGGATATTATCTCTGCGGCGTTCGATCGCGACGGCACACAGCTGGGCGTTGTCTTGCGCAAGCGCGGTGCGAAGGAAAGCCAGGTGGCGATTTGCGACGCCATCGCAGGGACTGTGCAGGTTCTACCCGGGCAAGAGCCTTCGCTCATTAGCCGAGTGCAACTCAGCCCGAGTGGTAAATATCTCCTCGCGTGTTACACGCGGCCGGGTGAGGCTGAGGGGCGTGCGAGACTTTGGAAAATCGCCGATAAATCTGCGGCTCCGTCCGAACTGGAGTATGGCGACCGTGGCCTTCACGAGAGCGCAATCACAACCGCGGCGTTTAGTGCGGACAAGGACGAGCAGTTCCTGTTGACGGGAAGCACCGACGATGATGCGCGGCTATGGCACATTCCCGAGGGCCGCGTCTCCTCCAGCCAGGTCCTCCGTGAAGAAGGCTCCGAGCACACGCATACCGCCGACGTCACCCGCGTCGTGTTCAGCCCAGACGGTCGCAGGGTGCTCACTGCCAGTAAGGATCAGACGGCAATCCTATGGGACCTCACCCGCCTCAAGCGGATCGCCGTATTGCGTCATTCAGCATTTGTCAGCGACGCGGCATTTTCGGGCCGTGGCGATCTGATTTTAACGTCGAGTGGTGAGCCAAAGCTCCGTGTATGGAGCAGCCGTAGCGGGGAGTTGCTTGCACTTTTCACACCCTCTGGCGATGTGTTGCAGGCAAGCTTCGCGCCGGATGGTGAAAGCCTGGTCGCTATCGAAGCGAATTTCGGCGGAAGCTCCGCGCAGGATTCTGTCGCAGGCGACACTTCGGCTGCGCGACCGCTGCCACGCGAAGTGCGACCGGTTATCTGGAGCTTAGTGCCAATGCGAGACGATCTAGCGCATGCCCGCCAGCGGGGGACCCTCTTGGCAGCGAGAGAGATCGAGGACAAATTGCTCAAGGAAGTCGCTACGGATCACCTTCCGAAGATTTGGGAATCGGAGAGACTGGAATATCGGAAACACTTTGAGTCGGAGCCGGATCCCATAAAATATCATGATGCTGCAGCCAAGGAATGCAAAGCCACCAAGCAATGGTTCGCCGCAGCCTGGCATCTCTCGAAAGTGCTGGAGGAGCCGCATGATAATGCTGCGCGTGCGGACCTTCTGCTTCGCCGCGCGGAAGCTTATGCCGAAGCAGACAATTGGGCCGATAGCCTGCCAAAATGCATATCAGACCGTGAGGAAGCCATCAGCCTGGGCAGCAATCACGCCCAGGACTACAGGGCGTTGGCCGAAGCCCATATTAACTATGGTAACGCGTCCGGAAGAAAGGACGAGTGGGAATCTGCCATCAAAGTGCTTCGTGAAGATGCCCGGCTGCATCCCGAAGATGCCCAGACTTGGATGCTGCTGGGTGAAGTGTTCGCCGGCAAGCGTGACTTCGCACAGGCCGAAATCGAATTCCGGCGGGCGTCCGAGCTAGGCAGTACCGCCGGGCCGTCCCGGCTCGGCCTCATGGGATGGCTTCGGGGCAACGAAGAGGGGAAGAAGCAATATCGTGACAGGTGCCTCGCTCTGAGCGATCCCTCGATCGGTGGCTGGGAGGCATTCTCATTGCTTTGGCCGAGCGTTCTGACGAATGCCTTCGAAGAGGATGACCAATACAAAGGCTTTCGCGAAATGGTGGTCGATCGCGCACGGGAGTCGTCCAATGACGCGCCGTCGAATTTTTACCGGCGCAACACCCTGGGGGCGGCGCTCTATCGCGCTGGATATTACGAGGAGGCGATCAAGGAACTCGAAGCAGCGCGCGCCGGATATCTTGCTAATCAAGCAAATTGGCTTTCGCAACACTACGACCGCCTCATCCGCATCCCCAGCTTCACAACGCCCGAGGGACGCCCGCCAGATTGGGCCTTCCTCGCAATGGCCAACGCCCGGCTGAACCGCCGTAACGAGGCGTGGAACTGCATCCGCAAACTCCGCGAGTCCCCAGAGCTTGTCCGAGCGATGCAGCCGGGCCCGCGCACCTATCCGGTTTCCTACGACAGGTTGGCCTCGGAGCTCTTGTTCGACGAAGCATTGAATGTCGTGCG
>DATDAX010000054.1:0-18324 GCA_036525175.1 Terrimicrobiaceae bacterium | reverse complement strand
TACTTTGAGCCGGGGCGCCTCGAACTTCTTCGGAGTAACGCACTGGCGGTATTTCGCACGAGCCACGGCATGGAGTCCCGCTGGCCCGCGGTTCGTGAGTTTCTTCAATTGCCCGAGGATACATGAGAAAACTTTGGCTTGCGGACCATCTGCTGGTCAGCGAACGCGGGCACCATGTCAGCTACAACGGCTTTATCGCCGACTCCGCGAGGCGAACGGGAATGGAGGTTCGTATCTTGTGCGCCCGTGATTGTAACGCGCATGTTCCGGGCGGCTTCGCCATGCGCGGAATTTTCCGCAGAGACTTGCGGAACAACCCGTCGCGATTGATCTCACGCTCGCGCATTGCCCTCGACGCCCTGGAAACGCTTGCGCGCCGTCGCTTCGAATCGGATCTGTTAACGGGAATCACGCCCGACGAGGTCCAACGTCATGACATCATCTTTGCCGAAATGCTCGCACCTCGCAACCTCGCCGGCTGGCTTCGCTGGCTTCAGGTTTTTCCGAAGGGGCGCGAGCCAACCTTGGTGCTTCATGTCGGTTATGCCTCGGAGCGTTTTGGAGCCGACAAGGAAATTTCGGTTCTGCTCGGATTGCTTGAACGATCGGGTAAACTCTCGCGAGCGCACTTCGCAACGGACAGCGACATCCTCAAAGAAAAATACAAGGCGATCTTTCAACGACCGGTGACGCACCTGCCGCTAGTCATTTCGAGACGGGCCTCCGAGTGTTACAGACCGCCGGGAAATCCTCCCCACTTCGTATGCCTCGGCAATGCACGCCAGGAAAAGGGCTTCGCCGAAATCCTCGCGGCCATCGATATTCTCAACTCAGATGGCGGGCTTCCTGACGCTCGGTTCACGCTTCAGAGCAGCGACCCCGACGAACACTCGGCAGCCGCCTTGGCCGGCTTCCGCTCCGCCGCGGCAAAATGCGTATCGATGGTCGCTCGTCCGTTGGATGACGATGGCTATTTGCGACTGCTCAGGGATTCTGACGTTCTCCTACTGCCTTACCACCTGGAAAGGTACCGAGACCGAACAAGCGGCGTGTTCTGCGAGGCGATGACGGCCGGAAAGCCGGCAATTGCCACCGAGGGCTCGTTTCTAGGGCTCGAAGTTCATAGACAGGGAATCGGCTGGCTCGCTCGCGATCGAGATCCCTCCTCTCTGGCTGAGACAATCCGGCGCGCAACTCGCGAACTGGGCGATGTCGCTGCGCGCTGTGCGAAATTAATGCCACACTACAAGCCAATGTTCCATCCGGACACATTCGTTTCCCAGCTTCTGGCTCTCGCCGATGAGAAAGGCTGACATCCGGGTTGCGGTTTTCTATCCTTGGACAGGGTTGCCCGCTCTTGATCGCGGTTCAGCGCGCAGGGTCGTTCCATTGATCAACCTTTTCGCCGACAACTACGCCGAAGTAAAAGTCCTCTCGCCGGGAAACCGTGGCAAAGTCGAGAAGGGAAATGTCGAATACCTTTTCCATCATCCGTCTGCGCCCGAGCGAGCTCTTCTCCGAACAGCCCACTGGCTTTATGATGGAATGCTTTATCATATCGCACGCGGACGAATTACCCCGCGTGAACGCCGGCAATGGTGGCACTACCTGAACGTGAGACTTCAGCCCTCTTTGTTCAAGCGGGTTCGCGAACTTGTGACCTGGTCTTCCATAGCGTTTCTTGAATGTCCATTCTGGGACAGCGCTGTTCGACAGGCCTGCCAAAAAACCAAGAAAAGCTACCTGCTGACGTTTGAAGATGTGCTTTCCGACCTCGTGATAAGCAACCGGTGGTTGATGCGGCGCGTCATCGCTTGCGAACGACGGGCAAGCCGCGGTGCCGCTGCCGGCTTCAGCGTCTCGCTCCATGATCAGCAACGATTCAACGAGAACGGCATCACGACGCGCGTGATACCGCATGGCATGGAAACCCAGCCTCCCTTACCTAAGGTCCACTCAGCTCAGGACGGTCCGGAGCTGCACGCCCTTAAAGAGGCACGCTCCGAAGGCGCTACCATCTGTCTCTTCATCGGAAGCAGCCTCAGATGCAACCTGGAGGCCGTCGACGAAATTCGGAAAATTGCGGCGTCCCTCGCAAACAGTGGGAAGATCCAATTCGTGATCGCGGGTGCCTGCCTGCCCAAGGGAACCTACGCCGACAAGATCACGGCCTTCGGGCCCGTGGAGGAGCTCGTCCTGCTTCGGCTCTACCAACTTACCGACATCGTCCTGGCGCCCCTCATTTCCGGCACAGGCACTTCACTTAAAGTCCTTGAAGCATTCGTTCATGGAAAGGCTCTTCTTTCCACGCGCGTCGGAGTTCGCGGACATCCTGTCCTCGACGGACGGGACTGCCTCGTCTGCGACGACCTCGGCAGATATCCGGAGATTATCCGCTCCTTAGGCGGGAATCCGGCACGCAGGAGGCAACTCGGCGACGGCGGACGGCAATTTGTCAAAGCCTTTGATTATCGGATCGTTTACCAGCCTTACCTCACGGAAATCGAGAAATTCGCGAGATGACGATCAGCGTCATTATCCCCGCCTATAATGGTGCTGCAACCATTGCGAACGCCATCGAAAGCATTCTCCGTCAAACGCGCGCACCGGACGAAATCATCGTTTCCGACGATTGCAGTACCGATTCGACGGCAGAAGAAGCTGCGCGCTATGGCGAACGCGTCCGCTATGTGCGCCGCGCGACAAATGGCGGTCTCTCCGCCAACCGCAACACAGGTGTTGGAGCCAGCCATGGGGAGTGGCTGCTCTTCCTTGATCAGGACGACGAACTCCTGCCTCATGCTCTGGAATCTCTTTCGACCACGGCTGAGACAACCGGAGCCGGCGTGGCGTACGGATTCGTCCTGCTAAGAGGCGACGGGCCACAGCACGCTCGGCTGCATGGGCTCCCCTGGGCAGTGGGCGAGCCTCCGCTTCCAAGCCAGGCGAATTTCTGGTGGACGGCGATTACCACGACGGGATGCGCGTTGTTTCGTCGCTCGTTGATCGACGAAGTCGGCGAATTCGACGAGACGATCTGGCAGGCGGAGGATTGCGAGTTCTGGCTGCGATGCGGTGTCACCTGCCGGTTCGCGCACAGCGATACGGTTGTCCTCAAGAAACACGAGACCGCCGGCTCGCTCGGATCGAATGCGGCAGGCAGCATCTGGTGGCGCCTGTATTTGCAGGAAAAATTTCTTTCTTGGTGCGCGGGGCGGTCGGTGGACACGCGATTTCTCGGTACGACTCACTCTCAGTTGACCGATCACGCGTTGAAACGAATCTTTCACAAGAAAGCCTGGCGTGTGCTGAGTCCGGTCCTCGACCGCGCGCGCGCGCGCGGAGCCAGAACCCGCTGGTATTACCGCGGCGTTCTCACAGAGAAGCTGCTCGCCGTCCTGCGGATTAAGACCTCTCCTTCCAACCTGCGCACTTATACGTGCTGACACGCTTTCGTTCCGCAGCAAGACGTCAGCTTGCGTGGCTTGGCCGTCACGCGATTGCGCCGCTCATCCTCCGGACGCACAGGCGTCGGCAGGGAGCCGAGGTTCCTGTTTCCGTGCACATGCTGGTCTCCTCGCAAACATGGGACGCCGGACTAATGGCAGCGATAAGCTTTGAACACTTCAGCGGCAGGCGCTGGCCACTGTTCATTCATGAAGATGGCTCGGTCACGGAAGCCCAACGGACCGTTATCGAAAGAACTCTTCCGGGAGTTCGATTTGTTCCTCGACCGGAGGCCGAGGCCCGAATGCCACGCCACCTCTCTGCCCATCCGAAATGCCTGTCCAATCGCAACCGACACAATTTGTTCCTCAAGTTTCTCGATTTCCCGGCGTACGCGCCATACGACCGATTCGTCGTGCTGGACTCCGACGTGATCTTTTTCAAGCGACCGGTGGAAATTCTTGAGTGGGTGGATGAAGGGAAGGAGGAATGCTGGTTTAACGAGGACACCAAGGAGAAGTACTGCATCCCACGCGCTCAGATCGAGAAGGCGCTCCAGATGAAAATATGGGAGCGGGTCAATACGGGGATCTGCCTCATGCCCAAGAGCGCAATCTCCCTCGAGCTTAGCGAACGTTTGATCGCGGCGTTCGAGACCAATGCCCATCACCCCCAGTTCTTCGAACAGACGCTCTACGCTGTCATGGCGTCGGCCCTCAATCGAGGCGGAATGCTTCCCACGACCTATAACATAAACTGGGGGTACTTGCGGGCACCGGGCAGCATTTGCCGGCACTACGTGGGAGCCTTCAAACACGACTTGCTTTATATCGAGGGCGCACCCAGCTTGCTTGCGCTCCTGGCAATTTCCAGGACGTTGCAAAAGAACTGAATCATGGCGTATTTTCGCGATCTCCTCGGAGCCAAGCCTCGTCCGAAATTCTGGGTGAAGACGTTTCTTCACCTCGTGACTCCCGGCGGATTTGGATACATCCGTAAATTGAGGACAGGACGCGATAGTTCCTATGTCCATGAACGCGACAAGCACGAGGTCCGCTACAAGCATCATGGTGGCGGCGGATGGAAAACCGAAAAGGAGGAAGGCTTGGTCAGGCGCGATTACGCAAGTTACGAGGAATATCTCACCCACCAAAAGCTCAAGCTCGACGAGATGGTGAAAATGAAGGGCGGGTTCAGCAACTTCGACATCTTTGACTACCGGTTGAAATTTTACGTTCGCTTCCGGCAACTCACCAAATTGCTGCCCTTCGACGCGGCCATCTTATGCTGTGGGGCGAGGCAGGGCACCGAGGTCGATGTGCTGCGCGACCTTGGATTTAAGAATGCCCGAGGCATCGATCTGAATCCGGGCTTGGACAATCCCCTGGTGAGCATAGGGGACATGATGAAGCTTCGAAATGCCGACAACTCCCTCGACCTCCTCTATTCAAATTGCATCGACCACGCGTTCGACCTGGATCAGATGATCGCCGAGCATTCCCGGGCGCTAAAGCCTGACGGCTACTTGCTCTATGACATAGGAATCAACATGGAGGCCGGAGGAGGGCCATTTGAAGCCATTTCCTGGGATCGCACCGAAGACGTGGTACTGCGTCTGCTATGCAATTTTCGCGCGGTGATCCGCATTGAACGTGAAAGTCAATGGCTTTGGATTCTCGTCCAAGGCAAGCAACCCGATTGAGCGAGCCACGCATCGTCGGAATTTCCCTGGTCCGGAACGAGGATCTCTTTGTCGAAACTGCGCTGCGCAATGCTGCCGGCTTTTGCGACGAATTCCACATTGCCGATCATGCCTCAACAGACCGTACGCCGGCGATACTGCGGGTCCTGGCCGGCGAGCTGCCCAACATTCATCTCCACAGCGTTCGCCATCCCGCCGAGTCCCAGGATCTGATCAGGCATTTCGCGGGTTCACGAACTTGGATTTTTGGGGTGGACGGCGATGAGATTTACGAGCCCGATAGACTGGCTCGCCTGCGGCAGAGCATTCTTTCGGGCGTCTTCGAGAAGCATTGGATGATCTTCGGAAATGTCCTCCATGTTACGAAGCTCGACGAACGCCGGCGCACAGCGAGCGGACACCTTGCTCCGCCGTGCCGGAGCATGACCAAGCTTTACAACTTTAGCGCCATTGAAGCCTGGAATGGTTATACGCCCGAGCGACTGCATGGCGGCACGGTGCGGTTTCGCGCCGGATATTCGCGCGAAGACCGTCGCATGCTTAACGAGGAAACATCATGGCAGGAAGCAGACTTCCGCTGCCTGCATTTGTGCTTTCTCAAAAGAAGCAGTCTCGACAGCGAGAACACCGCGCGCAGAAACATTATTGAAACGTTTGGCCCCACGCGGCTGCATACGCTTTGGTATACGCTCTCGAGGCTGGTCGGCTTCCAAAAGGCTGCTCAGTGGAAACGCTCGCGCTACATGCGCGGCCCGGAGGCAACTGTTTCTGTCGAAGCATTCTTTCCAAACGGGGCATGAGCTGGCTTCTGCGAAGACGCCGGCCCATCGCGACCGTAGCATTCAACATGATCCCGCGGCGGGGGCCGTATGGCGGTGGAAATCAGTGGTTGAATCAGCTTTCCTCCTACCTGAAGAGCTGTGGCTACGCGGTGCAATATCATCTCGATCGACATGTGGATTGCGTTGCTGGCACCCACGCCGGACTCAGCGGCGCACTGGCCTTCTCTTATGAGGATGTTCTTCGCGCCAAAGAAAAGAATCCCCGCCTTGCCTGTATCCAGCGCATCAATGATAACGACGCGCGAAAAGGAACTGATGCAATGGATCGCGCGCTCGCTGAAGCGAATCGCGCTGCAGATCATACGGTTTTTGTCTCCGAGTGGCTGCGCGACTATCACGCCTCCCGCTGGTTCGACGCAACCAAGCCCCACTCGGTAATCCTGAACGGCGCCGACCCATCGATTTTCCATCCGATCGGAGCCGCGCTATGGAAACCGGGTGTTCCTCTGCGGCTTGTCACACATCATTGGTCCGACAACATGAGCAAAGGCTTCGAGCTCTATGCGAAGATCGATGAGACGGTCGCTTCAGGAGCCCTTCAGGACACGGAGCTTTGGGTCATCGGTCGCTGGCCTCAACGGATTCAGTGGCAGAGTGCCCGCACGTTCCCGCCCTGCGTGGGACAGGAGTTGGCCGGGCTGCTGCGCCAGTGTCATGTGTACGTCACCGGCTCGAAGCACGAGCCAGGCGCAATGCATCCGGTGGAAGGACTTCAGTGCGGGTTGCCACTGCTTTATCATCGTGAGACAGGGGGAACCGTGGAGCTTGGTCGCAAATACGGGGTGGAACTGGCTGACGACACCACGGCGTCAATCACGCGGATGCGAGACGCCTACGAAGACCTCCGTCAGAAGGTCCTTGTCGATCCACCCTCCGGCGACGCAATGTGTCTGAGCTATCGCAGATTGATCCAGCGCTTGATCGCGGAGGCACATTGATGCCAAAGAGGTTGAAGAGTGCGTCGCCCGGACGCTGGGCAGTACATTTCGCCGGCGATCAGGAAGTCAAGTGGGCTCTGGACGAAGACCTGCGCTGGGCCCGACAAGCCCTCGATGGAGACGCACAGCCGACTTCGAGCTGGCGGAGCCGCATCGTGCACGCGGCATGGTGGCCAAGCGCATGGCTGCTTGGCGCCGATGTATTGCGGAGCCGAACGGTGGTCTGCTTTGTTGACAATGCGCCTTCTTTCTACGCGCGCCAACCCGAGTTTCATGCCGTCAGCCCGCTTGTCGACACGTGGATCGCGCGTTCGACGCAGGCCGTGCGGGAGTTTGAGGTGCTGGGAATTCACGCGGAACGCGCACCCTATTGCGTGGACCCGAAGACATTCTACAGATTGCAACGGGACGACGCCGATTTGCGGGCCCTGCGGCGCCGGGTGGGCTTGCCCGAAGACGCGTATGTCATCGGCAACTTTCATTCCGACACGGCGTTCACCATCGGGCCGGATCGGCCGAAATGGCAGAAGGGCCCTGATGTCTTTGCGGAGATTGTCCGACGACTCCGCGAAGTCGAGCCGCGCGTTTGTGTTCTCTTAGCCGGGCCGCGACGTCACTGGCTGCGCCAGCGATTGCGAGCCATGGACGTGCCCGTGTTCTTCGTTGGTCGCGAAGTCGCGGGGGACGACTTTGCCAGCAACATCCTGGACCGGACAGCTCTAAACCGGCTCTACAATCTGCTGGACTTGTACCTCGTGTGCTCGCGATGGGAAGGCGGACCGCACTCCATCCTCGAGGCATGCTTTTCGAAGACCAAGGTGATGAGCACGCGTGTCGGTATTGCGGAGGACATTCTCGAAAGCAACAGCTTGTTCGACACGATCCCCGAAGCGGTGACTCAAATCCTGGAGGATATCCGGCACGGAACATTGCAGCCGAGTTCCCAATCTCAATACGAGAGGGTGTTTGCCGAGAACTCCCCGAAGCGGCTTTCCGACGCTTTGCGCCAAATCTACCAAAACTTCCCTCGAGAGACGAGAAAAGGAGTCCTCGCGGCAACGGCTGCATGGATACGCTCACATGGAAGGGGTACCTTCCGGCGGCGATACAGCCCTCCTAAGACAGTCGGTATGATTTCTGGAGGAACGCGGGGAAGACTTTTCGAATTCCTGCACGGGGTCATGCGGCAGAGCGGCGCATTCGACATTTGCGAGAAGACCGACGCCCGATGCCGACACTACTTGGTCGACGAGAGTTGGCTGAGAACCAATGATCCGAAAAAGATGGCGGATCGAAGGGTCGTCCTGGTTTGCGATTCTCTCAAAGAGGAACCGCCGGCGCCGGCGAGCGCGATCGTTGTCCCTTCGTTTAAGACCCTAAGCGAACGACCCTGGGAAGCATCCGGAACACGCCCACTAGTAATTCCTCCCGTAATGGACGGCACGAACTTCGATGCGAGCATTCCCATTCCCGAACAGTTGACCTCGACGGTCAACGGAGTAGCGCAAGCGATCCGGCAGCTTTTTACGGTTCTAGATTCCCCGGAAGACGCGCGATGGCTCGGATTTCGCTAATCGCACTCATGAGATTCGAATGGGCAAGACCTTCGGATGGAAGAGACCCTCGACGGCCTTGCCGAGGACTCGAACGGCGAGCAAGCTGACAGGATCAAGTTCAAGTCTTCCGCGTTTCATCCCCGCAAGATGCACCATGCCACGAGTGAAGCCGGCGTAGTCCGGTTCAAATATAATGCCGTTGGATTCGACTGCCTCCACCTGTTGAAAAACTCTCGTCGCGTGCGCCGCGACAATGCAGGTGCCAAGCCCGAAGGGCTCCGTGGGTGCAAAGTCGTCCATCAAGATTTCTCCTTCCTCCGACAGCAGAAGGCAGCTGTAGGAAAAATCGTGGAAGACGGAATAGACGTCGTGTCCGGCATCGATGAAAATGAAATCAAACTTGCCGCCGTCCTTCACCATGGCAGGCAGCGTAGCGGTCGTAGCGCCGGTGCGCAGGGTTATCAAAGGTTTCAGTTGACCGAAGCTCTGGCTCCAAACCTCGTCGATGGATCGGGATTGCGTGCCGAACTGGCCGTCCAGACAGATGGGCCAGTTCTGCCTTGCGGTGGGCGGGATGATGTCTACGGAAACCAACTCTGCGGTGTAGTCGAGAGATTGGACCTGGTCCGCCATGCATAAAACGCCCAGACCGCGACCGGTGCCGAGCTCCAGGATGCGCTTCGGCTTTAGACGACGAACAATCTCTCGCAGGAGGAGTCCCCTTTCGAAATTCGCCGGAAAATATCGTCCGGCCTCTTCCTTTAACCCGGCAAGCAGGCCGATCTCCATGACGCGGGCCTTCTCCGCGTCGTCATGAAAATCACGCAGCCAGGAAGCGAGCGCAGAATTCAAACCAGCCACGGCAAAAAATGTTTGGTGTTTCCCAGATTCAATCGTTTCCAAGCCGAAAAGGCCACACCATGCGGCTTGCCAGCGATAGCTGCAAGCCGCGAAACGGAGGGTTCTTCGCACAGAAAATGCCCTCGAGGGACCCAGCATTCACAACGCACAGGAAGACACTTCACGCGTGACATGCGCGGGTTTTTCAACAGTCTCCTAAGCCACCTTTTGGAGCACGAATGAAACCGCTACGCATTGCCATGACCGGAGGACGCGGCCGCTTAGCTCCGTTCATAGCGACGCACCTATGCGCCGCTGATGCGGAGGTTGTGTCATTTTCACGATCGGCTGGAGACGGTTTTCGATGCACGTCTCTCCTCGCCCAGTCCCGGACGCTCGCGGACTTCGATGTCATTCTTCACCTAGGCTGGAGCACGGTGCCGTTGACTTCCGAGGAAAGGCCGGGCGTCGAGAAGACCTCCGACTTGCCGCTTCTGGAAAACATGCTCGATGCCTGCGCCTCGGCAAGACAGCCGCCACATGTTGTTTTCTTCTCGACGGCGGCCGTTTATGGAAACACGTCCCTCCCTGCGACGGAAGATTCCATATGCAGGCCGGTTGGAAACTACGCTCGCGCGAAATTACGAGCTGAAGAAATCATCCGTACAGCGTGTGGCCGCCATCCGCGCCTGCGGTGTTGTTCGCTGAGGATATCCAACGTCTTCGGTTCGGCCATAAACTCGACGAAACCCCAGGGAATCATTCCGCGAGTATGTCGCGCAATTCACGAAGAGACCCCGATGTCCCTTTGGGGCGACGGAGGAAATACCAAGGACTATCTCTTCCTTGATGACTTTCTGAATGCCGTGCAAACCGTCGCCGATCGTGGCCTGACGGGAACTTTCAATGTGGCGTCAGAGCAATCCCTCTCCGTGCGTGAAATCGTTTCACTCGTCGAATCCTTCGCCGGAAAGAAGCTGATGGTCGCGCACTGTCCTGCGTTCTCTTGGGACGTCGAAGAGAGTCGCATTTCTGCTCAAAAGCTTCGTGCGGCGACGGGATGGCAAGCGCGGCACGATATCGCAGAAGCCATCCGGCAGGTAACGGAAGCAGAGTTGAAATGCGTCTGAACGACGTCCGCAACGCGGTGCGCGACGCGCTCGCCATTCCGGCTCGTCTCTCAAACGCGCGAAGACTTTCGGAAATCCGCCGTAACGAAAGCCCCGCGCCGACAATCTCCTTCGGCGGAGTGTTGGATACTCGGCGGCTGCTCCACGGCGGGGCCGTCAAGTTGCTTCACCTTCGCGATGCTTTCGCGTGGAACGAACAATCGTTTAATCTTCTCTACCTGGTAAGCAGCGCGCAGCCCGCCTTTGCCGAGGATCTTCTCAATCGGTGCAAGAAACTCGGTATTCCCCTCGTCTGGAATCAAAATGGAGTCGCATATTCTGCTTGGGCCGGAAAGGACGTGGAACGCTACAACAATCCCATGCGCCGGCTCCGTTCAATGGCGGACTACGTCGTGTATCAAAGCGCCTTCTGCAGAGATTCCGCAGAGCGATTTCTAGGCCCATGCGACGCGCCGAGCGAAATTCTTTTCAATCCGGTCGACTTGGAGAAATTTCGGCCGGCGGCGGATCCGCTCCCGACTAGCCCGTTGCGATTGCTAACGTTGGGAACCCACGGATATGCCCGTCGCGTTCTTTCAACCATTCATTGCGCGCGGATGCTGACGGATTCCGGAACGGATTGTTCCCTGACTATCGCGGGCCGACTTGGGTGGACGGGAGGCCTCGCTGAAACGCGCCGGGAAATCGCAAGGCTTCATCTCGAGAAAAGGGTGATCATCCTATCATCGTTCACTCAGGAAGAAGCTGCTGAGCTCTATCGTGGCCACCACATCTTACTTCATCCGAAATACCTTGATCCCTGTCCAACGGTTGTCATCGAGGCTCTGTCGTCGGGCCTTCCGATAGTAGCGTCCGAATCAGGAGGTCTTCCGGAAATGGTGCCGGATTCCTGTGGAGAGCTGATTCCAACTCCCTTGCGCTGGGACAAGTTGATCACACCCACGGGCGAGCAGCTCGCCGCGGCTGTCAAGGTTCTCATACCCAGGTTGCGAGAGGCAGCGGCCGCAGCGCGTTCGCACGCGCAAACCATCTACACCGGCGCAATGTGGGTGGACAAGCACGCGAGCATTTTCCGCCGCGTTCTCGGATGAGCGACCCTGCCATAACCGTCCTCATGACGGTTTTGAACGCTGGGAGATTTCTCGAGCCCTCGATTCGCAGTATACTCAGCCAGACTTTTCGCGATTTCGAGTTTCTCATCGTCGATGATGCCTCCACAGACGGATCGACGCAGCTCGCGGAAGCTTGGGCCGCCAGAGATTCGCGTATCACCGTCATACGGAATGCGATCAACAAAGGTCAGACAGCCTGCCTGAACCAGGGCCTCGGCCTGGCGCACGGACGCTGGATCGCGCGCCACGATGCGGATGATCTTGCGCACCCGACGCGGCTTGCCGTCCAACACCGGTTCGCCACCATTCAACCCGAGATCGTGCTTCTGGGAACCAATGGTAGGATTATCGACGAACAAGACAGGCTCGTTGGGTTGCTCGATGCGCCGCTCTCACACCAGGGGATCACCTGGACGGCACCGTTCCTCAATCCCTTCATGCACACTTCGGTCATGTTCCGCACAGACGTCATCCGCGATGAATTCGGGGGATATGACACGGGGTACCGAATCGCGCAAGATTACGAACTCTGGACCCGCGTCATCGCCAGATACCCAAGCGCAAATCTTCCAGAACGTCTGATCTGCTACCGGCACCTCGCAACATCGATGTCAAAGATCGGGCGGGATCAAGCATTCGCGGAGGCCACCCTGGTCTCCAACCGAGAGGCCAGGCATATTTTCGGACGCGAGCTTAGCAAAACGGAGGCGCGGCTGATCGCCTCATTTCGCGAGGGTTTGGACCCATCCACCAAGCGCGCCTTTTGGAAACTCTATAACGGCCTGCTTTCCAGCCGCGATTCGCGCGCCGGCGATATGCCACGCACCGTTGCCATGCATCACCTCAAGGCGGCTGGAGCGCTTTCTTCGGCGTCCCTGCGTTTGGCGCTCGCCGAGATTTTTGTCGCATTGCGAACAGATCCCGCCGCAACCCTTCGGTGGCTTGCCACGCGCTACCTCAATGCCTGAGCCGTGTGTCAAGCCATACGCTTGCGGCTTGGAGGGCAAGCGAGGCTCGGCGCTCAGCGCTGCTCTTGCGCTGCCAGCGCGCCGCGAGCTCTGGTACAGTATCGCCAAGGAGCCGCTTCCAGCGACCGAGCGTCGCCTCGAACGAGAATTTGCTTCCAGCGATTCCGCCTCCTGCGACAAGCTGCTTTCGCAAGGCCGGATCTTCACGAAGCCGCCTGATATGCGCCAAGAGCTCGTCCGGTGTCGAAGCTCGCAAGAAATCGCGTCCCGGCTTTCCGTCTGTTGCATAAGCGGAGTCCATGCCCCCGATGAACGGAACTCCCGCCAGCCACGCGTTGTAGAGCTTTGTCGCAGGCTTGTGAATATATGTGGAACGCCCGAACCCGCGGACGGCGACAACACAGTCGGCCTCGCTGTAGTCGTGCCAGCGATCCGCGCCGCATATGACAAAGTTGACGCCAAGTTCGTCCCTAAGCTTTCTTTGCCAGCGGCGGTCGGCAAGTTCAGCCGCAAGATTCGAATGCTCCCCAAAAAAACAAACGTTCTCAAACCTGTCCGCTCGCGCGGGATCGCGCGGAATCAAATTTGGGTGAGGCCAAAGCGGCATGAACGCCGAGTTCCACAAGCGTCGCGCGTGGGCCTTGTTCTGAACAATGTGCAAATGTGCGCCCGGATGAGCAACATAGTCCGCCACGACACCTACAAAAAAGACCTGGTCCGGTGGTCTGAAATCCGTGTTCACGCAGTTGGTCAAGGCCACCAATATCCCATCCAAAGGAAGCGAATGCGTAAGGTTCACGAGAACGCCGTTCCGCTCGAGGGCGAGCCAGGTCTGGTAGATCCAGCATTGTGCGCATGCTATCTTTCCGCCCTCCTCGAGCTGTGTGATTTTTCCCGCCCTCCAGGCTTCTTGCCGGCCAAGATCCGGAAGATACCTTTCCGGAAGATAAAAATGAACCTCCATGAAACCTCCTGACGGTAGATGAAAGGTGGAATCCTTCAAGATTGGGAGGCCAATGCCGGAAATTGGAAAAGCCGGAGTGCTATGCTGATGTATCGCGCAGCGCAAGCTGTTCGGCGACAGAACCCACCGCTTCGCTGGCTGGGAACTCCGATCGTCGTCTTCTATGTGGTCTACGTGGAATGGGCCCTGGGCATCGAATTGAATCTCAAATCGAAGATCGGACCGGGATTGCGACTCTATCACGGCATGGGACTGGTTGTTCATGAGGCTGCGGTCCTCGGAAGCAATTGCGCTCTTCGACACTGCACGACGATTGGAATGAGGAGCGGCCCTGCGGACTGTCCCTCCATCGGGAACAATGTTGATATCGGATCGAACTCGGTCCTGCTCGGCGCGATCAAGATCGGCGACAACGCGGTGATTGGCGCGGGTTCCGTCGTTCTTCACGATGTCGCGCCGGGGGACGTGGTTGCCGGGAATCCGGCACGCTCGATCAGGAAGCGGGCGTGAAATTCCTCTTTCTGTCGGGCCATGCTCACCTTGCGCTGGATCCCTCCGCCCAACGGGCCTCAGGCGGTGCAGAACTTCAGGTCGCCCTGCTTTCGCTCGAACTCGTGGCGCGCGGGCACGAAGTCGCCGTCCTTGCCGCCGTCACAGGCCAACTGCCCAAAGCCGTTCTCAACGGCGTGAAAATCCTTCCTGGTGGGCGCTTCGATACCGGACGTCCCATTGACACATTGAGCGCCTTGCCCCGCGTTCTGCGCGGTCTGCGCAGGGAAAGGCCTGACTACGTGGTCGTCTACGGATGGACAGCCTGGCTTTATGTGTTGCAAAAGTTGCGCATATTGACGCCTTTCCGGCTCGCATTTGTTTGCGCGCTGGACGCTGAAATCGACGGCGGCTTTCGTCGTTCGAACCCCATTCGTGGTGCGCTCTTTGAGCGAGGCATGCGGCTTGCGAACTGCCGCTTCGCGATCACGGAGCACCAAGCACGCCTTTTCCGCGAACAGGGCATGGACTGTACTGTGACTAGACTGCTTCTGCCCCAGAAGACGAAACTCTCAAGACCCGAAAGCAAGTCCATCGATCTCCTCTGGGTCGCGCGTTGTCATCCAGTAAAGCGTCCACACCTCTTCCTTGATCTCGCCGAGCGCCTGCCGGAAGCGCGCTGCCGCATGATCTGTTCGATACAGGATGAACCACTCTGGCAATCTGTGAGCGCCCGCGCGCAACAAATGCGAAACGTCGAATTCGTTGAAACCGTACCTTACCGCGAAATCCAGAGGCATTTCAACGAGTCTAATATTTTCGTGAATACTTCGGAGCACGAGGGCGTTCCCAACACGTTCATCCATTCCGGACTTGGCTATACGGCCATCCTCTCTCTGGTGGTCGATCCGGATGGGATGTTCCAAAACTTTCAGGCGGGCGTCTGCGCGGCCGGTGAATTCGAGCGGCTCGTCGACCAAACGGTGGAAATGCTTTCGAATCCGGGAAAGCTAGCTTCGGCGCAAGAGGAGTCTGCGCGCTTCGTGCGCGAGTGGCACGAAAATAGCGTTAATGTCCAAGCCTTCCTCGCAGGACTCTCGCGATGATACGGGTTCTTCATGTCATTGATCATCTCGACCTGGGCGGAGCGCAGACCGCCTTGCTCGACATGCTTCGCCATCGCGACCGCTCCACCTTCGATGTCGAAGTCGCGGTGATGCATGGCCGCGGGCCGTTTGCCGATGCGCTCGAAGAACTCGGAATCAAGGTGCACTCCCTCGCGCGCGCAAAATGGCCGCCCGTCTATGTCACCGAGTTCGTGCGATTGCTCCGCGCCACCGACTTTCACGTTGTGCATTTTCACCTTCAGGGAGCGAACTGGATCGCCAAGCCGCTTGCAGCGCTCGCAGGACAGCGTGTCCTCATCGCACACGAGCACAGCAGCGGCGATCTTCGATTTCGGGGCCTGGGCTCGCTTGTCCCTGATGCTTCCACCCACCTGTTCTCTTCGCGGATCATTGCCGTTTCGAAGGGTGTGCGCGATTTTCTCACACGCTGGGAGGCGATCTCGCCAGATCGAATCGAGCTGGTGCCAAATGCTGTGGACGAAGACATCTTTCGTCCTTGCACGGAAGAGAACCGACAAGCCGCGCGAAGCCAACTCTCCATTCCGATGGATGCTTTCGTGGCAGGTGGAATTGGACGGCTCGCACGCGAAAAACATTTCATCCTGCTTCCCGAACTTGCAGCGCGGCATCCGGACATTTACTTCGTCGTGGCCGGCTCGGGTCCCGAACGCGCCCGCATCGAGGGACGCGCGTCGGAGCTTGGTGTCGGCGCTCGCGTGCGCCTGCTTGGAACGATCCTCGACCGGGCCTGCTTTTACAATGCCATTGACGCCTTCGTTCTCCCGTCGATTTACGAAGGGCTTCCCATGGCCGTCCTCGAAGCGATGTCTTCCGGTGTGCCGGTATTGTCCTCGCGTCTCGAAGGCATCTCCGCTGTTCTAATGGAGGAGAAAGAAGGACTGCTCGCGCGGCCGGGTGATGTCGAGGATTTTTCGAAGCAGCTCAGGCGGCTCAAGGAGTCACCGGAACTCAGAAGACAACTTGGGACCGCGGCGCGGGCGAAGGCCCTGGACCAATTTTCCGCTTCCGTTACAGCCGACAAGATTGAGAATATCTACCGGAGAGAGCTCGCTATGGCGAACACCAAAACGACTGATAAGAGTTCAGTATCATGAGAAATCTGCGAAACCTCCTGCTCTTGGGGAGTGCGATAGTCCTTGCCGCTTGCGCGACGCAGACTTTCCGTCCTGAAGATGCCCCTGAATACGTGATCACCCGTGATCCGACGCCCTTCTACATGCGTGGTCCGAAGCAGAAGGGCGGCCCTGACGCGTCGCTGAATACCATGACCCGCGTGAAATTGCTGCGCAAGAAGGGGGGATATAGTCTCGTCTTGCTGGAAGATTCGCGCACCGGATACGTCGCGAACGCATACATCACGGTGGCGCCGCCAGGATCTCGAACAAGGCCGTTCGGATCGGGCGAAAACGATTCACAAACCAGGTCGCGCCGGAAGAAGAGAGCCATCGCCAGTCCGACCCCGGAGCCTGGTCAAGTCAATGAAGTCCCGTCGAGTGAGACAAATGCCCCCGCTCCAGACCTCCAGTCTCCACCCGAAGCGATTCCATCGCCAACGCCCGTGCCCGAGACGCCCTTGGAAAAGCCGAAGTTCCGGTTGTAGAAATACTTAGAATATCAACGCTTCCCAAAGGCCCCTTTTAGGGGCCTTTGGCGTTTTTGAGGCTCCAGATCCGGCATCTGCCCATGGCGAACGACGCGGGCTCGTCTTTGGTCCATCTTAGTTTTGGAGGTCGCGCCACGGGGCGCTCGTTAGGGGATCGACATCAGCCTGACGATGATAGTGAATGGCGGCGTTGGCGGCGCCATGGGTGTTCCTGCCGACGTGCCAACTCAAACGTTCCCAACACCATGATTCGTTCGCTGGTTTTTCTTTTCGGCCTTTTGATGGCCTCGCTCTGCAGCGCGGAGCAACCAAATGTCCTCGAGCGTCCCGTTCAGGACGAGATTATCTACTTTGTGCTGCCGGACCGCTTTTCCAATGGCGACACGGCCAATGATACCGGCGGCTACCAGGGCGACAGGAATTCCCACGGCTTCGATCCAACCAGCAAGGCCTTCTATCATGGTGGTGATCTCAAGGGGCTGACGGCGAAACTCGACTATCTGAAGGGACTGGGCACCACGGCCATCTGGATGGGGCCCATCTTCAAGAACAAACCAGTGCAGGGAGACTCTGCCGGCTACCACGGCTACTGGACCATCGACTTCACCCAGGTCGATCCCCATTTCGGCACCAACGACGATCTGAAAACGCTCGTCGAGCAGGCCCATAAAAGGGGGATGAGGGTCTTTTTTGACATCATTGCCAATCACACGGCCGATGTGATCAAGTATCGCGAAGCGGATGGCTCTGGCGGCACCGCGGCCGTCTATCGTCCCAAGACGGAATACCCGTACACGACAGAGGGCGGCAGCCAAGGCCCGGTGATCAACCAGGGCTTTCAAGGCGACTCCGTCCGAAGTGAGGAGAACTTCGCCAGGCTGACCGATCCACGCTGGGCTTACACCCCATACGTTCCGGAAGAGGAAAAGAACCTCAAAGTGCCGGCGTGGTTGAACGATCCGATCTACTACCACAACCGGGGTGACAGCACCTTTTCCGGCGAGAACTCACAGTTCGGAGACTTCTTCGGGTTGGACGATCTTTTCACTGAAAATCCAAAAGTCGTCGAAGGGATGATCGAGATTTTCAAGTACTGGATACGTGAATTCAAGATCGACGGATTCCGGGTAGACACCGTCAAACATGTCAACATCGAGTTCTGGCAGCAGTTCGCTCCGGCCATCATTGCCTATACGCACGAGCAGGGAATCCCGCAGTTTTTCGTCTTCGGCGAAGTCTACGACGCCACTCCGGAATTTCTTAGCATTTACACCACCGAAGGCCGGCTGCCGGCCGTGCTGGACTTTGGGTTCCAAGCCGCTGCCTCCAGCTTTGTTAGCGAGGCCACGCCGACAGAGAATCTCAAGGGTTTTTTCGAGAAGGATGATTTTTACACCGATGCCGATAGTGACGTTTACAGCCTTCCGACCTTTGTCGGGAACCATGACATGGGCCGGATCGGTTTCTTCATTCAGAGAGGGCAATCCGCCAACGAGGACGAAATGCTGCGGCGCTCGCGGCTGGCGCATGCGCTGATGTATTTCGCGCGGGGCATCCCGGTTATTTACTACGGCGACGAACAAGG
>DATDAX010000053.1:0-9301 GCA_036525175.1 Terrimicrobiaceae bacterium | reverse complement strand
CATGCACCTCTTCATAGCTCTCAACGGTCTTCACCATGACCTCGGGAACGCATGAGGCTGCAAGCGTTTCGGCGCAATCCGGCTTTGCAAGGACGGTGACAAGTCCGGCTCCGGCGTGCAACGCCGCCGCACTACATAAGCGCGCAGCGCCCGTAAAACCTGGAGACCCCGCAATGATGCCAACCCTGCCGCAGTCGCCCTTATGAAGGTCGAAGTGCCGCGCAGGAAGCCACTCTCTCAACGCCCGCGCGTTGGAGACGGACCATGATCCTGATTCCGGCGGAGGAAGTTCCTTCAGCTCAACCACTGCCAAACGCCCTACGACGTTCGTAGCTCCGTCCGCGACAAGGCAATCCTTGACACACGCGATCGTCGCAGTCAGATCGGCACACACGCAAGTCGAAGCCGGTATGCCCGTGCTCCCGTCAAGACCGCTCGGTATGTCTATGGCAAGGACCCACACCCCCTCATTTTGCCTGAGCCTGTTTATCGCCTCGATTGACGTTGCAATTTCTCCTCGCGGTTCTCCGCGTGCTCCGATCCCAAGCAGACCGTCAAGGGCGACGTTCGACCGATGGCAGGCGACGCTTGGTCCACACTTGGGAAGTTCTGCCAGTTTCTTCGCTGTAAGCGGCGCCAGCGTGGACTCCGGAAAGGCAAACCGGACGTCTATACTCCATCCCCTCGAGGCAAGATGCCTTGCCGCAACCAGCGCGTCGCCGGCGTTGTGGCCCTTTCCGCAGAAAACGACACAGAGGCCGGGCGTTTCATGAAACTGCCGTACGATCTCGGCGATCCCAAGGCCCGCGTCTTCCATCAGGTCCTCCGCGCGCACGCCACGCGCGAACGCAGCCTCTTCGGCGTGTCGCATCTCGTCACAAGTTATCACCATGGCCAGCTCGGGCTCGTAGTTTTCCGAATGCCGCCTAACCTGCGCAGATGTCGCGAGATGGCTCCGCGGCGGCGGACATGCCTGCGTGCGGCTTCTTCCGCACACGGAGAATCGTGAGCACGTGCCGCTCTCATGCTGAATTCGAAAGGCCGGTTAAGTAAAAAGATCTCTCAGGCGATCGGTAAACGTCTTATGCAGGGGCGTGTTGTCCTCTCCGCACAGCTGTGCAAAATGCTCGAGAGCCTTGCGCTGCTCGGAATTCAGCCGGGTGGGCACCTCGACTTGAACGCGAGCTAGGATATCTCCATGACTTGAGCCTTGCAACGCAGGCAATCCCTGACCGCGAACGCGGAAGACGCTGTCGCTCTGCGTGCCTGCGGGTATCTTCAGGCCGACGGCACCGGTGAGCGTCGGAACACGGACTTCTCCGCCAAGTGCCGCGATGGAGAACGGAATCGGCATCTCGCAATGCAGATCCATGCCGTCGCGCTGAAAGATTGCGTGCTCCTTGATATGAATGACCACATAAAGGTCACCGGAGGTTCCGTTACGCAATCCGGCCTCTCCGCCGCCTGCGCTGCGCAATCGGGCTCCTTCGTCAATACCAGCTGGAATCTTAAGCTTCACGCGAGAGGTGCGCTCAACCCGGCCATCTCCCTGACACTTGCGGCAGGGCTTCTCGATCACGCGACCCGTACCTTGACAGTTCGGACACGTCTGCGCGACCTGGAAGAATCCCCGCGAAGTGACAACCTGACCGCGTCCGCGGCAAACAGAGCACGTAACGGCATGCGATCCTTTCTGCGCGCCGGAACCTTCACAGACATCGCAAGCATCGAGCTTACGGATCTCGATCTCCTTTTCACACCCGGCGGCAGCTTCCTCGAGGGTAATTTGCATGTCGTAGCGCAAATCCGCCCCCCTTTGGCGGCCGGAACCATCGCTTTGACCGCCGCCAAAAAAATGTTCGAAGATTCCCGCGCCGCCGCCGGCCGTCCCGAAAACCTCCCGAAAGAGATCGAAGGGATCATGGAAGCCCCCACCCGCGCCGCCGAAGCCGCCCTGTTGAAAGGCGGCGTGGCCGTATCGGTCGTAGGCCGCGCGCTTCTGCGGATCAATCAACGCCTCGTATGCCTCACCAAGTTCCTTGAATTGCTCCTCGGCTGCGTGATCGCCCGGATTCTTGTCGGGATGAAGCTTCACCGCGAGTTTGCGATAGGATCGCTTTATCTCCTCTTCGCTGGCGTCGCGTGCGACTCCAAGCACCTCGTAGTAATCGCGCTTCCGAGTCATCAAGCCGGTGGTCCCTTGGAAACGACTACGCTGGCAGGACGAATTAAGCGATCCTTCAATCTAAAGCCTTTGCGAAGCTGACGGACCACACTGCCCTCAGCGACATTCGAATCGGGCTCGTGCGCCACAGCCTCGTGCACATTCGGATCAAAGGCACCTCCCTCGGCATTCACAATCTCCACGCCGTGATCGCGAAGAAAATCCTCCATCTGCTTGCGCACCATCTGAAGTCCTTGAATGATTCCGGTCGCATCGGGAGCGTTCCTGGCAGCATCCAAACCAAGTTCGAAGTTGTCCAGAATCGGCAGAAGGCTCTCAAGAAGCGAATTGTTCGCATAGCGGATCGCATCCTCCTTCTCCCGGGCAACCCGTTTGCGATAGTTGTCGAGGTCAGCACGCGCGCGCAAGGCGGCGTCCTTATATTTCTCGAGCTCTGCCGCAAGGTTTGCCGCGGCACCTGGCTGTTCCTCGTTCACCGCCTCAGTCTGTGACTCATGCATCGGTTCGGTCTGGCTCTCTGGCTCGGTTTCCGGTTGGCTATTCATCGTTTACGGATGGCAATCAATGTAATGTCGTCGTGCTGGGGAAAATTCCCCGCGAAATCTTTTACCTCCTCCGTAACTCGCTTAACGATGCCCGATGCACCTTGCGCAGCATTGGACTGCAGCGCGCGCACCAGCCTGGGCAACCCAAACTCCAGTCCCTCTTCATCGAGGGCCTCGGTTGCTCCATCAGTGTAGAGCAGCAGGCAATCATTGACCGCGAGCTCGAAGGAGAAGTCCGCGGTGACTCTATTGAAGACTTCTCCGCTGTCAATGCCCAGAGCCATCCCCTTGGGGGTGAGTTTTTCGACGCTTTGGTCCGACGCGCGATAGAGCAACGGAGCATCATGGCCGGCGCGGGCCAAGGTTACGTGATTGCTCTCCGAATCGATAATCAGGTACGCCATGCTGATAAACATGTCTTCTTTGATATCGGGATAAAGCTGTTGGTTCACGCGACGGAGTACTTCCGCAGCGGAGATCTTTCCGGCCGCCTCGCTGCGTATCACGCTCCGACACATCGCCATGATCAACGACGCGGGGACGCCCTTCCCGGAAACGTCCGCAATGGCGACACCCACGCGACGATCATCCACTCGAATGTAATCATAATAGTCTCCGCTCACCTGGCGCGCGGGCACATTGATTCCGCTCAGCTCGTAACCCTTCAAGCCTGGCGGGCGCGACGGCAGCAGGATTGCCTGGATCTCACGGGCAATCTCAAGGTCATGGTCCATGCGCTTCTTTTCCCCGGCCTCGAGATAGATCACTTCGTTATAGAGGGCGAAAGCAGATTGCTCAGCGATCGTCTTGAAAACTGTGAGGTCCTTCTCCGAGAAGGGTGTACTCATCGGGCCGTTAGCCAGGGCAAGCACGCCGAGGATCTTGCGGCGATAGGAAAGAGGTCCAACGATCGCCGAATGAGCCATCAGATCGCTCGTTGAGAGAGCATAGGCAAGATCTTCCTCCGAATAGAGCCGCGACTGACCGCTCTCCAGCGCCGCTCCGATAATCCCTTCGCCACGTCGCACCGAACTCAGGCGCAAATACGTGTCGAGCGCGAGGTGATTTCCCGCAGCCTGATCGAGCACATGAACCGGCACTTCCAGCAGAGCGGGACATCCCTTCGAGATAAAGGCCGGCACAAGAATGGGATCCGATTTGTCCATGAGATAAAGGGACCCGCCGTGCGCGTTCAGAATCCGTATCGCGCTCTCGACGATCAAACGGTGAAGCTCGTTGGAGCTGACCCCCTCGGAAAAGGCCTCTCCCAAACCGTGAAGAAAATCAAATACCCGATCCTCCTCGACCTGAAGATCGGCCCGCTGACGCTCCAGCTCGCTGATGCGTCTCGTGAAGGTGTTCAACACCACGAGGAGCGCCATGAATGTGCCGAAAAACAGCGCAAGAAAAATATATGTCCACATTGGACGGCATGAGGCCGAAACTCTAACGGTCCAGCGTCCTCTCGGAATCGGACACGTTCAGTTCATGCCGCATGTACTCGAGGACGTCCCTGAATTTCACCGCGTTGGCGGCGTCCGCTTCCACAAGAGCCTCGTGCGCCTCGAGCACCGCTCGCTTCTGCTCCTTGTGGTCCATCTTCTTCTGAACAGTCTCATGCAGTTCCAAATCCGTCGGCCGACTAGCCTCATCGGTCGTCGCGCGCTCCACATGGAAGAGCTGATCGAGTCCGAGACTGCTCAATAGACCACAATTGCGGTCATTGACGTTGATCGCGCGCAGTCCGCCCTGCCCGAGTTCGCGAAGCCTAAGGGCAACCCCGGCGAGAGTACCCATGAATGTTGAGTCCATCTGCTCGCAATCGCGCAGATCGACAACAAAATCCCGGTACCCGCGCTGGATCATCTGCTTAACAAACTCTTTGAGACCCGCGCTATTCTGGAAGGTTCCGCGACCTTCTACCTTTACCCAGACGGCGCGGTCTACGCAGCCGACCTGGACAGACGATGTCGTGTTCACACTGGTAGGAGAAACTACCCCAGTCGAGCGACGGCTGTCAAATCCCTCCCCTCGTTACCGCCACATAAAGGACTGCCTCAATGCCACAATGCGGCCATCGACGATCAGGAGAACCCGCCACGAAGTGACGCGCCCATTCTCCCAGTAGTCGTCACCTGCGGTGCTGAACTCCGATCTGTAGGAGCCTTTCGCCTGCGGATAATAGCGTTCCATTGCCATCACATAGTTCCCCAGGGCGGCCTGGCGGTATTCCATGCGGACGGTCACATCCGCCTGTTCTGATGTTCGCCAAAAAAATGTGTAGTAGTTTCCATAGCGCTGTTGGAGCTGGTAACGGTCTACCGCCCCCCATTCGAGCCGTTGGCGTTCAAAAAGGACGGGCTCACTATCCGTGGCGGGGGCTCGACCGACTGTAAAGTAGGCCTGTTTAATTTTGCGGAACTGGAACTTATCGTTGATCTCCAAGGGCAGGACGGCTGCCTTTTGCAGTTTGGTGGCCGGCTCCGGCGGCGTCGAGCACGACGAGAACGCGAGCGATAACAAGGCGAATGCGAGGGGTATCCTCATTGCGCGGGATACAAGCGCCTTTGTCGCCTCGTGTCAAATTCTCGCCGTGCTTGACTCGGGCGTGTTTTCCCATTCGGATTCTCTTTCGCGGCTCCGGGCCCGGCCATGAAAGCTCACGAAATTCTTCAGCGATTCCCCGACGAGGCGGCGGGCGAAATCTTTCAGTATCTCTACACGAACGATAAACCCGCCTATCGCGCCTGTGTTCAGGTGCTCGCCACACGCCGAAAGCTTCGTCCTGTCGTTCTCGATCGAAAGACTCGCGCCGAGCGCCACGTATGGATGCACGCTGAGCTGGCCCGCAAGAGCAACGACGACGCGGCGACCGAAGTCCTTCAAACTTGGCTGCTTGGAGCACATCAGCAATTGATTTGCGGTTTTCTCGAGAGCCTCGGAATCGAACACGATGGACGTGGATTGCTCAACACTCTTCCTCCGGAACCTCAGAGAGAGCGGCTGGTGGAGGCCATTGATCGACTCCTCGAACATCAATCCCGATTTGCCATCATCGCCTACCTCAATCTGTTCTGCGAAATGGACATTGCAGATTGGCCGACTCTGAAAGAAATTCTCAACCAAGACTCCCGACTGTGCCTCGCACCGCAACGGCTGGCAGCCTGACGCCATTCCAATCCTCGGTCAATGAAGCTCTTGACGCCTTCAAGAATGTCCGTGCCCTCGAAGCGGACTTTATCCGCGCGGTCGAGGTGGTTCGGGACTGCTTGAAGGGAGGGGGCAAGCTGCTTTTCTGCGGAAACGGCGGAAGCGCGTCGGACAGCTCCCACATTGCGAGCGAATTCACATGCCGCCTCAAGGAGGATCGCCGCCCATACCCGGCCATTTCACTAAGCTCTGATGGAGGGCTTCTCACGGCCATCGGAAATGACTATGGCTTTCAAGAGATCTTTGCACGGCAGGTGCAGGCGTTTGCAAAGCCCGGCGACGTGCTTATCGCCCTCTCCACAAGCGGAAAGTCGCGCAATGTCCTGTCCGCAATCGAGGAGGCGCGCCGCCGCAAAATGCAGACCATTGCATTCCTCGGAAAAGGCGGCGGCTTCACGGCCGGAGCCGCCGATATCGACTTGATTGTCAGCTCGGACTCGACCGCGCGGATCCAGGAAGTGCACAAGTTCCTTCTTCACGTCCTCTGCGAGATGGCGGAAGCGGAACTTGAGGAGGAATGAGCCAGGCAATTCTTGTCGTCTTCGCGGCGGCGATTGGGGGGATCGTTGGCTCTTTCCTTAACGCCTGTATTTACCGAATGCCGCGAGGCATTTCACTTGGCATCCCGCGTCGTTCCTTCTGCCCGGCGTGCCGCCGCGCGATTCCCTGGCACGAGAACGTGCCTGTTTTAAGCTGGTTCTTATTGCGGGGAAAATGTTCTGCGTGCGGCGCGAAAATCTCCTTTCGGTATCCACTGGTTGAACTTTTGACTGCTTCGCTGTTTGTCCTTGTATGGATGCGCTTCGGCATCCCGCTTGCGCCGGTTTATTGGGCCCTTATGGGGCTCCTCATCGTCGCGACTTTTATCGACATCGAGCATTTCCTTATTCCGGACGAGATTACCTTGGGCGGCACGGCAGCAGGTTTGTTCTTGAGCATCCTTTTTCCGCAGATGATGCAAGCGGCCTCGCGCATTGAGAGCTTTTGTTTCTCACTGGCCGCAGCTGGCTTCGGTTTTGGGCTTCTCTGGCTTATCGTCGAAATTGGCAAGCTTGCGTTCGGCAACAAGAGGCATCGCTTTGAAAAGGAAGAGCCGTTTGCCGTGCGGCCGGACGGAGACGCCGTCACCCTGCAGATCGGAGAGGAAGTCCTTTGTTGGGAGGACATCTTCGCGAGGGAATCCGACGAACTCATTCTTGAATGCGCGAGCGCCAGCATCGCCGGGGAGACGCCTGTGCTGCGGTTCCGTCACGATCGGATGATCGTGGCAGACCAGGAGACGCCTCTGGGTGAACTGAAGGCCATCACGGGAACGCTGCGCGCTGTCGTCATCCCGCGCGAAGCCATGGGATTCGGAGACGTCAAACTCATCGCGGCGATCGGGGCTTTCCTTGGGTGGAAAGCCGTGCTTTTTACGGTGGCAGCCGCATCGATCATCGGCTGCGCGGCAGCCTTCGCGGGTATTCTTCTTGCACGCGATACATCCGGTGCGCGAGTGCCTTTCGGTCCGTTTCTCGCTCTCGGCGCGATCCTATGGATTTTTGGAGGGGAGACGCTCTGGAATGCGTACTTCGGAATCTTTACGGACGGCAATGCATTTTAGAATTCGAGCCGTCGCAAAAGTGCTATAGGTATTAACCCTGATGCCGGAAAAGAAGAAACTGTCGTTTATTGAGCTGCTGCGGCAGGGCTGGAGACCGTATTGGACGCTCGCGCAATACATGAGGCCCTATCGAAGACGGTTTGTCATTGGGCTTCTCTGCGGAGTGGCGGCGGGAATGCTCAACGGCGTATTCCCTCTCGTTGTCAAACTTGTCGGTGAAAGGATCTTTCCATCCGGGCAGAATCCCAATGCGTACAAGATGCTCATGGAGAGCGGTGGGCAGGATTCCGGACCGGGCATCGAGGGCGTCCTTTGGATCAGCCTTCTTATCCCCATTGCGATGGTCGCGCGTGGCGTTTTTTCCTTCTTGAACGGCTACTGCATGGCATGGGTCAGCGCGCGTGTGCTGCAAGATCTTCGCACCAGGCTTTTCAGCCATTTGATTTCTCAATCGCTTGAATTTTTCAACAGGGCCAAGTCCGGCAAGCTCATTTCCCGGGTGCTCAACGACACCAGAATGGCGCAGAATGCCCTCACCTCCATCGCAGGAAACATTGTGAAGGATCCGATTGCCGTCGTGGTGGGTGTCGGCGTCCTGGTTGCGATGGATTGGAGGTTCAGTTTGACCACTCTTGTGCTCTTCCCGATTTGCATCGTTCCCGTGATGGTGTTTGGAAAGAAGGTGCGCAAGGCCGGGACGGCCGAGGAGAACGAGGCTGGCACCATGGCGGTCATCCTTCAGGAGAGCTTCGCGGGAGTCCGCGTTATAAAGTCCTTCGCGCGTGAAGACTACCAGATGGCACAATTCGAGAAATCAAGCGCCATACAATGTCAGAACAGTATGAGAGTGCGCAGGGCCACCGACATCGTTCAGCCGCTGATTGAATCGGTTTCGGCCTGCGGCGTGGTGCTCGCCATCCTCTATGTTTACTACTTCAACATCAGCTTCATGAAGTTCATCGCGCTCTGCTCGGGAATCTTCCTGCTTTACAATCCCCTCAAGTCCTTAAGCAGGATTCCGATGTTGATGCAAAAGTGTCTCGCGTCGACTACCAATGTCTTTGATCTGATGGCGCTCAAACCCGCGATTCAGGACGCGCCCGACGCGACGGCGCTCAGCGGATGCCGTGGCAAAATCTCGTTCCGCGATGTGAGTTTCTCCTACGGGCAGGACGCAACGGCCCTTCAGAATATCAACCTCGAGATTGAGCCTGGCAAACAATACGCACTTGTCGGCGCGAGCGGGGCGGGAAAAACGACGATGCTGTCGCTGATGCTCCGGTTTTACGATCCGCAAACCGGCGTCATTGAACTTGATGGGCGCGATCTTCGCACGATTACGCAACGATCCCTTCGCGAACACGTTGGCATCGTGACTCAGGAGACATTCCTCTTTCACGATACAATCTACGAGAACATCCGCTATGGCCGACTGGATGCGACGGAAGCTGAAATCCACGCGGCCGCAAAGCTCGCATACGCGCATGACTTCATCCTCGCTCAGCCCGAGGGCTACGATACCGTCGTGGGCGACAAAGGATGCCTGCTTTCGGGCGGACAGCAGCAGCGTCTCGCTATCGCGCGTGCTCTGCTTAAGAATGCGCCCATACTGCTGCTTGACGAAGCGACTTCAGCACTCGACTCGGAGTCGGAACGCATGATCCAGGCGGCGTTGGAACGCCTGGCTCACGGACGCACCGTCATCGCCATTGCACACCGTCTATCCACCATTCTCAAGTCGGATAGCATTGTCGTGAT
>DATDAX010000052.1:0-9300 GCA_036525175.1 Terrimicrobiaceae bacterium | reverse complement strand
GGGATTGTTGCGTCCCCCATCCTTCCTCTTGCGAGACGCTCGGACATGACGGATAAAGCTAGATGATGAGTGAGCCAAATCTGCCCACGCCGGAACAATTGCAGCAACGCTTGCAGGAGTTTCTTCGCGCGAGCTTTGCCGCCCCGGCGCAAGCAAGCCCTGCCGAAAACGCGGAAGAGCCGGCCACCGGGCAAAAGGCGCATCCGGTCTTCGAGTTTAAACTCACTCCGCGCGACATCAAACGCCATTTGGACCGGTTCGTCATCCAGCAGGACGAAGCCAAGAAGGCACTTAGCATAGCAGTTTGCGACCACTATCATCATGCACAGTATGCCGCATCGCTTCCAACGGAGGAAGCGAACCGGATAGAATACGCGAAGCAGAATGTGGTCCTTATCGGCCCGACCGGAGTCGGCAAAACGTATCTCGTCAAGCACATCGCGGATCTCGTCGGGGTCCCATTTGTCAAGGCAGACGCAACGAAGTTCAGTGAGACGGGCTATGTCGGCGGCGACGTGGAGGACCTTGTGCGCGAACTCATGCACAAGGCCGACGGAGACCTCGCGCTTGCGCAATACGGCATCATTTACATCGACGAAATCGACAAGGTCGCAAGTTCGGGAGAAATGATCGGTCGCGACGTCAGCGGGCGCGGCGTCCAGACCGCCCTTCTCAAGCTCATGGAGGAGACCGAGGTGCCGATAAGAGGGGGAAACGATCTCCAGGCCCAGCTGCAGGCAGCCATGGAATTCCAAAGGAAGGGAAAGGTGACGCGCGAGTCCATCAACACGCGCCACGTTCTCTTTATCGTCTCCGGCGCGTTCGACAAGCTCAGCGTTCGAGTCGCCAGCCGGTTGCGCCAGTCGCAGATCGGTTTCGGAGCGGAGACGCGGGAAATTCTGGAGGATTCCAATCTGCTGCGCCGGGCGGAGACGCGCGACTTCATCGACTACGGGATGGAGCCCGAGTTCATCGGCCGTCTCCCCGTGCGAGTCGTTTGCGATCCACTTACGAGCGGCGATCTTTTTGACATTCTCAAGAGGTCAGAAGGAAGCATCATCCGCCAGTATGAGCGTTCATTCCGGGCTTACGGCGTGGAGGTCTTCTTTGAGGATGAAGCGCTGAGGGAGATCGCGAATCGAGCAGCCGGAGAGAGCACGGGCGCGCGCGGGTTGCTTACCACCTGTGAGAAAATCTTCCGCGACTTTAAGTTCGAGCTGCCCGGCTCGGGCGTTACATCATTTACAGTTACCCCGGGCCTGATCGGGCACCCTGCAAGCGCGCTGACCGAACTTTTGCAGGCCGGACATGCAGAACGCGAGAAGGCGCAGCGCGGAATCGTGGCGGAGTTTTGTGAACGGTTCACATCCGAGCACGGAGTCAGGATTACGTTCGAGAACGAGGCTGTGGAGCGCATTCTCAGCCGGGCGGCCGAGGACAACCTCGGCGTGCGCGAATTCTGCGAGCGCGCCTTTAAGGATTATCAATTCGGGCTGACGCTCATCAAACGCAACAGCGGCCGAATCGAATTTGCCATTCCCGCGCGCGCCGTGGACAATCCGGACGGCGTCCTCAGCGAATGGGTTGTCGCCTCATACCGCAATGTTCCAGAAGAGCCCAATGCCTGATCTGAAAATACTAGCGCCTGCCTCTTTTATCGCCTGGCGCTGCCTCGCCATGAGCGAACCAAGACCCAACGATCCAGGGTGCCAGTGACTTTCGCCTTCATGAGATACCTCAAGGCTACCATTCTCATCGGCACCATCAGTGCCGCGATCGTCATCGTGCTTTTCGCAACGGGTTGGATTTCGACCACGCCGGATATCGTTCTGCGAGAAAAGATCTACCAGATGTCCAAACCGCTGGTCATCCCAAGCGTCGTCCAACTGTTCCTTATTATTCTCCTGGCGTTTGCAGCCGCCTGGACCACGGTGGACATTACGCGGCCGGTCCTCAAGGCCGTCGTGGCCGTCGGCGCGATCTTTCTGCTGATCACCGGTTCGGGCACGTTGGCGCTTTACAACGTGTTTTACTCCCCGTTCCCGGGCGCCTTCGCCATTCTTGTGAGCTTTCTGATCGGGCTGGGATACGGTCGCAGTGGCAGCGGCTCTCGCAAGAAGGTCATGGAACGCCTCTTCGGTCAGAGAGTTTCCAGGAGCGTCTTCAACCGGTTGGTCAATTCGGATGTTCCCATCGAATTTCCGGGAGTCCTTCAGGACGGCACGGTCATCGTCTGCGAAGTGCAGAATCACAAGGAGTTGATGGAACTGCTCCCGCCCGAGCATTACGCCGCCATGACAAACCTCTATCTTCAGGCTGCCTCGGACTACCTTGTGGAAGTCGGCGGCTACCTTGACGAATGCACCGGCGAAAGCCTTCGCGTGGTTTTCGGCAGCCCGCTGGCCGATGAGAAGCATGCCTCCAGGGCCTGCCGAGCGGCCATTGATCTCCTCTCACGGCTGGACAATCTGAATCGCGAATGCGATTCAACATGGCAGCGGCGCTTCGATTTTCGTATCGGAATCAATTCGGGTGAAATGATCGCCGCGGCTTACGGCGGCTCGCGGCTCGCAAGTTTCAGCGTGGCCGGTCCCGCTGTGGAGTTCGCCCGGCGCCTTTGCGCAGCGTGCGCGACGTATGGCTGCCGGATTCTCGTTGGTCCCGAAACCTTCGAGCAGGCTGCGGAAACCTTCGAGGCCCGGCCGATCGAGGTTCTTAAAGGAGCGGGCGAGCGACGCCGGATTGAACTCTACGAAATCCTGGCGCCGAAGCATGATCTTTCCCCCGAGCGGGAGCGCAGTCGCGACCATTTCTGGCGCGGAGTGATTTACTACCGCGAGAAGCAGTGGGAGAAGGCGACGCAAGAGTTCTCTAAGGCACGGATCACCGGAATTCCTGATTCTGCCCTCGACTTTTACATCCAGCGCGTCGAGCGCAGTCGCCGGGGAGAAGAAGACGTCGTCACCAAGGACCAGATGGCGCTGTTTACGTCGTCGTAGAGCAAACAGGAGATCGCAAGCTCTTGAGCTTGCACTCCGGCCAGATGAGACCCGCCGATTACCCAGAGCCGTTCCGCGATCTCGCACGGGAGCTCCGGCGCCTTCCGGGCATTGGCCCACGCACTGCGGAACGCATCGCCCTCTGGCTGGCCTCATCGAAGGACGCCAGACCGCTGGACCTCGCAGGAGCGCTCCACAAAGCCGCCGAAAACCTTCGCTCGTGCACCATCTGCGGCTTCTTTGCAACTGAGGAACATTGCGAAATCTGCCAGGACCAAGGCCGCATTGGCAGGGAGATTTGCGTCGTCGAACAGGCTACCGACATCCTTCCCATCGAACGAACCGGCACTTTCAGGGGCCGCTATCATGTCCTGGGCGGACGACTTGCCCCTCTGGATCACATCGGTCCCGACCAACTCCACATCGGCGCCTTGCTTACCCGGTTGAAAAATGAGGCGCCGACGGAAATCATCCTGGCGTTGAGCGCGGACGTGGAAGGGGAAGCCACAACCAATTACCTCGCCGAGGCGCTTGTTCCTCTGCAGGTCCCGGTCACGCGCATCGCTCACGGCCTTCCGGCAGGCGGAGGTCTCGAACACGCAGATCCGCTGACTCTCCAACGGGCGCTCGCGGGACGCAACCCGCTCAAGGTTTGACAGGCGGCACTCAAACCCCGATGCTTTCCTCCATGCTCTCGCCGAAGATCGATCCAGCGCTTCACCAGGCGAAAAAGCCTGACTGGATCAAGGTTCGATTGCCGTCCAACCCCGTTTTCTTCTCCACCAAGGCGCTCGTTTCGGACCTCCGGCTCCACACGGTTTGTGAAAGCGCACAATGCCCTAACCGCTGGGAATGCTGGAGCCAGGGTACGGCAACCTTCATGATTGCGGGGGAACGCTGCACACGCGCGTGCGGTTTCTGCGCGGTCACGACCGCAAAGCCTTTTGCGTTGGAGGTTGACGAACCGCAACGCGTTGCGGAAGCGGTCAGGCGGTTAAAGCTCCGGCATGTCGTCATCACCGCCGTGGCACGCGACGATCTCGAGGATGGCGGCGCAGAGCACTTTGCCAGGACAATCGAAGCAATCCGCGCGATGGATCCAAAGATTATCATTGAGGTGCTTACTCCGGACTTCAATGGCAAGGAACACGCGTTGCGATCCGTCCTCGATGCACGTCCCCACATCTTTAACCACAACCTTGAGACAGTCGAGCGCCTCACGCCGGTTGTGCGCTCACGGGCAAAGTACCGCCTCTCGCTTGAGGTTCTTCGGATGGCAAAGACTATCGCGCCTGAGATCGTGACCAAAAGCGGGATCATGCTGGGTTTGGGTGAAGAGGAGAATGAACTCTTTCAGGCACTGGACGACCTCCGTGGCGCCGGCGTGCAAGTGCTGACCATGGGCCAATACCTTCGCCCCACGCCCCAGCATCTGCCGGTGGTCGAATACATCACACCGGAAACCTTCACCGTCTACGGCGAGATCGCGCGTCGAAAAGGATTCGAGTTCGTAGCAAGCGGCCCTCTGGTTCGAAGTTCTTACCACGCGGCGGATTTTAACCCCGTTCAGCAAAGGGACTAGCTTCGCCCTTGCGCTGGTGCATCGTCGCAGTCGGAAAAGCCCGCCTCGCGTACGCTCGCGCAGGCGTCGCAGAGTACCTGGCGCGACTACGGTGCTTTTCCACGGTGGATACCGCATTCGTCAAGCCTTCCGACCCGCTTCGCGAGGCCAGCCAGCTGCTTGATCGTAGCGAGGGGTGCTTTCGTTTGATACTCGACGAGCGAGGGAAGAACTTCACAAGCCGCGCCTTCGCGGAAGAGATAAGGAAAATCGAAGGCAATCCTCGAAAAATCTGCGCTCTTCTCGTAGGCGGGCCAGATGGGCTCGCCGAACGTGTGCGCGAGCGCGCCGACATGCTGTGGGCCCTCGGCCCCCTCACCCTTCAGCACGAACTGGCTCTGGTTGTTGCCTTGGAGCAAATCTATCGAGCGCACACGATCCTGACGGGCATCCCTTATCACAGGGACTGAACGCCTGCATCGGCGAAGCTGCCCCGACGCATTTCCCAATGACCGAAGCGAAAGGACCCTCCAGGGTTTCTCACGAATCCCCACACCTCGCGAGGGCGCCAACCCGCTATACCTTCTTGAACTGCTCGTTGACAAAGTCCCAGTTTACGACGTTCCACCACGCCCCAACATACTCAGGACGTCGATTCTGATACTTCAAGTAGTAGGCATGCTCCCATACGTCCACGCCGAGAAGCGGGACTGCTCCTTCCGTCACCGGCGAATCTTGATTCGCTGTCGAGAGAATTTCCAGTTTTCCGTTTTTGGCCACCAGCCACGCCCAGCCGCTTCCAAAGCGCTTCAACGCCGCATCGCTGAACTGCTTCTGAAAATCGTCGAAAGACTTGAAATCCTTCTCGATCGCCTTGGCTAGGTCGCCCGACGGTTTGCCACCGCCCTTCGGCGACATCATTTGCCAAAACAGTGAATGATTGACATGCCCGCCAACATTGTTACGCAAACCCGTCCGGATGGCCTCCGGCACCTGTTCAAGACTCTTCAGAAGCTCCTCAGGCGAAAGCTTGGCCAACTCAGGCTGATCGGCAAGCAGCTTATTGGCGTTGTCCACGTAAGCCTTATGATGCTTGTCATGGTGAATCTGCATGGTGAGCGTGTCGATGTGGGGCTCCAAAGCTTCATAGGGATATGGAAGCGGCGGCAATGTGTAAGGGCCACTCGGAGCCGTAGCGGCGGTCGACTCGGCGGCCAAAGCGGACAAGACCGAACTACCAAACCACGCCGCGGCCAGAGAACCCAATCCAAGACGAAATGCTTCCCGACGGGTATGAATGAAGTTGGACTCTGTAGAATTCATATCTGATAGGCTACGATCAAAGGGTGACGAAGCAATACCCTCACCGTGAACGTTCCTAAAAACAGTCGTTCTGAGCAGGCAGGATTTACCTCTCCCAATCGCCGACCTTACCCGGAAACGAAGTGCTTCCCTCGCAGCGGGCGGCCGAAAGACGACCAAAAAACGTCCTGCCCGGGCCTAACTTTGTTAATTTAGAATAATTCTTGATTTAGATAGACAGGCACATAGGTTGGGTTGCAATGAAATCGGCCGCGCAAGGAAACCCTGGCTACGAAGAGATGATCAGCCACAACGGGCACCGTCTCACGCCACAGCGTCGGGAGGTGTACGAAGTCCTGCTTGCCCAGCGGGACCATCCGACGGCAACCGAAGTTTTTCTGCGCGCAAAACAACGTATGCCCTCAATCTCGTTGGCGACGGTCTATAATTGCCTCGAAACGTTGGTGGACTGCGGTTTGGCCAAACAGGTCAATATGGAACGCGACGCGACGCGGTATTGTCCGAATCTCACCGAGCACGGACATTTCATGTGCGAACGATGCGGCAGGATTTACGATGTTCCGCTGGCTTCCAGCAGGCGCGTTGAGCGGACGTGGGATTTGCCCGCGGGTTTCACCGTCACCCATAGCGACATCACCCTGCGCGGTGTATGCGCGGACTGCAACGCCTGAAAAATCCTAGAATCTACCTGAATTTTAATATCTTATGAGTCTCTCAGTCAAAAACCTCTGCGCCAATATCGGCGACCGCGAAATCTTGAAAGGTGTGAGCCTTGAAGTTCCGAAGGGCGAAGTGCATGCCATCATGGGAAAGAACGGTTCCGGAAAAAGCACACTCGCCAAGGTCATGGCTGGCCATCCCTCGTACGAGGTGACCAGCGGTGATGTCCTTCTCGATGGACAGAGCATTCTTGGAATGGAGCCCGACGAACGTGCGCGCGCGGGGCTTTTCCTCGCGTTCCAGTATCCCATGGAGATTCCGGGAGTAACCATTGCCAATTTTCTTCGTGCGGCGATTCAAGCGCGGTTGCCAGAGGGAGAGGAACTTGATGCCGTCGCATACTATCGACAACTGTATGCGAAGATGGACGCGCTGAAGATTCCGCGCGAATTCACCTCTCGTTCAGTCAATGAGGGCTTTTCGGGAGGAGAGAAAAAGCGCTGCGAGATTTTGCAGTTGGCCATGCTCGAATCCGCTTACGCCGTTCTCGACGAAACTGACAGCGGCCTCGACATCGATGCGCTGAAGGTGGTTGCTGAGGGAGTTAACGCCTTGCGCGCTCCGGAACACGGATTTCTGGTCATCACCCACTACCAAAGGCTGCTCAACCACATCGTGCCGGATATCGTCCATGTGATGGTGGACGGCCGTATTGTGCGAAGCGGCCAAAAAGACCTTGCCCTGAAACTGGAGGCCGAAGGCTACGATTGGGTCGAGAAAGAGGCGGCGCTGGCCGCTTGAGGACAAAGCAATGAGCACAAATACCGAACACGACATCTCAATTGACCGCTCGATTGGCGACTTCCGCTACGACGTTGACTACGCGTTCGATGCGGGCACTGGCTTGACGGAGCGAACCATCGACTACATTTCCGACGTCAAGGGAGACCCGGACTGGATTCGCGAGTTCCGGAAGGACGCGTATCGGAAATTCGTGGAAAAGCCCATGCCAACGCACTGGGCCAGCCATGATCTTGATAACATCGTCTTTGACAATATTCGCTATTATCTCTCCCAGGGCACAGCTCCAAAGCGCTCATGGGACGAAGTTCCCGAGAATGTAAAGCGCACGTTCGAACGCCTGGGCATTCCAGAGCAGGAGCGCAAGTTCCTTGCGGGTGTGGAGGCGCAATTCGACAGCGAGGCGGCCTATTCCAACATCAAGAAGGCGGTCGGCGAACAGGGGGTCATTTTTGTGGGCTCGACTGAAGGATTGCACAAGCATCCTGAGATCTTTCGAAGGTGGTTTGGCAAGGTTATCCCGACCGGCGACAATAAGTTCAGCGCCCTCAACAGTGCGGTTTTCTCCGGTGGTTCGTTCATTTACGTGCCGCCGGGTGTGAAAGTGAAGCATCCGCTGCAGGCATACTTCCGGATCAATGCGGAGAACTTCGGCCAGTTCGAGCGCACTCTCATCATCGCTGACGAAGGCAGCGAGATCATGTACATGGAGGGCTGCACGGCGCCGAAGTTCGACACAGCAACGTTGCACAGTGCGGTCGTCGAACTGATCGCCATGCCTGGCGCGAAAATTCAATACGTCACTGTCCAGAACTGGAGTCCAAACGTCTTCAATCTGGTCACCAAGAGGGGTCTGGCCCATGAGGGGGCCGAGATCAAGTGGATCGATTGCAATATCGGTTCCCGCCTCACGATGAAATATCCAGGTGTTGTGATGAAGGGCAGAAAGGCCCGCGGGGAAGTCATTTCGATCGCCTTGGCTAACGATGGGCAGCACCAGGATACCGGCGCCAAGATGATTCACGCTGCGGATGAGACGACCAGCAACATCGTCTCCAAGAGCATTAGCGTCGGCACCGGACGCGCCACCTACCGTGGTCTCGTCCACGTGCCCAGGCATCTCAAGGGATGCAAGAACAACACCGAGTGCGACGCGTTGTTGATCAACGCTCACAGCCGTACCGACACCTATCCGGCCATTTCCGTGCGAGGCCAGGGCAATGCATGCCAGCATGAGGCAAGTGTCAGCCAGATTAGCGCAGAGCAGATCTTTTACATGCAGCAGCGCGGCATTTCTGAGGCGGCTGCCATGAGCCTTGCGGTCAACGGATTTGTCAACGACCTGGTCCAGCAGTTCCCGATGGAATACTCGGTTGAGCTGAAACGTCTTATCGATCTCGAGATGGAGGGATCGGTCGGATGAACAAGTGGCGCAACGTCACTCAACGAACAGCGCAGTTTCCAACGGCCTCCAACTCGGCTGGGCACCTCCGTCGACACGACCTATGAGTCTTACAGCCAGCGAACCCGTATCAAAGGAAACCGAACAGAACTGGCCCGCGTGGTTTCAAGAACAGCAGGCTTCCGCATGGGCCGATTACGAGGCTACACCTGGTCCAACCCGCAAGAACGAAGCGTGGCGCTTTTCCAATATTGGTGCTCTTGGCCTGTCGGAATTTGAAATCGCGGGACCCGTTACAAGCGAGGGCCGGCTGATCAATAACTCACAGGGTGTCGCGGAATTCTCGGCGAAGCTGGTTTTCGGCAACAACGCCTTGCTCCATCAGGATGTCGAGAGACTTCCGCAAGGTGTGCTGCTCAAGTCGCTCGAAGCGGCCGCTCGGGAGGATGAGGAGTTGTTTCGAAGGTTCTTCATGGCGCAACCGGTCGAACTCGGCTCGCACAAGTACGCGGCACTGCACAAGGCGCGCCTTTCCACAGGCGCGCTCCTCTACG
>DATDAX010000051.1:0-7125 GCA_036525175.1 Terrimicrobiaceae bacterium | reverse complement strand
ATCAGTGACTGCAGATCGAGGCTCTCGACGGTCCGGGCAAAGCGTTCCGTGCTAACGAAAAACGCCCCGGGCGGCACTTCCAACGGTTCCAGCGCGTTGGCGTCCTGAATCTCGGTTATTACGACTTTCCACATGGGTTCGGTTCCTTTCTTGCTGGGTCCAATTTGAATGCTACTCGCGATTTCACTCCCTCCGAAGGGCGATTTGTATCGATCCTTCAGGACTGAGCCTAGTGGGTCCGCGGGTTATAGCTTTGAAAGAATTTGAGATTAAGTATGGCGGAGACCCACGAATTGGCCATGGTACAAACGAACCAAAAGCGTTCATTTCTTCCGCAAGTTCGATCGGACACGCTTCGCATGGTCAAATGCCGCGGGAACGTTCCGGGCCCGATCGGCCATAGTGCGAGCGGACCAAAACACTGGGTTCGAAGGTATGCATCTTGCCCTCAGTAATGTGCGATGTTACGATAGGTTTTTTAGTTGGTATGCCCCCGGGAACGCTTCGGGGTGAATTTCTCTTTTTGGGTATGTGAAACTTGTTCTTGTAACAATAGGATGCTAGAGGGATGACCGAATCATGACTATGGTACAAACGAACCAAAAGGTGTCGTTTCTTCCGTTTCATTCAAATCGGGATGCGGAGGCGCTGTTGGTTCGCCTTCACGAAGCCGATAACGTTACCGAGTTGAGCAAGGCGACTTCTGACCTTGTTGGGGTTTGTGTGCCGTATCAGCTGTTATTGCTTCTATTGCGGCCGCTAGAGTTTGAGCTTCCCTTTAAGCTGTTCCCAATTAAATACAAGGCTCTCGTCGACCAATATATGGCGGAGACCCATAAGGACGACATCTGGCTTCGCCGGAGTCCGGTGAATCCGCAGGTCACCGTCGTAAAACATTCCGACTACACGCCAACGAGCATGCTGCACCGTTCTGCCTTTTACAAAAAGCTTCTGCGCCCTAGTGAGTCCGAATTTGGCGCTTCGTTGGTGGCGTGGCGTGATGCGACCTGGCTCGCCACACTAACGGTGATGCGTAACAAGGACCAGGGAGACTTTACCCATGAGCAAATGCAGGAGTTGCAGGCTCTGCAGCCTCACTTTGCTTGTGTAATTCGAAGGCTCGCAAAACATCAGGAGTCTCGCCTCATTGACTCTTCGCTACGGCATTTCATGTCTTCTCTGCCAACAGCGACCCTCATATTAGACTGGAACCTGAAAGTTATGCACTACAATGCCTTTGCCAATCACTTGTGCTCAAAGTGGAGAAGTGATGGTCGCGTTTCTTTCTTGAAGGCTCCGCGACGACTTCAGGTCCCCGGGGACATTTTGGCTGAACTTGAGCGTATGCGCCCGAGCATCATGGCGCAAAAATGGAGTCAGGGTCCGGGGGGCAGAAGATCGCTCCATCTCGATTACCACCATCCGTCCAAGGTGGAGTTGGGCGCTTCCATCGAGTTCCTGCCCTCACGTTCCCTCTCTCTTTCCAAGGGAACGTTCCTCCTCACGCTAAAAGAGGAGCGCCTCTCTGAGCAAGGTGTAGACGTGTCAGATAAGCTCAATCAGTTGACCCGCCGCGAGCGTGATTGCGCCCTTCTTGCAGCGCAGGGACTGCACAATCGGGACATCGCCAAGAAGCTAGGGAAGAGTGAGATCACCGTTCGTAATCAGCTAAGTTCAATCTATCGAAAACTTGGCTTTAGTACGCGGCACAAGCTAATTGCAGCTTTTGCCAAGCTCGATAGCGGCTTGCGGTAGAAGCCGCTCAAACGGAAAGGGTGCCGTGAACGACTCGGCTCAACAACTCGACGAGCGCCGCCCCACGTTTCGGACCATAGTGACGATGACAAACGATATTAATTGCGTCAGTGAGGTCTTCTAATGCTCCCCCGTGGCCGCCAATCTCCTCGGAACGGTCGACGATAATTAGTTCGGAATCGATGTTTTGCCACAGGGTGTCATAGAGCCGGAAATCAAAGCGGCTTAGTACACTCGGCGTCGAAACGACGAGACGGGGTATGCGTTGCTGAATAAGGCGACCCAGTTTCGCCCGTTGAGGCCCGACGCCCGGAGCAACTTCTCTGACAATCCTCTTGATTGTCCATCCTTTTGCTGCGCAAAACGAGCGACAGGATTCGATCTGCTCATGCAGAAGAGATTGGTCCTGGCGCGGGTTGATGCGGGCGTAAATGACGGCTTCCTCAGCCTGCCCGATGTTCCTCGCAACACGCCCGTCCCGAATTAGAATGGTTCCCGTGGGCATTTGTTCGGCCACGACGTCCTCTGGCAACTTGTTGTCTCGAAACCAGCGCCATGCCGTCCGATATGATATGCCGCAGCGTTTGGCCCATCTGCCGAGGCTCTCGGTGCATAACTCATTTTTCATAAATGTATTACATATAATATATTTGTGATACAAACGAGTTATATTTGTACATCAAAGGGTTTAAAAGGACACATTGGGCTGTGAAAAATTAGGGATGACGATGGTGCAAAACGCACCCTATTAGAGCGAAACCCTATCAGTCTCGCTCATGTTCCCCTCCGCGTCTATCACTGCTAATGAATATAAGCCCCAGAATTTCGCTTTTGCGCAGTGCGGTGGCAATTGCGACTTCAACGTTCGGATTTAGATTCCATGTCTAGGTCAAGCAAAGTTTTTGAAAGTGACGTGGCTCGATGGCTCAGCCCTGGCGGGTTGGTTGAATCTTTGTGTGGAAACCGTCGAGACCGACTGGGCGTGATATGTCCTCAAGGCGTCAGTGATGTTCAGCGCATCGTTCATGCTGCTTCGAAGGCGCGAGGAGCAGTCAAGTTACAGCCTTTTTCCTGCGGCAAGAACTGGGGATTTGGATCCGGGCTCGCAAGCCAGAATGCAGCTTATATTCTAGATCTGTCCGGGCTCAGACGCATACGGGCGCTCAATCTGCAAAGCCACTGCGTGGATTTGGAGCCCGGAGTCACGCAGGGAAGTCTTGAGGAAGCGTTGGACCTCAAGGGCGGCAGCCACTATTTTAACGTCACAGGGGCGGGACTGGGAGCAAGCGTCATCGGAAACGCGCTGGAGCGGGGTATCGGCTATTCCGGGCAGCGTCATCTCGACCTGCTCGACCTGGAGGTGGTTTTGCCCAGTGGAGAAATTGCGCGAACCTCTAGATACAAAGCCTCGACTCAGGTTCCTACCTATCTCGGTGGATTGGGTCCCGATCCCTCCGGGCTCTTCTGCCAGAGTAACTTCGGTGTCGTCACCGCGGCAACGATTGCGCTCCATCGCCGTCCCGAGGTGATGGGAGGCGTCGTGTGCCACTTGGCGAATCGCGGCCTATTGCCTGAACTCATCTCGGTAGTGTCCGACTTAATTGCCGAAGGTGCGTGCTATGGGGTGCCGCATTTCTTCAACCGCGAGCGCGTCGTTACCACGTTGTCCCCACACCTCGACAAGCATGGGGCGGAACAGCTCGCGTTAAATGCGGCGCCCTGGACGGTGCTCATTCCTATCAAAGGTTCCAGGGAAGTCTTCGACGCCTCTGTGCAGCACCTCGCGAGCCTGCTAAAACCGCTCGGACGCCTCGAGGTTCTTGGCAAAGAAGGGGGTCCCGGCTTAAGTAAGCTCGTTCAGGGTCGTCCCTCAGATGTGGCGCTCGCCAGCGTGGCTTTCAGCGTCTTTGGTTACTCCGCTTCTGTCACCGCCCCAGTTGAAGCGAGTGGTGCCGGGCTGATTCATCTGACGCCTGTCGTGCCGCTCTGCGGGAATACGATCGTAGATGTTGAGAACCAGACGATCCTTACGCTGCGTCGACACGGATACAAGGGTGTTCCACTTTCACTCAACGCCGTGAGTGCGCGTGCTGCCGCTCTCATTGTTTCCTTAGGTTTTGATAGACGCTGTACTGAAGAGACAGAGGCGGCTCAACGTGCGGCGGAGGATTTGCTACGAACATATGTTCGCCAGGGCTTCATCCCTTATCGACTCGGGCTTCGCCAAGGGGATTTGGTGCCACAAATGGAGCATCCTTGGCCTGGGATAATGTCTGAAATGCAGCGGATCTTCGATCCCAACGGATGCATGGCAACCTCACGCTACGAGCCGCTATGGAGCCAGGAAGGCTCGCTCGATGATATGTGGGATGCCAGAGAAAAGGAACGACTATGCATTCGGTAGGAAGTCAACGTGCGGCCGTCATTACAGCTATGGGCGTTGCGGCGCCCGGCGCGCTGGATCCGGAGTCGTTCTGGACAATGGTTCGTACGGGCGAAACAGCCATCAGTCGCATTAGGCGGGTGGACACCTCGGAATCCGGTTGCGTATTTGGCGGAGAGGTTCCTCCTTTTGATCTTTCGCTCCTCCCGCTTGCGGTGAAGCCCAAGAGACTTGCACGGCATACGCAACTCGTGCTTTGGGCCGCGTGCCAGCTAAAAACAGAGGTGGAACGATTGCCCAGGAATCCCTTCATCCGACTTGGTGTCGCCACTAGCTGCGCCTCGATGATTAGCGAATCTGGTATAAGCCGCAGCCAAAAAGGGGCTCGTGCAGCGTCTCGTTACATGGTCGCGCAGTGCCCGCCGCACGCAGCCTCGGGCGCCTTAGCCCAGTATTTTGAGACCTCGGCAAATGTTGTGACTGTCTCTACGGGTTGCGCGGCAGGAATGGACGCCATTGGGTTGGCGGCTCGCGATATTGTCTCAGGCGCGACCGACTATGTTATTGCGGGAGGGGCCGACTGCGCGATTGGCCTCTCGCCGTTGACCGAGTTCGTAAACAGCGGTCTCTCCTCCGTTAGAAATTCCTGCCCGGAGAAAGCTAGCCGGCCCTTTGACGTTTTCGCCGATAGTGGTGTTTGCGCCGAGGGCGCCGGCTTGTTTCTTATAGAGGAGAAATCCAATGCGCGGGCGCGAGGCGCAACGATAATTGCGGAGATCACCGGCTATGGTTCGCGTCTCGATCACGACAGAAGTGTACCTGGAAGCGGCTGGCCTGCTTGCATGCGCGAGGCGTTAGACAATGCAGGCTGGACTCCGGAGATGGTCGACTCTGTATCGGCTTGGGGTCCCGGGCATCCGGTGATCGACCGTATCGAGGCAGAGGCGCTGGCGGAGGTCCTTGGACGCCATGCCTCCCACATTCCAGTCTATTCGATCAAGGGAATCATTGGAAATCCCATGGCGGCGGCGGGCCCGTTACAAGTGGCGGCCAGCATCATGTCCTTTCGCGATGGATTGGTCCCGCCGACGGCCAACTTAGAGGTGCCTATCCCAGAAGTTGCGCTCGACTTTGTGCGGGGAGAGGCCCGGCGCTGCTTTCCCGAAACCGCCATGCTCAATGCACACGGTGTGGGTGGAGCAAATGCGACACTGCTTTTGAGAGCGCCTCTTGCGAATCGTGCTCGACTGCGCAGACAAGAGCCCAACCCAATACAAAAAGAACGCCAAATAGAGTACGTCCTAATTCCCTAATATGAAACTAACACACTCAGTCCTGGTCGCCTATGGTCACGATGGGTTTCGCGCCGCCTTAAGCGTGGTGGAATCCCTAAAATCCGTAGCCGAAGTTCAGCTCTGCTCGTATGATTCCGACGAGCAGCCCTCACACGAACCCGATGTCGCACTTTGCATAGTGACGGATCAGGAATCACTTGACCAAGCGCACGACTTCCAGGTGCGACTCGACGATGTGCCCGCTGTCGTCGTAGACGGCTCCGGAGCGCTGAAGATCGAGATCAACGGCTATGCGGGACGGATCTCGTCCTCGCCCGATCAAGTCCTCAAGACAGTCCAACAGCTACTCGCCACGCGCAGGAGGAACGAGACTCGAGCGAGTCGGAAGGAGGCTCCGAATACCGCGCATCGCCGAATTTCGAGTCCTTTCGATCACGCTCTTGCGCGCTCCGCCGGCGGAGAGCAACCTCCTCAAGCCGTTCTAATCGCGGCCGCGCGACAACTGTTCTGGGACCTTCGAGCTCCTCGCGGCGAGGTGTTTCTCCGCATGGTGGAGAGGAATGGATTTCAAAAGATTTATTCGGAACCGGAGGCAAGCGGCGGCGAAAAATCTTTCGTCTCTCCGGAGGTCGTGCGCCTGATAAAGAGGCGGCCATTTCCGGTGACTTTGCATGAGCTTGAAGCCGGGCCGGCCCGGCCTTTGTACGACTATCTGGACAGTCGACACCTGAACCTGCTTGTCCCCCTCGTCAAGGAAAGTCGCCTCCTTGGTTGGCTTGCCTTTGGACTGGAGGACTCCCGATGCACAAATGAGGTCCTCGACGATCTTCAGATCATCGCGCATCTGTTGACCATTAGCGTTGCGGAGGCTTTCGACCGTGAGTTGAAGAAACACGATGACGCGGGACTGTTCGAAGCATTCTCGACGCTGAGATTTGGCATCATTACCGTTAATCAAGAGGGACGAATCGTTAACATCGCCGGGGCAACGACACAGCTGGGCAGCGCGCTCCGACACGGAGATCATTTTAAGACGATTCATAACAGTCGAGTTCGAGAGGTGATTGCCCACGCCCTGCGAGGACGTTTCGTTGAGAGAACGTGGGCCGATCTCGACTCGCAACTAACAATGACATGCCTCGCCACGAAGCTAGAGGATGGAAGGTTTGCGATTTTCTGGCAACCTCAACAAAGCCGAGAGCAGGATCTAACAAAACATCTGGACCTGAAGGAGGTTCTCGAATCGCTGCCAGTCCCTGTGCTGTTGGACAATGAGGTTACGCCGGGCTCTGTTTCCTGTCCGCAGGGACGGATTACGGACGCCGACTGCCAGGCGATCAGGGATTGTGCCCTTCACGCCCAGGCGAAGAACGTCAAGGCACTAAGATTGCGCTGGGGAAAGAGACGATCACCCAGCAATGCCGTCCTCTTCTATGAGACAGATATCAACGAAGGAAGCGAAGAGTTTTCCGATGACATCAAGCACGCGGTTCGCTTCTCCTTAGAAGCAGCGTGAATGGAGAGTGATGCTTATAAAATGTTGCAATTGGTTCTTTTCAGTATATCACGAATAAATGCGTAAGCGCAACCAGCTACGTGTCCGTGTCGAGGATGGGCAGCGCGAGCGGCTGCTTGAGATTGCGGGCGCGCGCGGAAGGGGTGAGAGGCTATCGGACATGGTTCGTCAGGCGA
>DATDAX010000050.1:0-10188 GCA_036525175.1 Terrimicrobiaceae bacterium | reverse complement strand
AGCAGAGCTCTTCGCCTTTTCGTCCTCTTCCTCCTTCGTGTGGGACGGGATGGACGACATGTCGATGAACTCTTCCTGGGGCTCGTCCATGTTCTCCTTTTCGCGCCTTGGCGGCTCTTCGGGTTTCTTTTTGAGGTTCATGGTTATCCACAGTGTACCTTCAAGTGTCTGCTCTTGCCATCCATTTGCAAGGATTTTGGCGATCGGAGTTCGATTTCAGGCGCGGGTGGAGATTCCGTTTGCGATGGCGAGCTTCGCCGCGATTGACAGTTCGAGGTTCCGCATCTACCAAGCCACGGAATGAAACGCGAGCTGGCGGTCGCTCTCTCTCTCCTAGGGATCGGTTTGGCTTCCTGCGCCAGGAAACCGACGCCGCCAGCGCCTCCTCCGCCTGTAACATTCGCCGTGGCGAAGGCGGAGAATATGCCATTGACAATTGGCACTTTTGGGAATGCCGTAACCATCGCCGACGTGACACTGCAGGCGCAGGTCGAAGGCACGCTGCTTCGTTATGCGGTCGAGGAAGGCGCCCCGGTCAAGAAGGGCGACCTCATCGCAGAGATCGATCCTGCACCCTTTCAGGCGGCGCTTCAGGAAGCGCAGGGGAGCCTGGATTCCGCCAAGGCGCAGCTTGCGAATGCGCAGGTGACTCTTCAACGCCAGCAGGAGCTTTACAAAACCAAGACGGTGGATCTCGCAGATCTGCAGACTGCCGAGGCCAATCAGCTTCAGGCCCAAGGGGCAGTGCAGACAGCGGAAGGACAGCTTGCCGATGCCAAGATCAATCTCGGCTATTGCACGATTTCGTCACCAATCGACGGCAAGACGGGAATATATCTGGTGGACGCCGGAAACCTCGTCGCGGCCAACACGACAAAGCTGATAAACATTCAGACGATCGATCCCATCTACGTCCAGTTTACCATTTCGGAGAACGATTTCGACAAGGTGCGGCAATATTTCACCGCGGGCGAGTTGCCTGTCGAGGTGACCGTTCCCAGTGCGCCGAACGAGAAAGTAAGCGGCAAGTTGACATTCATCGACAACGCGATTGCGAGTGCGACGGGAACGCTTACGCTTCGCGCTACGATGCCCAACAAGGAGGCGCTCTTGTGGCCGGGACTCTTCGTCAACGTCGACCTCGTTCTGACGACGCTTCAGAACGCGATAGTCATACCTTCGCAATGCGTCATGGTTGGTCAGCAAGGACCTTACGTATTCGTCGTGGATTCCAATAATACGGTGACCCGTCGCCAGCTCGAGCTTGGGCAGAGGCATGCCGACTCTACTGTCATTTCCAAGGGGCTGAACGCGGGTGATCGGGTGGTGACGGCCGGCCAGCTCGGTTTGGACGACGGGAAAGCAGTTACGCCGCTTCCGTATCAGCCTCTAGCTCTTCCGGCTGGCAGGGCGACTTCGCCATCCCCAAGCCCGGAGAAGGCGAAGTGAATCGCCTGACCAGGCTGCAAAGGGAACGCGCTTCGCAGAAGCGGCTCTTTACCCTCGTGCGATGAACCTGTCCGAGCCGTTCATTCGCAAGCCGGTGATGACGACGCTGTGCGCCATCTCGGCGGCGATATTCGGCATAGCGGCCTACTTTGCTCTGCCGGTTAGCGAGCTTCCCGACGTGGCGTATCCCGTGATTTCGGTGACGACCAACTATCCCGGCGCGAGCCCGCAGATCATGGCGAACAACATCTCGACACCGCTCGAGATTCAGATGATGCAGATCGAAGGTCTTCATCTCATTACCTCCCGCAACCAGGAGGGCGTCAGCAGCATCGTTTTGCAATTTGTGCTGAACAAGGATATGGGCCGGGCGGAGGCCGAAGTGGAGGCCGCCATCCAGCGCGCCATGGGAAACCTTCCCGACGACCTGCCCGCTCCGCCAAGCTTTCAGACCGTAAATCCTAATACGCAGCCGATCGTGTACATTACGATGGCGACGGATACGCTCACCATGGGCGATCTCTATGATTACGCCAACAACATGGTCGCCCAACGCATGATGATGCTCGAGGGCGTTTCCATGGCGCAGGTTTACGGGTCTGCTCGCGCGGTCAACATCCAAATGGACGCGAACGCGCTTGCCTCCCGCGGACTGACCGTTCTCGACGTGGCAAATGCGGTTTCGACCGGAAACGTTTTTATGCCCGGAGGGCAGATCTACGGCAACTACCTGCAATACATCATCAATCCCAAAGGCCAACTCCTTCGCGCCGAGGATTATAAAGACCTGATAATCCGGTATCAGAACGGCGCCCCAGTCCGGATGAAGGATGTGGCAACGCCGGTGGACGGCCTTCAAAAGCAGTACCTGGTTATAGATTTCTGGACGAGTTGGATGAAGCCTCGCGCTTCATCGCTCGTCGTTGCGGTGACTCCCGCGCCCGGCGCCAACGATGTCATCGTCGCGCGCGCTGTGCGAGATACGCTCGAAAGCCTGCAGGCTTCCATTCCCGCCTCGGTGGAGGCCTATATCAATTACGATCACTCGGTGCAGATCGTGGAGAGCATCAACGACGTGAAGCTGACCCTGCTTATCGCTTTTGCTCTCGTCGTGCTGGTCGTGTTTCTCTTCCTCGGGCGCGTGCGGGAGACGTCGATTCCCATTATTGCCCTTCCGCTCTCCTTGCTCCTGACGTTCGCGGTCATGCTGCTGCTGGGCTACAGCCTCGACAACCTGTCTCTCATGGCGCTTACCCTGGCGGTTGGACTGCTCGTTGATGACGCCGTGGTGGTGCTGGAGAATACCGTCCGGCACCTCGAAGAAGGTAAACCAGCCACTTTGGCAGCCTTGCTCGGAGCAAAGGAAATCAGCTTCACCGTGCTGTCGATGACGCTGTCCCTGGGGGCGATCTTCATACCAATCGTCTTCATGCCAGGCCTTATCGGGCGCATGTTCCATGAAATGGCGGTGACAATTGTTGTCGCGATTGTCTTTTCCGGCGTCGTCGCCATCGTGGTGTCACCCATGGTGTGTGCCCGCCTGCTGCAAAAGTCGGATACCGAGAATCGTTACCAACGCTGGTTCAACAGGCACTTCAACGCATTCAAGGGGCATTACAAACGCTCGCTGGAGTGGATGATCCAGCGCAAGGGTCTCGCCCTTCTTGTCTGGCTGCTTTCCTTGGGTGGCACGATCTGGCTATTCATTGTGATCCCTAAGGGATTTCTCCCGGTAGGTGATAGCGGCATGATCAGGGGGGTATACCTTGCCGCGGAGGGAACCTCCCCTGCACAGATGCAGGCCTACCAGAACCAGTTGACGGAAATTTCAAGAGCCGAGCCGGGCGTAGATCAGGTAATTACAGCCACAGGGCTTCAGAACAACCAACTCACGACCTCGATGGGTCTTTTCATCGTTCTCTTGAAGCCCGAGTCCGAGCGCGCCCCGATCGCGGAGATTACCCAAAGGATCATCGAGAAAGTGCGCCAGCAGGTCCCCGGTGTGGTTCCTCTCTTGCAGCCATATCCCACGCTCAACATAGATACCGGAGCCACTTCAAACACCCAGGGCGCTTATGCCTATCAGTTAACAAGCACTGAACCGGAGTTGCTCTACGCGACCGCGGCCAAACTCGTCGATCGGTTGAGCAAGACCGACGGATTCGTGGGCGTTTCGAGCGACATGCGAATGAATACACCGTTCCTGGAAATCGAGATCTTGCGGGACCAGGCCTACAGCTACGGTGTCAACGTTCAGGATATCGAGGACACCCTCGCCCTCGCGTTTGCGCAAGGCTTGAGCGGCCAGATCCAAACTCCGTTGAACGTTTATTGGGTCATTGTCGAACTCCTCGACCGGCAGCGCTCGAAGCTTGACAATCTGAATCTGCTCTGGGTGCGCAACCAACAAGGCGATGTCGTTCCGCTGAGCTCGCTGGTACGGGCGCATGTCAAGACCGGACCGGAGTCCATCAGCCATATCAATCAGATCACGTCGGTAACAATCTTCTACAATCTTAAGCCGGGATTTCCCGCGGGCACTGCGACGGACGCACTTCAGAATGCGGCAAAGGAAATCATACCCGCTTCGGTTGTCGGCGCGCCTGCAGGGTCAAGTGCCCAATTTATAGAGACAGTGAAGGCGATGATCTTCCTCCTGATCATAGCGATCTTCGTCATGTACATCATCCTCGGTATCCTGTATGAGAGCTATATCCACCCGATCACGGTGCTTTCAACGCTTCCGGTAGCCAGCCTCGGAGGACTCGCCACCCTTCAGCTTTTCGGCATGCCTCTTGACCTCTACGGGTTTATCGGACTGTTTCTGCTGCTTGGCCTCATCAAGAAAAACGGCATCATGCTGGTGGACTTTGCGATTATGCGCCGCAGAGAGGGGCTCGGCGTGGAAGCTGCCGCCCTTGAGGCCGCCGTCGAGCGCGTGCGCCCGATCCTCATGACCACCTTTGCGGCAATCTTCGGGGCGCTTCCGATGGCGATGGGGTTCGGCGCTGACGGATCATCCAGGCAGCCCATGGGCCTGTGCATCGTGGGTGGACTCATCGTCGCACAAATCCTGACGCTCTTCTGCACGCCCGTCTTCTATGTCTATATGGAATATTTCCAGGAGCGCTATCTGGACAAGATCGCGTTCTTCAAGCGTGGGGATAGCGAGTTAAAGGACGCCGGCGCTGCTACGGCGTAGCTTATTGGCCCGTCAACGGCGGGAGGCCCTTGATGCGGTCTCCCGCAAGAATACCGTTCTCCGCAAACCATCCCTGCTTCATTTCAAGCGCATAGGCGATATTCGGAAAGGAGCTGGGAACGGGCTTTTCATCAAGGGGCTCGAGGTCGTGAATCTCAACGATCACACCACCTGGGTTGATGTATGCCACCGAGAGCGGGAGAGTCGTATTCTTCATCCAGAATGCGGCGCGTTCAGGCCTTGGCATTACGAAAAGCATCCCGCTGTCGGCAGCAAGACTATCCCGAAACATCAAACCAGATCTGCGCTCATCCGGCTCATCGGCGACCTCGGCCGTCACCGCCTTCCCCGCCACATTCAGAGTCACCGAAGGAAGCGCGACCTGGGCAGTTTCCTGTCCGAGAGTCGAGACAACCAGCAGCAACAATAAAAAGAAAACAGCGCGAGTCATGGCTCAACTCATAGCCCGATACTGCATCCGCGGGAATCTGCATCTTTTTTGTCTTTTTGATCTCAAAAAAACAATTGCCATTCCCAGCGTGGAAACTAGTTTCCCGCAATTCGTCGGTAATCACCGCAATTAACCGCTAAATCGCCTGTCTGATGGCCAATTTCTTCCCAAAGTGGACGAATCAGCTTCCGTGGAAGCTGACGGTATGCGTTGCTGTGCTTGGGGCGGCAATTACCGGCGGAATCACCTACTATTTTACTCCGAAATATACACGCGTCGGATATGAGCCCACGCAGCCGGTTCCTTTCCAGCACGACCTCCACGTCCAGCAGCTTGGTATGGACTGCAGGTACTGCCACAGCTATGTCGAGGTGGCTTCGCATTCCAATGTGCCGACCGTACAGACCTGCATGAGCTGTCACCAGCAAGTGAGGGCACAGAGTCCGAAGCTCGAGGCTGTGCGAGCGGCGTGGAACGACGGCAAGGCCGACGGTCCGGCAGTCAACTGGGTGAAGATCCACCGCGTTCCTGATTACTCGTATTTCAACCATGCGGTGCACGTGAACCGCGGTGTGAGTTGCTATTCCTGCCATGGCGCGGTCAACGAAATGAAGGTCGTATACCAACACGAGCCCCAGAGCATGGCATGGTGTCTCGAGTGCCACCGCGCGCCGGAGAACCATCTCCGCCCGCCTGATCAGGTCTTCAATATGAACTGGAAAGCAGCTTCCAGCGCGGAGCAGCATCAGATCGGCATGAGATTCAAGCAGGAGTGGGAGGTCAATCCGCCGGTTACTTGCGGAGGTTGTCATCGATGAAGCGCGCTTTCCATCACCCGCCCAGGTCCGAGAGGCCTGCCATGTGGCGCAGCCTTGCCGAGTTGGAGAACTCTCCAGGCTTTGAAACAGTCCTCCGGCGCGAGTTTCCACGCGGGGCGGATGTCTATGACGATGGAGGGCTTACCAAGCGTGATTTCATGAAGTTGCTGGGCGCCTCGATGACGCTCGCAGGGATTGGGCTCACGGGTTGCCGCCGTCCGGAAGCGTATTTAGTACCCTTTAACAAGGGGGTTGAGTGGACGATTCCCGGGAAGTTTCTTTATTACGCAACCGCGATGCCGTTGCGGCAGGGGGCGATGCCTCTGATCGTGAGCACGGTTGATGGACGGCCGATAAAGATCGAGGGGAACCCTCTCCATCCTTTCAGCAACGGCGGAACCGACGCCTTCGCGCAGGCCAGTGTGCTGGATCTTTATGATCCAAATCGCTCCAAGACGATCAAGCTAGATGGCGCAGAAGTCGGCGCCGCGGCATTCGACAACTTTCTCAAGAAACTGAACGAGTCTGGCCCCGAAGGGATGGCTTTTCTCGTTGAGCGAAGGAACTCTCCGACGCGAGACAGACTTCGCTTGGAGCTCGAGGCCAAGTATCCTGGGATGATTTGGTGTGAGTATGAGCCACTTGGCCCACAAGAGGCGGACAAGGCAGTCGCGGCGTGCTTTTCACCGGGACTGCGCCTGGTTCCAAAATTCCAGCGCGCTGATGTCATCCTTGCATTGGACAGTGAGTTTCTTGACGGCAGTGACAAGGGTGTCGGTTTTGCGCAGGGCTTTTTCCCGCGCCGCAACCCGGATCAGAAGGGCGCGCCGATGAACCGGCTCTACGTTGTCGAGAACCATTATACGGGTACAGGTGGACTCGCGGACCACCGTTATCGTTGCAAGGCCTCCTTGATTGGCGAATTCATGCGCCAGCTCGCAGGCAAGATTGCCACGTCGACAGGGGATCCCGGGCTGGCCTCGGTAATTGGCGCCTGTCCAAAGGCGGATGCAGCCTTTGACGACGCCTGGCTGTCTGAATGCGCCAATGATCTCTCCGCGAACCCGGGGCGCAGCATCGTCATTGTCGGCGAGCAGCAACCGGCCTGGGTCCAAATCCTCGGCATTGCCATCAACCAGGCGCTTGGCAACATCGGTGCGACCATACTTGGAACCGACTCTAGAGAGAAGCCCGCCTCTTCAATAAGCGATCTGGCCGCCGCCATGAAAGCGGGGACGATAAAGACGCTTTTTGTTCTGGGAGGCAATCCTGCGTACAATGCGCCAGCAGATCTGGATTTTCGCACTTTGCTCAAGAACGTCCCGCAATCTGTGCGTCTCGGGCTGTTTGAAGACGAGACCTCGAAGCTTTGCCGCTGGCACATTCCCGAGGCCCACTACCTTGAAGCGTGGGCCGATGTTTGTGCCTTCGACGGGACCTATTCGGTTGTGCAGCCGATGATTCTCCCGCTCTGGAACGGGGTAAGCGAGATGGAGATCCTAGCGCAGCTTACGGGCCAGCCGAAACCCGAGGGTCCCTCGCTCGTCAAGGAGACATTTACCCAGCGCTTCAAGGCAAACGATGAGAAATGGAATTCCGTTCTGCGCGTGGGCTTCGCTCCGGGCAGCGAATGGCCGGAAACCTTCCTTTCATTTTCCGCGACGCAAGCAGCGGCGGCAATAAAGGATGCGAAACCGGTCGCAAGCGGCTTGGAGCTTGTTTTTCTCCAGAGCACCAGCGTGGACGATGGACGTTACGCCAACAACTCATGGCTCCAGGAAACCCCGGACTTCGAGACGAAGGTCACTTGGGACAACGTTGCGCTCGTCAGCCCGGCTACCGCGAAGAAACTCGGCATTCGAGCCAACAATTTCGGTCCGATATATCAGGTCGCCGAGAAATTGGGCAATGAGATCGACTTCGATATCGTCGCGGACGTGATCGAGATCAAGTCGGGAGGGGCGTCCGTTGTCGCGGCGGCTTTTGTCGCGCCAGGCCATGCAGATGATTCCATTTCCCTTGCGCTGGGTTATGGACGCACCGGCGTCTCCGCTCTCCTTGAGAATGTCGGGTTCGATGCGTATCCGTTGCGCTCGACGGCGGGATCGCGATTCCTCCCGGGTGTGGAGGTGAAGGTCACCGGCAAGACGTATCCGCTTGCGCAGACGCAGGAGCATCGCAGCATGGAGGGCCGCGATTTGTTCCGCGAAGGAACACTCGAACGCTACGAGCATGATCCAAAGTTCGCCCAAACGATGGGCATGGACGGCCACATCCCTCCGAATATCTCTCTTTACTCCCACCCGCAGCTCACCTCGGAAGAGCAGTGGGGCATGACGGTTGATTTGAATAGTTGCTTTGGCTGCAATGCCTGCGTGGTCGCCTGTCAGGCGGAAAACAACGTTCCTGTCGTTGGCAAGGAGCAGGTTCGCAAGAACCGCGACATGGCCTGGATCCGCATCGACCGCTACTTTGCCGGCGATCCCGAAGATCCTGAAATGCTCGCCCAGGCTGTGATGTGCCAGCATTGTGAGAACGCGCCGTGTGAAACAGTCTGCCCCGTCAATGCCACCGTTCACAGCGAGGATGGCTTGAATCTGATGGCCTACAATCGCTGCATTGGAACCCGCTACTGCGCCAACAACTGTCCCTGGAAGGTCCGTCGCTTTAATTACTTCGACTACAACCAGCGATCGCTCGAGCATCTGTACTTGGGACCATTGGGAAAGAAAGGCATGGCCGACAGCCTCAAGATGTCGAAGAACCCGAATGTTACGGTTCGGATGCGCGGGGTTATGGAAAAGTGCACCTTTTGCATTCAGCGGATCGAGGAAGCGAAGATCGCACGACTTGTCGAGGCAGGCCCGCGCAACAAATCCCAGGTGCCTATCAGCGAATTTAAAACGGCCTGCCAGCAGGCGTGTCCGAGTGACGCATTGGTGTTCGGCGATATCAAGGATCGTGAGGGCCGGGTCTCGCGCCTGCGACAAGCCGATCGGGCCTACGTGATGTTGAAATACTTGAACACAGAGCCAAGGGTAAGTTATCTGGCCCGCATTAAGAATCCGAACCCTAAGATGCCCGGCGCGGACAAGGTCGGCATGGCCAACGGAGTGCCCCATGGCCACGGCGGGGCTTCTGAAGGCGATCACGCCCCGGATGAGCATCAGAAAACGGAGGGAAATCACTGATGAGAGGCGGGCGCGAAACGTCAGAGTGCTGCTCCGTCAGTTCGTCCGGACTGACCACGGCTCTCATGGTTTTTGCCATCCACAATCGGGGGTACCTATCCCATGGCTGACGGAACGACCACAGTAGAGCCGCGCCATTCGGAGCGGACGCCCGAGGAGCTTGCTGTCGAGCGTGCGCCCCTTGTGCTCAACAGGCGTACGATGGGGTGGATCGCCAACTATGTAAGCTCAATCGTTGAGTCGAAGACTCCTCTCTGGTGGTGGGCATGCATGGCTGTGACCGCACCCCTTGCCCTGGTGCTCTTCGGATGTATTACCTACCTCCTCGCCACCGGCGTCGGCGTCTGGGGGAATAACCATCCGGTGGGCTGGGCTTGGGACATTACGAATTTTGTCTTCTGGATCGGTATCGGACACGCGGGAACTCTCATTTCGGCGATCCTCTTTTTGACCCGGCAAAAATGGCGGACTTCGATCAACCGCGCAGCGGAGGCCATGACGCTCTTTGCGGTTATCTGCGCCGCGATCTATCCTGGGTTCCATATCGGTCGAGTGTGGATGGCCTGGTTCATGGCGCCGGTTCCGAATTCCAACGGCATCTGGCAGAACTTTCGGAGCCCTTTGCTCTGGGACGTCTTCGCGGTCGGCACGTATTTTACGGTATCGGTTCTCTTTTGGTACACGGGTTTGATTCCCGATCTCGCCACGTTGCGCGATCGCGCCACGACGAAGATTCGCAGATTTGTCTATGGAATTCTTGCACTTGGCTGGCGTGGCGGGAACCGTCAGTGGCGTCACTACGAGATGGCGTACCTCATTCTTGCCGGCCTTTCCACGCCGCTGGTTCTCTCTGTGCACTCAGTCGTGTCCTTCGACTTCGCCACCTCAGTCATCCCTGGCTGGCACACGACGATCTTCCCGCCATATTTCGTAGCTGGCGCGATTTTTGGAGGCTTTGCGATGGTGCTTACCATCATGATTCCTGCCTGTGCGCTCTATAAGCCACTGCACGATTTGGTCACCATTTCGCATGTCGACAAGATGTGCAAGGTGATCGTCTTCACGGGCTCTATCGTC
>DATDAX010000049.1:0-6184 GCA_036525175.1 Terrimicrobiaceae bacterium | reverse complement strand
GGGGTGCTGGAAGCGATTGATAGAGCTGGCCAGGTCGGTGACTTAGTAGCCCTCGACATTAACTATCCCTTTGATAGTGGTGTAAGTGTCGGTCAGATTCGGGCTGCTCTCGAGCGCAACAAACTTCGCTGCTATGCGATCACTCCAGCGAGCTACAGCCGCAAGTTTCAAAAGGGTGCGCTGACTAACCCGAATCCGCAGACGCGCCGCGAGGCCATCGATCTCTACAAGCAAGCCATCACCGTCGCCCAGGAGCTCGGCGCCAAGTACGTCAAGTTCTGGCCCGGGCAGGATGGCTATGACTATCCCTTTCAGGCCGACTACGAGGCTCTCTGGCGCTATTCGGTCGAGGGTGTGCGCGAAGTCGCCGCTTCCGCCCCCAAAATGCAGTTCGGAATCGAATGCAAGTTCAAGGAGCCGCGGACGCACATGTTTTTCAGCAATGTCGCAAATACGTTGCTCGCGATCCAGGCGATGGGAGTCGACAACGTCGGAATCGTGTTCGATTCGGGCCACTCCTTCCTTGCAAAGGAGACTCCTGCGGAGGCGGTGCAGCTTGCGGCCCGGCATGGCCGCCTCACGAGTGTCGAGGTGAACGACAACTGGCGTGACTGGGACGACGATATGCCAGTGGGCTCAGTGCACCTGATTGAGACACTCGAATTCCTCCTGGCTCTTCGCAAGATCGGGTGGGATCAGGTCATTCTCCTCGATCAGTTTCCGTTCCGGGAGGATCCGGTTGCTGCGGCAAGGGAAAGCATCCGCACCATGCGGCAGCTCGACGCGCTTCTGGACCGCCTGGATCTCGAAGCCCTTGAGGCTGCGCAGGATCGCCAGGATGCTCTTGCCGCTCAGCGCCTCGTCTTAGACCTTTTCCTCGGTCGCCCGTGAATGTTGCGATTACGCTATGAGCGCACTCTCCTGAAGTGTGAGCTAGTCATAACGTTCAATAAGAATTTGGTTAGGACCTGCTAGACCGATGATCGTGCACGGCCGACGTTCACGGCGGCTTAAAAACATCAGCCTCGACATCAAAGACAGCGAGTTCATGGTCCTGGTAGGCCCATCGGGTGGCGGCAAGTCGATCACGCTGCGGATGGTTGCCGGGCTCGAAAACGATCACGAGCGAGACAATCTTGATCAGAGAGACCGTGTCGCGCACGACCTCGAACCGAAGGACCGGGGAATTTCGATGGTGTTCCAGAGCCAAGCGCTCTAACCGCACTGAATCTATCCAACGGCCTGGATCATACTAGCTCAACCAGAGCGCTATTCCTTCAGACCAAAGGATGTATAATTCTTGACATTATCTGGAGTGATTAGGATGCAATCCACGGTCTGCTTCTCATCCGCTCCGGTCTTCCCAGTGGTAATGTATTGATTTGCCTGCTCCGCTGCCATCTCGGCGAGCTGCACAACGGGTTGCAAAACAGTGGCACGGATTTCACCCGCTTTGATCGACTCGGCAACATCCGGGCTGCCGTCGAATCCCACAACGAGCACGTTGCCTTTGCCAGCTGCCTTCAAAGCAGAATATGCACCAAGTGCCATCGTATCATTGCCAGAGATAACGCCCTTGATATTCGGGAATTGCTGGATGATTGTTTGCATCTTCTGAAATGCCTCAGTCTGGCTCCAATTCGCGCTCTGCTCCGCTACCTTCTTTAGCTTAGGGTACTGACTCAGAGTATCGTTGTAGCCCTTGGAGCGAATGTGCGCATTGGTATCGGTTTCCTTTCCGAGCAGCTCGACATAGTCGCCTTCTTCGCCCATAAGCCTTACGAACTCCTCGGCGCCAAGAACTGCACCTTGATAGTTATTGGAAACTATCTGTGCCGCGGCATCTCCAGTCGTGTTGATTTCGCGATCGGCCAGGAACGAGGGGATACCGGCTGCCTTGGCCTTCTTCACAGCGGCAACCGTGGCATCGGCGCCGGCATTGTCGACAATTATTGCAGCGGCCTTGCGCGCGATGGCGGTTTCGAAAAGCTGGGCTTGTTTGACGGGATCGTCGTTGTGCACCAGGATGAGCGTGTCGTAGCCAAGCGACTTTGCTTTCGCCTCAGCAGCGTCAGCGAGAGCCTTGAAGAAGGGATTCTCCGGGGAAGGCACAATGATCGCGACGAGCTTCTTGTCTGCGGCCAGCGCGGATGGAATGATCGCTTCCGCAGCAAGCAGGACCGCGAATAGAGCTAGCATAAGGAGCAGGGCTTTCCGTCCTGCGGAGACATACGTTGGAAGGCTTGGGGTATCGGAATCGGGTTGGAGTGAGGTGTGTTTGGACATGGGAGTGTTTGAGGCTTGGGTTGCTTTCTGTAGGGTAAGAAGATTGTTCTAAAAGCGGAACGAAAATCTGCAATCGGCACTATGCACGGTTGAGGGCAAGACGCTGTTGAAGGCGCTCCTGGAGTTGATCGAGAACGACGGCGAGTATGATTACCAGACCGGTGATGACCTTCTTCCAGAACTCCTGAATGCCAAGGAGCACGAGTCCATTGGTGAGAACGCCAATAACGAGCGCGCCAACAATCGTTCCCCAGATCGTTCCGCGCCCGCCCGCGAGCGAAGTTCCCCCTAATACGACCGCGGCTATCGCGTTCAGTTCGTAACCTTCACCGGTGGCAGGATGCGCGGCAACCAACTGAGAGGCAGTAATCAGTCCTGTCATCGCACCACACAGCCCGCAGATCATGTAAACTGCCATCTTAATGCGATTAACATAGATACCGGACAACTCCGCGGCGCGTTCGTTACCCCCCACAGCATAGACCTGGCGTCCAAATGGCGTCTTACTCGCGAAAAATGCGCCCACCCCCGCGAAGAGAATCATGATCCAGATAACGATCGGAATCCCAAGGAGATTCCCCGAGCCAAGGATGGGGAAGCCAGTGTTCCCAAGTTCAGGACTTCCGACCAGATTGGGAAAAGTCGCGCCATTGTTGCTCAACTGAGCGGCGCCCCTGGCAACGTAAAGCATTCCAAGCGTTGCGATAAACGGCGCAACGTTGAACCGTGTTACTAGGAGTCCGTTAATTGCCCCCACTAGTACTCCAAGACACAGGACGATTACAATGATTGCAGGAATATTGAAAAAAACCGCGATTCCGAGGGGCGAGATTTCGACACCGCGATCGATGAGCAGGCCCGCCATCATCGCGGAAAGTCCAACGGTGGAACCGACCGACAGATCAATGCCGCTAGTCAGAATGACGTATGTCATACCCACCGCCATTATCGCGGTAATAGCGGTTTGGCCGACGAGGATGATTAGGTTCTGCTGAGTGAAGAATGAGGGCGACAGAACCGAAAATATTCCGACCAGTACAAATAGGGCGATCAATGCCCTCAACCGAAAGAGTAGGACCCCTAATGACAGGCCCGACGCTTCATTGGGTTTGCGAGGTTCAAGAGGGGCCGGAGCACTGGCAAAAGGCTTGTTCATGTGGCAACGATTACTGAAAGTCTCATGCGTTTGGCCGGATGAGATGATCGGTTTGTTTCCGCGCACCCGCTGCAAGAACCAACGCCTCTTCGGTCACCGCGTCGTGTGGGAACTCGCCGGTAATCTTCCCTTTCGAGAAGACAAGTATGCGGTCCGGGACAGTGAACATCTCCAGAAGCTCCGAGGAAACAAAGAGCACAGCCAAGCCTTGCTCGGCGAGCCGATTCATAATCTCAAAAATCTCCGATTTGGCCCCGACATCAATGCCGCGGGTCGGTTCATCCAAAAGCAGGACTTGAGGCTCAGTGAGCAGGCTCTTGGCTAAAACCACTTTCTGCTGGTTGCCGCCGCTAAGTGAAGTAATTGGATTCTGCGGGTTGCGAGCCTTGATCGCTAAGTCTCGTATGAGCTTAGCGATCGATTCCATTTCCCTATGTTCATCAAGCCAGAAGGCAGTCACGAAGCGTCTTAGGCTGGCAAGCGTAATGTTGTGGGCAACGGAAAGTTTCTGGACCAAACCCAAGCGCTGGCGATCCTCAGGTACTAGCATCAGCCCAAGATCGATTCTCTCGCGAATCGTCTCCGGCCGAATCGTTCGGTTGGAAACCTGGATCTCGCCGGTCGCTTCCGGATGCAATCCCATGAGGCATTCGAAAAGCTCAGTTCTGCCGGCGCCCATGAGGCCAAAAATCGCCAAGATCTCGCCCCGATGAAGCTTGAAACTGATGTTTTCCAGGGTGAAACCGCCGCCGGCGCGCGGCAGGCACAAATCTTTGACCTCCAAGACGGGTCCATCGACGCCGGCGGTCAACGTTTTTGTACGGCGACGGGGAGCACTCACGCTGTGTCCCACCATTTTCTGGATGATCCATGCAACGTTCACTGAACTAGCCGGGGCAGTTGCGGCCAGCTTGCCGTCGCGTAAGACCGTTACGTAGTCCCCAATCGTGAGCAGTTCTTCTATCTTATGCGAGATGTAGATGATGCCCACCCCGTGGATCTTCAGGTCCACAATAATCCGAAAGAGCGCCTCGGTCTCTGCGGCTGTCAGCGCTGAGGTGGGCTCATCCATGATCAGGACGCGCACATTATGCGAAAGCGCTTTGGCGATCTCGACGATCTGCTGTTGGCCGATGCGCAGATCCCTCACCAAGGCGGCGGGATCCAACGGCTGTTCGAGTCGATCCAGCAGTTCACGCGTAACTTTCTCCTGCCCCGCATGCTGAACGACGCCGGTTCGCGTGATTTCGCGGCCAATGAAGATGTTCTCCGAGATGTTTAGATTCGGGAACAGTTCCAGTTCCTGAAAAATGATGCCGATGCCCGCGCGCGCGGCTTCCCGTGTGGACTTGAATTCCATGGGAACTCCATCGAGCAGGATTCGACCGGAGGTCGGTTGCTCCACTCCGGCCAAGACTTTCATCAAGGTCGACTTGCCCGCTCCATTCTCCCCAATCAGCACGTTGACCGCACCCTTATGCACTGTGAAATCGACCTCGTCGAGTGCCAGCGTACCCGGGTAACGCTTGGTGATCTTTTCGGCGAACACGACAACGTCGGAACCGTTTGGAGAGGTCCGCTCGACAGGATCGCTCGGCTTCATCGCATGCAATTACTGGTCGACCCTGACGGGCGTTATTAGCACGAGTCCCTTTGAACGTGGGTCGAATGTGAACGCGCCGAAAAACGTGATCGTCTTACCGGACAATGTGGAGGGATCGATGCTTGCAAATGCAGTCCTTACGGCTCGGCTGTTCAGCTCCTTGGACACATCCGCATAATCCAGTTGGTTGGAGAATTGATCGAACGGAGCGGCGCCGGTAGCATCGCGCAACCCGGTTCCGCGCACGACGGGTCCAATCTGCAGCGCAATCCTCTCGTCCAATCCGGGAATTTCGACAATGATGGTGCCAGCCTGAGATTCGGTGTGCACTTCAATGACTTTACCGGTTCCCTTAACCATGTAGCTGTATGGGTTTGTGGATTCGCGTCGGCCGTACTTTTGTCCTGCGCTTCCGGGATCGGCGCGAATTTCCGGAAGAATTTTCGCTATGTCCTGAGCCTTTTCCTGGATGGTAGACAGAACTTTGCTTTCCCAGACTTTGTCAGCATACTGAAAGCCTTTGGACTGGAGTTGTGAACTCGATTTTGGGTCGGCAAGTGGCTTTATGACAAAAGGCGGCTTAATAACGAGAAAGAGCAGCAGAAGCGCGGCTCCGGCCAACCAGAACCAACGCCCAAAAGAAAATCGAGCGCGAGGCCTCGAATGTGAGAGGCTTCGGTTCATGTCATGCTTTGAACTTTCAATGGATGAGCTCGTTGTTGCAAAAGCTCCGAAGCCAGTTTGAGACAGGTTGATTCTGAATCATTCTGGGCCTTGCTCGGTCCGAAAGATAGTTTAAGTGCGGCATATCGGAATAACTCGGCACCATCGAATCAGAGCACGCGCCGCTGCCAATCGAACGTTAGCTCTTGGCTCGCGCGACCGCTGCCTGCCATCCGCCATAGAGCTCCGCGCGTTTGGATTCCGGCATTTTTGGTTCGAAGCGTTCGAACTCTCTGGGCAGAGCGGCGATGTCATCAAGGTTTGACCAGAATCCAGTTCCCAAGCCCGCCAAATATCCCGCCCCAAGCGGAGACACCTCCGGCGAGGAGTTTCGCGAAACCGCGCAATTGAGGATGTCCGCTTGAAATTGCATCAACTGGTCGTTGCGCGTGGCGCCCCCGTCCGCCAGCAGGGAA
>DATDAX010000048.1:0-16107 GCA_036525175.1 Terrimicrobiaceae bacterium | reverse complement strand
CAGCTTAAGAAGAGCCTGACGCCCTTTTTGAGCAAGGTGCTGTCCTCCTATGGCGCGTCAAAAGACGAGATCGACGAGATCCTGGCACAGCTTTGGGGGGACTGCCTGGTGGGTCCGCGCCCGCTCTTCCACGTCTTCAATGGTCGCTCCGCGCTGAAATCGTGGCTGACGGCCATTTGCGTGAACCGCTGGATATCCCTGAAGCGGCGCGAGGCGCAGCATACGCGGGCGGTCTATTCGTTGACCATTGAGGCCGAGAGGCCGAGCGCGCCGGGGCGGTCTGCAACATCCCCCCCGGATTCGTCCATCATCGAGATTCTCGGTCCGGCCTTGCGCGAGGCATTCGCCGCGTGCGATGTCGAGGAGTTGGTATTGCTTCAGCTCGTGCACATGCATGGTGTGACTCAGCGCGAGGTCGCGAGCCTTTGGAAGTGGCACGAAAGCCGCGTCAGCCGCCACATCAAGCGCGCCGAGGAGAAGATCGCTGAGCTCACCTTGCGCGCAGTGAAGGAGACCGATCCTTACCTCGAGCTCGGATGGCAGGATTTCGTCGAGCTGTGTCGCTGCGTTGAGGTGCTGCGCCGTTAGCCTGGCACTGTAGCTGCGATGTCCGCATCGCCGGTTCAACGTCAGGTTAAGGCCGCTTCCGGGATGCAGTTCGGTTTCGGCCGCCAGGACACGGTGTGTCATTGCGTTTCATGAATTGACGCCGGCTGGGAAAAGCGTATTCTGTCCGGCTCTATTTTTTCGATTTATGAAACGCACCTATCAACCAAGCAAGCGCACGCGGAAGCGGCAGTTCGGTTTTCGCGCCCGGATGAAGACCAAGGGTGGGCGGGCGATCCTCAGCCGCCGTCGTCAGCGCGGTCGCAAACGGCTGCTGCCCAAGGGTGTCGAGATCCCCTACGCCAGGCACACCGAGGCCTGACCGGCTTCGATTTCCGCGTGCGGCGCGCATCCGGCTCAGCAAGGAGTTTGCCCTTGTGCGCTCGGAAGGGCGCTCGGTGCAAGGACGGCTGTTGCGTTTAAGTGTTGCACGGTGTCCGACAGGCGGTGGGACGCGGTTTGGATTGGTAACTTCGCGGCGGGTGGGAGAGGCCGTAAGCCGCAACCGAGTGCGGCGCAGATTGCGTGAAATTTGCCGTTTGCACCGCGGATTACTTTCCCCGGGCTGGATGATTGTGGTCCTTGCAAGGCCAGCGGCTGCCAGAGCAAGTTTTTCGGAAATGCGAGAGGAATGGTTGATTCTCGCCCGGCGCCTTTCTATTTTGTCCGGCTCTTGATGAACGACGTACCACGGACAATATCGGCAGGAAGAATGAAATATTGTCCTTCACCCGTCGCGCCCCCTGAGACCGTGGAAATTGTTTAATGAGCGCCCTATTGATTTTCCTGATTCGAGTTTACCGGTGGACGGTCTCTCCTTTCCTGCACGCGCTCTGCGGCGGGGGATGCGGTTGCCGCTTTGAGCCGAGTTGCTCGCAGTATTGCCTGGAGGCCATCCAGCGGCACGGCGCCGCGCGGGGGCTGTGGCTCGGCCTGAAGCGCCTTTCCCGCTGCCATCCCTGGGGCGGGCATGGATACGACCCGGTGCCTCAAACGCTCAATTTCCGCAACTAGCAAATGGACCGCAAAGCCTGGATCGCCATTATTTTTTCCATTCTCGGGCTCGTGGCCTGGCAATGGTACTATGTTAAGACTTACAGCCCGAAGCCGCCGGTCGCCGGACAGGAAGTAACCGTCGCGACGCCGACTCCGGCGCAAGCTCCAGTTGCGACGCCCATCCCAGTGCGAGAAGAGCCGGTATTCGCGGCGCGAAATCAGAGCCTCTACAGCAAGAACGCGGAATACGTATTCAGCAACGACAAGGGTGGCATCGAGCGAGCGATTCTGTTGCTGCATCTTGGCGAGAACAAGCAGGCGGTCTTCCTTAATGGCAATCGGACGATGCCTATCGGCGCGGTCGGCGAAGATCCTAGCGAGCCTTGGGGCGGCTTCACAATGCAGACGGATCCGGGCACCGGCGAGGCCGTCTTCACTCGCAAGGACGCCGATGGCTTGGAGATTACTAAGCGTTTCATCCTGCCGCAGAGTGGAACCAAGGACGGCAACTATGTCGTTCGCATGGAGCTCACGTTTCATAACGCCGGCAACGCGGACGTTGATAGGAAGGGCTACTTTGTCTCCGCAGGGGGAGCGGCTCCGATTCATCACAACGACCTGCCCATGTACACGAAGTTTGACTGGATGCATGAGGGCAAGTTCCAGACCATTGACGTGAATTGGTTCAACGCCAGCTCGGTTCCATTGCTTGGGATCCCTCTGCGTGACGCACGCAACCTCTATCTCGAACCGAAGAAAGACGTCACGTGGACCGGCGTGGCCAGCCAGTACTTTTGCACGATCGTTACGGCCGAAAAGACCAAGGGAAGTTCTGCGTGGGCGACGCGGTATGACACGAGCAACACCAAGGACGCTCGCGTGTACGGTATCCAAGGCGGAATTGGCATGCCCGCGTTCACACTCGCTCCGGGCCAGAGCCTTTCTGAATCGTTCCAGATCTATGCCGGGCCCAAGGACCTCGCGCAGCTTCGCATGCTGGGTGGAGGACAGGACGCGGTGATGAACTTCGGAATGTTCGGCTTTGTGAGCGAGTTTCTGCTCTGGGCAATGAACAGCCTGAATGCTGTTTTTCACAGCTATGCGGCGGCGATCATCGTCCTCACGTTGATCATCAAATCCCTCCTTTGGCCGATTCAAAACAAGGCGACCAACCAGCTGAGAAAGATGTCTCTGCTTACGCCGAAGATGACCGAGCTTCGAGAGAAGTACAAGGATGACCCTCAAAAAATGAACGAGGAGGTGATGAAGCTCTATAAGGAATATGGAGTGAATCCCTTCAGCGGGTGCGTGCCGATGCTGATTCAGATTCCGATCTTCTTCGGCTTTTATGCGATGCTCGGCAGCGCCATCGAGCTGCGCAACAGCTCATTTCTTTGGGTTCATGACCTTTCGCAGCCCGACACGCTTTTCAAGATATGGGGATTTCCAGTTAACATCCTGCCCATAGTGATGACGGGGACGATGATCTGGCAGTTGATCATCACACCGAAAAGCGGCGACGCCATGCAGCAGCGCATCTTTTACTTCATGCCCGTCATTTTCCTGGTCTTCTGTTACAACTACGCGAGCGGACTTGCGCTTTATTGGACAACGCAGAATCTTTTCTCTATCGTCCAACTTTATCTGACGCGGAACAAGCCGCTCCCCACGCTCGAGAAAAAGAGCGTCATTGCCAAAAAGGAGGCGGCAGCCGCGGGAAAGAAGAGGAAGAAACGAGCGGCTTCATGAGCAGTAACCTTTCCCCACGCGAAATACTTGATACCATGCTCGGGTATCTCGGATTCGTCTTCGAGATCGAGGAGCAGGAGCGCGGCGGGCACAAGGTGCTGCAAATTTTCACCCACGAGGCGGAGCGACTTATTGGGAGGCGCGAGCAGACGCTCGACGACCTGCAATTTCTTCTCAACCGCATTCTTCAGGCTGGCGATCCCAAGGCGGCCCGCGTAGTCGTCGACGTTGATCATCATCGCGCGATGCGGGACGACGCCCTTGTTGCCAAGGTGCGTCACCTTGCCGAAGCAGTCAAGAGCACGGGCCGCCCGCTCCAGACCGAACCCCTCAACTCTTACGACCGCTTTGTCGTCCATAATGTTTTCAAGGACGATCCGGACATCATGACGTGGAGCCCGCCCGATGATGCCAAGCTCAAGCGAATCACGATTCGTTTGCGGAAAAAAAATCCTTAATTCGTGGACGAATTGCGTCTATGCTCCCGCGCGATGAAGATGCTGGCGGCGATTTTCCTTTCGGCGCTTCTCGCCTTTTCTGCGGCGTTGCAGGCGCAGCAGCCGATCATCAGCGCCGAATGTGCGATCCTTTTCGACGCGAACACGGGCAGGGTCATCTACAAGAAAAACGAAAACGAGCGGCGCGCCGTGGCGAGCACACAGAAGCTCCTGACGGCGCTCATCATTGCCGAGTCGGGAAATCTTTCCGCTCCCGTGGTCATCGAGGGCTCCGACATGCTTGCCGCTCCGACCAAGCTCTATGTCAAGACGGGCGATCGCTACACGCGGCAGCAGCTCCTTACAGCGCTTCTCGTGAAGAGTCCTAACGATGTTGCGCGAGCCCTGGCGCGAGACAATGCCGGCAGCGTCGAGGATTTCGCCGGCAAGATGAATGCAAGAATGGCTCGGCTTGGCGGAGAGTCCTCGCATTTCGTAAACCCAAATGGTCTGCCTGCGGAAGACCAGTACTCAACGGCGCGCGACATGGCCCGCGTGGCCAGGGCCGCCTATTTCAATCCTATGCTTCGCGAAATCATGCGAACCAAGCATTGCGTGTTTCGGTATGCGAGCGGCAAGACCATTCCTCTTCAAAATACGAATCGCGTGCTGAGAACGTATTCGTTCTGCAACGGGATGAAGACGGGCTATACGGATGCAGCAGGGCACTGCTTGATCTCAAGCGGATCTTGGGGGGGGAAGGACATGATCGCTGTGGTCCTCGGAAGCAACAAGGCGCGTGTCTGGCAGGAGTCCGCATCGCTCCTGGCCTACGGCTTGGGGATTAACGATACGCTGATGGCCTCGCTCCGCGTCAGTGCCTCCGCAAAAGCGGATGACGACGAGTAGGTGACCAGGCGATATACCCTCGATGCTTCGGCAGGCGTTCCCGCCGGCATTGATTATGCAGCGGAGCTGAACGAACAGCAGCTTGCGGCCGTGACTTCCGCACCGGGCGCGGCTCTTGTCATTGCAGGCGCCGGAAGCGGAAAGACACGTACTCTGACTTATCGCGTGGCGTGGCTTCTCGAGCAGGGTGTGCCCGCGCGGAGCATCCTGCTGCTGACCTTCACGAACAAGGCGGCGAGGGAAATGCTCGGCCGAGTCGCCTCGCTGCTGCCACAGGGCGCAGAGGGCATCTGGGGAGGAACGTTTCACTCCATAGGCAATCGCATTCTGCGCCGGCACGCCGAGCGAGTTGGATTCGGGCGCGGTTTTACCATCATGGACCGGGAGGATCAGGACGAAATGATTGCGAGCATTGTGGCCCGCGAGGGCTTGCGAACGAATGATCGCAGGTTTCCCAAAGCGGAGGTGCTGGCCGACATTTTCAGCTATTCGGTGAATACCGGAACTTCGGTTTCGCAAGTGCTCCGCGCGAAGTACCCTTATTTCATCCCGCTTGCGGCGCAGATCGAGCACGTGCAGATCGTCTATGAGTCCCGCAAGAAGGAGGCAAACGCGATGGACTTCGACGATCTGCTATCAAAAACGCTGGAGCTCTTCCAGACGGCCGAAGATGTCGCCGCGATCTATCAGGAACAGTTTCATCACGTCCTGGTCGACGAGTATCAGGATACCAACCGGATCCAGTCCGAGCTTGTCGATCTGACTGCCAGACGCCACGGAAACATCATGGTCGTGGGCGACGACGCGCAGAGCATCTATTCATGGCGCGGCGCGAATTTTGAAAACATCCTGAAATTTCCCGCCAAACATCCCGAGGCTCAGGTCTTCAAGATCGAGACGAACTATCGCAGCGTTCCTGAGGTGCTCGACGTGGCCAATGCCGCGATTCGCGCGAACGAGCGTCAATTCAGAAAGGAACTCGTTGCCTCGCGTCCGTCGCATCCGATGAAGCCGGCTCTGGTTCCGCTTTCGACGAACTCTCAACAGGCGGCCTTCGTTGCCCAACGCGTGCTCGAGTTGCATGAGGAAGGCATCGAGTTGCACGAGATGGCGGTGCTGTACCGCGCGCATTACCACTCGATGGAGGTGCAGCTCGAATTCACGCGTCGCGGAATACCGTTCGTAATCACAAGCGGGCTGCGCTTTTTCGAACAGGCGCACATTAAGGATGTGGCGGCATTCCTGAAGTTCGCAGTCAACCCGCGCGATGAAACTGCCTTCAAACGCATGGTGAAATTGTTTCCTGGAGTTGGTCCCAAGTCCGCCGAATCGCTCTGGAGCCATGCCAATGCCAGACTCGACGGACGGCGCGATTTTTCTCAGCTGCGAGAGGTCCGCCCGCCCGCCAAGGCGCAGGAGTCCTGGGAGCAGTTCGTTCTGACGATGACGGAATTGGCGCCGTCGAGCGGCACTCTTGCGCCCTCGGCGATGATCGAGAGCGTCGCATTTGCCATCTACGACGACTACATGAAGAGCAAGTTCGCGAACTACGAGGCGAGGCGCGAGGATATCAACACGCTCTCGGCATTCGCACGCCAGTTCGATAGCGCGGAGGATTTTCTCTCCCAGCTCGCCTTGCTGGGAGCCGTGGAAACGGCGGACGCATTTCGCGGCGAAGCGGAATCGGAGAAGGTCACGCTTTCAACGATCCACCAGGCGAAGGGTCTCGAGTGGAAGGTGGTCTTTTTGATCTGGCTCACCGAGGGCATGTTTCCGAGCGCCCGCAGTGTCGAAAATCCGGAAGCGCTCGAAGAGGAGCGCAGGCTGTTCTACGTGGGCCTTACCCGCTGCAGGGATGAACTCTACGTCACGTATCCTGACATGAGACTTAATGCCAGCTATTCGGAAGCCTTGCAAAGGCCGTCGCGTTTTCTCAGCGAGATCCCCGAAAGCTTGCTCGAAACTTGGGAGATCTCAACGTCGACACCTGGCCGAACTGAGCCGTTCTAAAAGCCGCTTTCCGTGGAAGGTGAATTCGATTTGATACGCGTCTGATGGTACTTTCGCGCCTAAGATTATGTGCGCACGGTCGAGGGACTGGCTGGGTCGGCGATGGGGACATCGCCGCTAGATGGCGCGGACTATGTCGATGCTAAGTTATCTGTGTACAGATATTTACCAGATTTATTACGGAGATAATAGCGAGTTCGGGATACTAGCGCACGACGGTCACTGGGGTGCCGAGGGGAGCGTTGTCCCAATAAAGCCTCGCCATCTTTTCCGGCATGCGGATGCAACCGTGGCTGTCGGGCACTCCCGGCAGGAAACCTTGATGCATTCCGACCCCACCGACGATCCGCATGAAGAACGGCATTGGCGCACCACGAAAGCTCGCTCCGGCAGGACGTGGGTCCTTCTTTACGTCAACATCTTTGACAACAACATTTCCTGCGCCGTCTACGTAGTCACCGTAAAGATTCGAAGCGTGGTTGAGATCCTTTTGTGTAATCTTGAAATTTCCCGGCGGGGTATCGAAGCCTTCGCGTCCGCTGGAAATCGCCGAGACGCCGACAAGTTTCCCGCCCTTGTAGAACGAGGCGGTCTGCTTGGAGAGATTGATGACAATGGCTGGCGAACCGATGATGCCGCTGTCATCCCAGTAGGACTTCTTGAGGGCCAGACTTTCCTTCACGGCGGGATCGATGACGGGCCCGCCCGCGCCGAGGTAAACGGTGTTGCGGCTATTTAGCCTTGGATCATAGCTGGCACAGGATCCCAACGCGAGCGCCAATACTGTTGTAAGGACCTGAGAAAGCGCATCCAAATGTCTCATGGGCCGTAGAAAAAGAGCAGGCTTTGCAAAAACGTCAAGCCGACAGGGACAGCATTGCACAAATCAGCGAATTCCCGATAATGCATGTTTGCCCAATGCCAACTTACGAATACGAATGTGACAAGTGCCGGAAGACCTTCGAGGTTTTTCAATCCATGAAGGATGACGCCATCACCGTCTGTCCGGAATCCCACTGCCGCATGAAAAAGTGGGGCAAGGGGAAGGTTCGGCGTTTGCTGGGAACCGGGGCGGGATTGATTTTCAAGGGCAGTGGATTTTATATCACGGATTACCGGAGTGAAGGCTACAAGCAAGCCGCCAAGAAGGAGGGCTCGTCCGCCAGCGAGGGATCGAAGCCCGCGGAGAAGAAGGCACCTGAGGCTTCCAAACCCGCGAAATCCTCCAAGGAGTGAAGAACATCAAGTGCGGCCAGTGTGGCCACGAGAACGATCCCACGCGCGTATTCTGCCAGAACTGCGGTGAGCGCCTGGAGCGCCCAGCCGGCGAAGACCCCGCGATTTCCGGACCGACGGCAGTGCCATCGGAAACTCGCTTTCGGGGCCGCGCTGCGACGAGAGGATTCGTGGCCGGCGTGCTCGGCTTCATCCGAAGAATTCTGTCGACGGCCATCCTCGCAGCGCTTCTCGCCGTCGTCATTCAGATGGCCCGTGAGCCGAATAACGTTCCTCCCGTTCAGCCGGCAAACGACCTACAGGCGGGTCAATTGATGCACGCGGTGCAAGTTCTCTCGGGGAGCAATTACGCCAGAACGATGGATATCTCGCAGGATCAGGCGAACAACTATCTCGCGTCCAGCATTGTTCCCGACCCGGCAAACACGGGTAATTCAATCTTTCGCGCCGACTTCAGTCGCGCGTTCGTTCTGATCAGATCGGGCGAGATGGATTTTCTTGTCGAACAGCGGTTGTATGGGCGGCCGATTTACATGTACCTCACTGCGGTTCCCGAGAGCAGCGGCGGCAAATCGAGCCTGAAAGTCACCGGTGGTGGAGTGGGCCGCATGCCATTGCATCCGCGGCTGCTTCCATTGCTGCAAGGGATCATGCGTCCGGTAACTTCCTCCACCTCCGAAGCGGCAGCGATTCTGGAGACGGCCGATGAAATTGTCTTCACCCCTTCGATGGTACGGCTGAACTGGAAGGCTCGAAAGCCGACTGGCCCATAATGCGCGGGCTGTTGCTGTTGACGGCATGGTTTTGGGCGCTCACCGCGTTTGGACAAACCAAAGTCGATCCACCCGCGCCCCTGCAGCGCTCCGTGAGTTCTTCGCAGCAGTTCGTCATCTACCATTCGGATCGCGCGCTCAGGTCCCGCCTCGCGCAAAGAGCCGAGGATCTGAAGAGCGAATGGTTGCGCCGCCTTCGGTTGGACGACGAATGGAAATCGCCCATCATCATTCAAGTCCTCCCGGTGCGACGATCGAATTCTCCCCGCGTCCGAACCGGACTTTATGAGAGCGACGGCGGTGCCCTGAAAGTTCAGATCGATATCTATGACACGGCCTCGTTGAAAAGTTCGGATTTCGACATGGAGATTTACAGGGCTCTGTTCCTGGAGTTCGGTTACCGGAACGTGCCTGCCAAAGCGGGGAAGTCCTTTCACCAACCGCCCCCCTGGCTCATCTACGGCTTGTCCGAGGATGTGTCGGCACGCGAAGAAGGAGTCGCCGTCGGGATCTACGAACGCCTTATCAATGAAGAAGCGTCGCCCAAACTTGACGCGTTCTTGAAGGAACGTCCGGAGATGCTGGACGCCACCTCCCGTGCAATCTACCGGGCAAAGGCGCTTGGATTGTTCCGAGCGCTCCTAAGCTCCCCGGACGGGACCAAGCACCTCACCGAGTATTGCGCCAGCCTGCCCTCAGTGGACCCGAACGACAGCACTGCGTTGCTGGGAAAATTTCCCACGCTCGCTGAGAAACCGGCAATGCTGTCGAAGTTGTGGACTCTCAGTTTGGCGGACGCCTCCGCATCCAATCGGGTGACACCTCTTAGCGTCAAGGAAACGCAAAGGCGGCTCGCGCTCATCCTCGAGATTACGGCTCCGAGGAATCCAGGCAAGCCGCGGGCGGGCACGGTAAGTGGAGCGGAAGGGCTTCCGGCTGTGGCGAGGACGAGCACTGGACGCTACGTCGTTCGGCAAAAGGCCGAAGACTTGCTGCGCCTTGAAGTGAGGGCGCATCCGCTCATTCGTCCAATCGTGGAAGAGTATCGCATTATCGCCAGCGAGCTTGCTGCGAAACCGAAGAAGAATGTTGAGATCCGGATCCGAAAGAACATGCAGTTGCAGGAGGCCGTCGTGAAACGCGCAGACGAAATGGAGGACTACCTCAATTGGTTTGAGGCGGCACAATTGAATACACCGAGCAAGGAATTCGATTCGGCCGTGGATTTGCAGTCGAGCTCGCTAACCTTCCATCGCGGCGACGCCGTGAGCCGATACCTCGATGATATCGAGGCCAGAGGATGGTAGAGCCGATCTTGAGCACTTGCAGGACGGCCCCGCCTCGCTATTTTCAGTGCAATGTTCTCACTAACTCGCAGAGAGCAAGCGCTTGTAGCCTTCGTTTTGCTCGCCTTCTGCGCGGGCCTTGGCGTCAAGCAATGGCGCGATGGCCGCGCGCTGGCTTCCCTGCACGCGGGTGCCCAAGCTCGACGTTAATATGCAAACCGTTGGATTTCAGGAAGCGCTTGACAAGATCTTCGGGACCGATTCCCGCTACCACGCGGATGCGTACGTGTTTCTGCGCGACGCGCTGGAGGCAACGCTGAAGCGGCGTAAGAAGGCGCGCAAAGATATGTCTTCTCATGTAGCTGCGGCTGAATTGCTTGATGGTTTCCGCTTCCATGGCCTGCAGGAGTTTGGCCCGATGGCTATTACGGTCTTTGGCTATTGGGGCGTTCGCTCCTCCGAAGACATCGGCAACATGGTTTTCAATCTTGTCCAGGTTGGCATATTTGGGAAGACCGACGAAGATACCCCCGAGAGCTTCCGCGAGGGGTACGATTTCGTCGAAGCTTTCGTACTTCCTTTCCGCCCAGCGCCGGAGAAATTGAGCGTAATTGGCTCCGGCGTTGTCGGAAAGAAAGCATGAAGTCGTTTTTCGCCCTCTTTTCTCTTCTTATTATGACGCTAGCTCACGCTCCTGCGAAGGATTCCCGTCCCGCCGTGCCGACGTTGCCTAATAGCCCTGCCCAGGTGTTTACCCTGGAAAATGGCCTCACCCTCATCGTCGAAGAGGACCACAGCGCGCCTGTTGCCAGTGTCCAGGCATGGTGCGCCACCGGCAGCATCGACGAGGGCAAATGGATGGGCGCGGGACTTTCGCATATCCTCGAGCACATGCTTTTCAAAGGGACTCAGAATCGCAAAGCCGGCGACATCGCACGTCAAATCCAGGACCGCGGCGGCTACATCAACGCTTATACGAGTTTCGACAGGACCGTGTATTGGATCGACACTCCTTCCGACGGAGTGTCGGAGGCAGTGGCAATCCTCGCCGATGCGATGATGAATTCGACGCTTCCCGAGGACGAGTATGTCAAGGAACAAGAGGTCATTCGCCGAGAATTCGCCATGGGATTCGACGATCCGGGCCGGCAGAGTTCGCAACTCATGCTTCGCACGGTATTTTCCGAAAGCCCGTTCCGGCATCCCATCATCGGATATCTCGATGTCTACAATAAGCTAAAGCGGGACGATGTGATGGAATATTACAAGGCCCGCTACGCGCCGAACAATCTTACTTTCGTCGTCGCGGGCGACGTGAATGCGCAACAGATCCACGAACAGGTCCAGGAGGCGTTCAAGAACTACCCCAGGCAGCCGCTCGAGCCGCTTTACGTCGCGAGCGAACCGCAGCAGATTGGCCAGCGGGAGGCTCACGAGGAGTTTCCCACCGAGCTGACGCGCCTCTCGCTCGCGTGGCGCGTTCCCGGGTTAACCAATCCCGACACCCCGGCGCTCGAACTCCTCGGCGACGTGCTCGGCTCAGGTCGAAGCTCGATCCTGAATCAGGAGCTTCGCGAGAAGCGGCAAATCGTCCACTCGATTGATTCGGGAGTATTTTCCCTGCAGACGGACGGAGTTTTTATCATTCAGGCTCTTTGCGATCCTGCCCAGCGCTCCGCGGTGGAAAAAGAAACGCTCGCCGCCGTCGAACGGATCAAGGAAACGGGCGGGACTCAAGCGGAGCTGGACAAGGCGCGCCGCTCGATGCTTGCCAGCCAGCTGTCCGGCCTTTCCACCGCGCGAGGCAAGGCTTCCGATCTTGGCTCCAACTGGCTCCTGACCAGGAATATCAATTTCAGCAAGGATTACCTTGACTCTATCGGGCGCGTGACGACGGCCGATCTCAAGCGCGTGGCGCGGGAATATTTGCGCACGGACAGACTCAATGTCACCTCGATCAACCCGCCTGGGACGCTTGCCGGAAAGAACGGGGCCGAACAAGAGGTGGTCCGTTCCGATGTGAAGAAGTTCGTTCTTCCGAATGGTCTCCGTTTGCTCGTGCGTGAGGATCCAAGATTACCGCTCGTCTCGATGTATGCTGCATTTCGTGGCGGACTCCTCGCAGAAAAACCGGAGATCAACGGCATCACGAGACTGCTTTCCCGAGCTCTCCTCAAAGGAACGAAGAATCGCACGTCCGCCCAAATCTCCGACCAGATCGAAAGCGCAGGCGGGCGCATTGGTTCGGATAACGGGAATAACAGCTTCAGCGTTGGCGTTGAGGTCATGAAACCTGATCTCGGTCTCGGCCTTGATGTCCTGGCGGACGTTCTTCAGAATCCCGTCTTTCCTGAAAGCGAGGTCGAACTCGAGAAAGCCGCGCAGATCGCAGCCATCAAGGCAGAAGACGAACAGATCACGGCGGTGGCACGAAATGTCCTTCGCGAAAAACTTTTCAGCGACCATCCGTATTCCCTGCGCCCAAGCGGCCGCGTCGCGTCTGTCGAGAAGCTCTCTCCAGCCGACTTGAAGGCTTTCAAGGATGAATACATCGTGGCTCAAAACGGCGTCCTCGCAGTCTTCGGTGATGTGAAAGCGGAAGATGTTCTCAAGCTCGTCGAGAAGAACTTTGGCACGATGCCGGCAGGCCAAATGGCGTTGTCCGATCCACCAATTCCTGTCGCACCGAGCGCGCCGATCAATGTCGTGGAAGAGCGCAACAAGCAACAGGCTGTCGTGATGATCGGGTATCCCGGCTCCGACGTTCTTAGCCCGGATCGGACGCTCCTCGACCTTCTCAACGAGGCATCCAACGACTTGGGTTCCCGCTTTTTCAACCGCATTCGTGAGCAGTTGGGGCTTGCGTATTTCGTAGGAGCCGGGAACTTCGCCGGCCTGGCGCCGGGATCCTTTGTCTTCTACCTTGGCACGGATCCAAAGAAGGTCGAAGCCGTCACTGCAGAGCTTCAAGACGAAATCAGCGGTCTGTCGAGGGACGGACTCACTGACGAAGAACTCGCGCGCGCAAAGAAGAAGCTCCTCGGTTCCGAGGCGATTCGCAATCAGAGCAACTCCGCCTTCGCCGCAAACGTCGCAGTCGACGAGCTTGTCGGACTGGGATTCGACAACTATCTCAAGCGCAAGGAACAGGTTGAATCGGCCACGATCGGGGACATCCGCAATGCTGCTGCCAAATATTTCGGGACTCCTTCACGCGTGGAGGTCATCGTTCGACCTCCTGCGAAGACCGCAGCGAATCAAACTCAAACCCCGCAATCCTGACCCATGGCCGAAGTTCAAACCTCCACGCATTCCGGCGAGTTATCCCAAAGGTTCATCGAATTTGTGATGATGCAAGCGCAGCAGGCTTCGTTGTTTCTCGGACGCATTCCGAGTCCGCAATCCGGCAAGGCCGAGGTGCTCCTCGAGCCCGCAAAACTCTTCATCGATCAACTCGAGATGATACAGGAAAAGACGCGCGGCAATCTTACCGCGCAGGAGTCGGAAATTCTGAAGAGCGTTCTCTCGGATCTCGAGATGGCATATGTCCAGGCGTCTTATGCGGTATCATCTCCCGTCCAGGCAGAATCGCCGGCTCAGTCTCCGGAAGAAGCGGACAAATCCACAGCGGGATCGCCCGAGTCCGCGCCAGAGGAAACCGAAAGCAGGAAGAAGTTTTCCAAGAGCTACGGCGCCTGACGGCACTCGTTTTCCAGGGGGCCGGAAGGCGGGATCAGAGATTCGTAGAAATCACGCGGAAGATGTCGGTGTTGTCCTTGAATCCCTGAAGCTGTTCCGCACCTGCTCCCGCCCCGGCGACGATTCCATCTTCGGCGACGCCGATCGCAACCGGAGCGGGCACCGCTGATGGCTCGCCTGCTGGCGCGGCATCGGTTCCCACGGCTGGGGTCCCAGGCCCGGTGGACCACGTCATCGACGGAATGCCCTGGGTATTAATGCCGACAACGGCAACGCCCTTGTCATCCCGAAAGGGATATCCATTCAACCGGAGGCCACCTATGCTCTGCTTTCCGACAACCAGAACGAGGGAATCCGCCCCGGCGAAGCTCAATGCGGTCGCAACGGCCTCATCAAGAGCGAGCAGTTCGCGCAGCATGCGCTCCCCCTCGTTCTGCGACGCTGCCTTCCCAGCAAGCCCGCAATCAACTACGAGCAGATATCCTTTACGGTTGAACTGCAGGAGCTGAATCGCCAGACGCACCATCCCGGCGAGAGTCGGCTGAGAACCTGCAGATTCGATCTCGTCCGCAAATGCAAGGTTGCCGGAAGAGAAAACTCCCAGCAGCCTGGGTGCGCGCCAGGAGGGAGTATTCTCCATTTCAGACTTATTCTGGGCGATGTCGTAGCCCTTGCGGCGCATCTCCAGCAGGAGATCGCGCCCGTCCTTTCGACGCCCCTCCTTGTGTTCCGGAAAGAAGTCCGCTAGTCCGCCGCCAAGCATCACGTCAATGTTGGCGGCGTCGACAAGCTGCGCGGCAATCGCCTCTGAATCCTGCGGGTTTCCGGACCTGGCGTAAAACGCGGCCGGTGTGGTGTCCGAGATCGCGGCGTTGGTGACCAATCCTGTGGCTCTTCCGTGCTTGCGGGCCAGATCAAACAGATTCACAAGGGGCTTGCCCGAAGAATCAACTCCCACCGAACGATTGTTGACCTTGGTTCCTGTGGCGATGGCCGTAGCGGCTGCCGCGGGATCGCTAACGGCAAAGTCCGCGGCGTGGGTCGTGATCAATCCCAGATGGGGCAATTTCTCAATATTCAACCGGCTGTCGGCGCCATTCTGATAGATGCGGGCCGCAGTGAGAGTCGAAGTCGTAAGATTGTCGGTCAGGAATAAAATGATCGCGAAGGGTTTTTGAACAACCCAGTTGGAATAGAACAATATCCCAAGTCCGATGAAGGCAAGAAAGCACCCAAGCGCGATAAATCGATTGCGAATCTTGTTGCTCATGAAAGTCGGCTACCCTACAGGGCCTCTATGCATCACAACGCAAGTGCGGGCGCAATCCGCGTCTGCGTGAATTTCCGGGCAAGAGCCTTGGATGGCGCGCCGCCTCCAGCCCGGCGCAAGCCGCGGGCGCACAGGCGGATCGAGATCCAAGGGCGCAGCGAATTTGGAAAGGTTGTATCATAAAAACATTCGATAACCTGTTGGCGTAAAAGGAAGTAAAGGCTAGGAAGTATCCAAAATGCGCCTTGCCTCTCGTTGGGATTCGACCTTTGGGTGAAGAGGCGTGCTATTCCGGCTCATCCCTTCCTTGATTTTTTGACCAAACTCGACACGTTCTTCCGCGATGGCGCTTCTTGAGGTGAGAAATTTGCGTGTGTGGTTTCCCGTTCTGGGCGGGTTACTTCGGCGAAAGGTCGATAATGTCAAGGCGGTGGATGGCGTGAGTTTTACGATTGAGGGCGGTCAGACTGTCGGCCTGGTCGGAGAGAGCGGAAGCGGGAAAACGACGGTAGGACGGGCTCTGCTCAAGCTAACTAATGTCACCGAGGGGGACGTGATTTTTGACGGCAGGAGTATCATACCGATGACTGAGAGGGAGTTTCGGCCGTTACGGCGGGAAATGCAGATGATTTTTCAAGATCCCTACGGTTCGTTGAATCCCCGTATGAACTGTGGGGAGATTATCGGAGAGGCGTTGTCGATCCATTTCCGCGGGCTTTCCGCTGGTGATCGGCGGGATTCCGTCGCTACCTTACTGAAGCAAGTGGGGCTCAAGCCGGAAATGGCGGCGCGCTATCCGCACGAATTCAGCGGTGGCCAGCGCCAGCGGATCGGCATCGCCCGGGCCTTGGCTGTTAAGCCGCGCTTCATAGTCTGCGATGAACCGGTGAGCGCTCTCGACGTGAGCGTGCAGGGGCAGATTGTCAATCTCCTGGAGGACTTGCAGGAAGAACTTGGCATTTCGTATCTTTTTATCGCTCATGATCTTGCGGTGGTCGAGCATATCAGCGACTTCGTTCTTGTGATGCATCACGGAAAGATTGTTGAGGCGGCTCCGGCCGAGGCGATCTACCAGGATCCTCAGGACGAATACACGAAAACACTGCTGGCAGCCGTGCCGCAGTTGGCGTAAGTAT
>DATDAX010000047.1:0-19215 GCA_036525175.1 Terrimicrobiaceae bacterium | reverse complement strand
GAAGTGCCGCTGTCCATGCAGGCCAAGCTCCTCCGTGTCCTGCAGGAACGCGAAATCGAACGAATTGGCGATACGCGATCGCGCCCGGTCAACGTGCGAATCGTGGCAGCTACCAACCGCGATCTGGCGGCAGAGGTGAAGGCGGGGCGTTTTCGGCAGGATCTTTTCTATCGCTTGAACGTTTTCCCGATCAACCTTCCGCCGCTCCGGGAACGCCGGGAAGATATTCCTCTGTTGGCAGAGCATTTCTTACGACTCTCCCTGAAGAACTTGCGCCGCGGTCAACGCGCGCAAACCAAACTCACCGAGCCGATTCTGCAACAGCTTACCGCTTACGATTGGCCCGGGAATATCCGGGAATTGCAAAACACCATCGAGCGTGCCGTGATCGTCGCCAACGGCGGCCCCATCCGTTTCGACATGCTCCCCGCACCAAATTTCGCCTCGACCAGCCTCCACTTCCCGGCACCAGCCGCTGTAATGACTCGTGACGAACTCAAATTGCGAGAGCGAAACGCCATCATCGCCGCGCTCGCCCAGACCGGAGGAAAAGTCTCCGGCCCAAACGGTGCCGCTGAAGTGCTGGGCATGAAAACCACCACGCTTTATTCGCGCATTGCTGCTCTCGGTCTGGAACGAAAGCCAGCCCCGGCGGCGTAAACACGAAGCGATTCAGGCGGGCGCATCCAACAGATGCCGGCAGTGAAGACCAGGAAAACGGGCGAAACCTCGGTCCAGCGTCGCCCATTTGCCCGCGACCTGCGGCGTGGCACTTTTATGATGCGCCGAGGCGGTGGATTCGTGGATGAGGCCGTGTTTAGCCAATGCGTAAATGATTCGCGCTCCAGCATTTACGCTTGCGAGCGTGCAGACGGGAAAGCTGATGACGATGCCAATGGAAATAATCGCGCCAAAGACATGCGTCCCGGCCACTTCCGCGAGAATGGCCAGCGGCGCCTCGGTTCGTTGAGCGCGGGTTGGCGACCGTGGAATCGCAAAACGAATTGAGAAAATGCCGGGGAGCGGTTTTCCCTTGGAAAAGCTCATCGGCGACCGGCGCGACGACGGCGCTCCAGCCGGATTGGTTCAACGACAACAGCAATGCCTCGCTTCCGCCTGTTCATGCAGAACGCACCGCGCCAGAGCCGCGCGATACTGGAAAATGGCTGGACGGGATTTCATGGTGCGAAGTTATTCCTATTAAATTAATAGAGTATTTAAGCGAATATTTGTGTCCTTCACCGCTGACAGCCCCGTCCCGTTTCCATTGCCCGTTTCGAATTCGGTTTTCGTACAAAACTTCGTAACGACCCTCGCGGAAAGCGCGAGTCCGGGCATTGTATGAGCGGCCATGCAAGCGAACGCCGACATCGAACATCCGAAACCCGCCAAGGACCTCTCGTGGCGTGGTCAGGATGATCTTCGGCTGACCCTCGACACGATTCCCGTGCTTGCTTGGTGTCATCGACTCGATGGCTCGAGCGAATTTTTCAACAAACGCTGGCACGACTACACCGGTCTTTCAGCTGAGGAGGCGCAGGGTTGGGGCTGGACGGTGACCATTCATCCGCATGATTTGCAGCGTTTGTTGGACGTTTGGGAGGGGCTTCGCGTGGCTGGTAAAGCCGGTGGATTGGAGGCCAGGTTGCGGCGGCTGGATGGTGTGTACCGCTGGTTTCTATTTCAAGCGGAGCCGCTCTTCGACAGCTCCGGAAGCCTGATCAAATGGTATGGGGCGAATACGGATATCGATGATCGGAAACGAGCGGAGGCGTTGCTCACGGGAGAGAATCAGATTCTCGAATTGAGTACTGGAGGCAGCTCGCTGCCCGAGATACTGGATCGCACCTGCCGACTCGTGGATGAGTTTTCGGACGATGGAATGGCGGCAATTTTGCTATTGGATGAAGACGGCAAACGCCTTCGATGGGGTGCAGGTCCGCGATTCCCGGCCGCATTCGCTACGGCCTTGGACGGTATCGAGATCGGCCCCGAGGTGGGGTCGTGCGGGACGGCTGCTCACAATAAAGAACAGGTTATTTCCTCCGACATCGCCACGGACCCACGGTGGGTGAAATACCGGGACTTCGCTTTTCCATTCGGGCTGCGAGCCGGGTGGTCCACACCGGTTTTTGCTTCGGATGGCAAAGTATTGGGAACGTTCGCTATTTACTGGCGCGAACCACGGAGCCCGACGCCCGACCACCATCAGATGATTCGGCGTATCAGCCACCTGACTGCGGTCGCCATCGAGCGCAAGCGAGCTGCCGAAGCATTGCGCGCGTCAGAGAAATTCGCCCGTGGCCAGACCGAGGCTCTCACTCACGCTCTGGACGCGATGGTGCGGGAATCCTCTGCGGATCGAATCGCGGAGCATGTTTTGCGAACGATGGTGGAGCAATTGAATGCGCACAGCAGCGCGGTGTGGCTGAGGAGTGAACAGACTGGGCTGATGGGGTTGAAATTTGCACTGGAGGAAGGCCGCTTCAAAACGAAGGCCGACTCGACCATTTCTGCGATCAGCCCCCCACTCCGCATCGACGAAATCGAGCCGTGGCTGGAAGTTTTCCGCACGGGCCGGCCCTTCTTCGTCGAAGACATCCGGGTATGCGGAAACTTCCCATGGCACGCTCACGTGCTGGCACTGGGGGTGATCGCGATTCTGGTCGTTCCGATGAAGGTTTCCGGCGGGGTGGAAGGACTCATCGGGATTCGCTTCGCGCAACAGCGTAGGTTCCGAAGCGAGGAAATGGACCTGGCCCAAGCCTTGGCGAATCAAGCCATGCTGGCGTTGAAATTGACCGGTCTCTCCGCGCAACGCCGCCAGGCGGCCGTGATGGAGGAGCGCAATCGCATGGCTCGCGACATCCACGATACTCTGGCCCAAGGTTTCACAGGCGTGATCGTGCAATTGGAAGCCGCCGAGGAGGCCATCGCTCAGAAGCGAGAAGCGAAAGCAGCCGATCATCTCGACCGCGCCGGGGAAATCGCCCGTGAGAGTTTGCGCGAGGCCCGGCGCTCCGTGCAGGCCCTGCGACCGCAGGCATTGGAAGAGAAGCGCCTGAGCGAGGTACTCAAGGACTTAATAGAGAACATGACTGCCGACACGACGGTCCGGACAACATTCAACTTGCTCGGCGAGCCGCAGGAGTTGCCAGCGAAATGGGAAGCCGATCTTCTCCGCATCGGCCAGGAGGCGCTCACCAATGTCCTGCGCCACGCACAGGCCAGCGAATTTCAGGTCGAGTTGGCTTTTGAAAGCGGCGAGCTCCGCCTCATTCTGCGCGATAATGGCCGAGGGTTCGATCCGGACGGGAAAAATGACGGCTTTGGCCTCCAGGGAATGAGGGAAAGAGCCGAAAGCATGGGCGGTAGCTTGACTTTCCAGAGCGTCGAAGGCACTGGCACGGTGGTCTCAATGATTCTCCCTATCACCCCTGTCTCCGATTCAGAAAGGTCATGAGTCGCCCGTCCAAAGCACGCTACGCGAACGCATTTATTTCCATGAAGTCCGACGAGAAAGGGGTAAGTCCATCTGGCGACAAGATTCGAGTCCTTGTCGCCGATGACCACACGATGGTTCTGGCGGGGCTGTCTTCGATCATCGGGATGCAACCCGACATGGTCGTCGTCGCCGAAGCGCCTGATGGACGGGAGGCGGTGGAGTTGTGGCGAAAGCATCGCCCGGCCGTGACGCTGCTCGACCTGCGGATGCCCAAGCTCGATGGCGTCGGCGTGATCGAGGAAATTCGCCGGCAGGATGCCGCAGCCAGTTTCATCATGCTCACCACGTACGATACCGACAACGAGATCTATCGGGCGATCAAAGCTGGTGCCAGAGGCTATTTGTTAAAGGATGCCCGGCGCGAGGATTTGGTGGAGTGCATTCGCAAAGTGAATCGCGGGGAGCGGTGCATCCCGCAAGCGCTCGTGGACAAGCTGGCCGCCGCCATGAGTGGTGAAACATTGACCGGCCGGGAACTGGATGTCCTGACGCTGCTCACTCGAGGCAAGAGCAATAAGGAGATCGGAGCGAATCTTTTCATCAGCGAAACGACCGTCAAAGGGCATCTGCGCAACATCTTCACGAAGCTAAATGTGCTCAGTCGGACGGAAGCTGTATCCGTGGCCAGCCAGCGTGGACTGATCCCGCTCTAGACAAGGTGCGTCTCGTCCGCTGGAAGCGGACTGCCAGAATTATTGCCAGCGCCTCGCGTCGAGCGTGTGAGAAAAGGCGGTACAAGCCCCGCTCAACGACGGGCCTGATCGGTCATCGGGAACCCCTTCAAAAGGACTGGATTCCCACACTCCTTCGGTCGCGCAAAGGTCGGACCTTTTGATCAATAGCGCGCCAACGCGGCAAGGCGCATGATCTACCACGAAGTCAGAGTCCAACGATCCACGAGCGCAAATGCACACGACACATACTCACCCAGCCACTCCAGTGAGCGTAACCAACGAAGCTGTGGAACAGACTAACAAGGCGGTCGCCATCGCGGCATTCGACACCCTCTTCAATAGGCGCGATTACAAGACCGCTGAGCGTTTCTGGTCTCCGCACTATATCCAGCACAGCGCTCATATCGCGCCCGGCCGAGATGGCCTCTTTAATCTCGTCAAAAACTCGCCCGCTACGCTGAGGTATGAGTTGGGGCTGATTGTGGCCGATGGAGAGTTTGTAATCATGCACGGACGCTTCTCGGGTTTTGGTCTGCCAGTAAACTGGATCGTCGCGGACATCCTCCGGATGAAGGACGGAGTTCTGATTGAGCACTGGGACGTGATCCAGGACGAGGCAACTCGGGAACAATCCAAAAGCGGCCAGCCGATGTTCGGCGCGACCTTTCCTATCGTCCGCTCAGACAAAGGCAATCAAACTCCCAAGCTGAACATTCCGAATGCTGCGAAAACGTAAATTTTCAATCTGAACTTCGAGTCAACCGGCGCCGCACTAATATCCATCAACCACACCACTAACCAGCCACAACCTATGAAATCAAACGCCATCAAACACTTCACTCTGGCTCTTGTTGCCGCGTTCTTCACCATTGTCGTCAGCGCCTCCGCGCAAGGCGGACGCGGTGGGCATGAAACTTACCTCTCGGTCAAGACCAAGAAACAGGCTGAGGGGATCAAGCCGGGAGAGAGAGTCGCTATCTCGTGCGGAAACTGCGGGGCGTTTACCATCTTTATTGTGGATAAAGACCGCAGTTACTTGCAGGATTACACCTGCCACACCTGCAAGAGGAAGTTCGTCGTCCGCACTAACCCACACGGCGGAACAATCGGATATTTCGTCTACGAGGACAAAGCCGGCCACGAGTCGCATCTGCTGCTGTCTCACTGAGCTTCGTTGAACTCCGACGGTGCAGGAGGCGTCGCAAGGCTGCGGCTCCTCGTACGGAGATCTCATCCAGCCCTGCTGGATGAAATATCGGCCAAAAAAAGCCACCCACTTGTTTCCATGTTCGATAAAACGACATCACTAACACTGACGTTATTGGGATTTGCCTTCTTCATGCTGGGCACGAGTTCCCTTTGCGTCGTAGGGGCTTTTGAGTCCGTGGAACGGCTTTGGGGGTTATCCCGAACTTCGACGGCGCTTCTTGTGGCGACGTTCTCTGCGGTCCTCGGATTGTTTGCTCCGATCTTGCAGATGTTAGTCGGTCATTGGCCGCGTCGCCGACAGATCCTGATCGGGCTGTCTGTGATGGCGGCAGGTTCGATCGGTCTCGCCCTGTCTCCGAATCAGCCGATCCTGTTTGCCGCGCGGTTTGTCATGGGGCTCGGGGCGGCGCTCACGAGTCCCGTCGTTTTGGCTCTGGGATCGACGATCGTCCCGCCCGCGTTGCAAGGGCGGGCTCTGGCGACGGTGGTGATGGGGATGTCTGTGGCCTCGGTGCTCGGGGTGCCGGCATCGACCTGGATGAGCAACGCGGTGGGAGTGCGCTGGCTTTTCCTGCTGATCGGCGTCCTAACGGTTCTCTCGGCCGGGTTGATCGCCGTTTATGTCCGTGAGGATTCGAGCGGCATTCCACTCAGTCGCACCCAATTGCTCGCCCTCATCCGCCGGCCCGCCACGATCAGCGGCCTCTCCGTGATCTTCTTCCTGACGGCGGGAGTCTTTGTCACCTACACCATGATCGCCCCAATCCTGCGCGACCACTACGGCGCAGGACCGAAGCTGATTACCACTGCGCTTGCGATCTACGGGATCGCGGGCCTGGCCGGAAATCTCATCGTCAGGCAAGCCGCCACCTCCTATTCGGCAGAAAGACTATTGACGATCGCGATGCTGGTCCTGACCGGGGGGTTCACCGTGCTTCTTGTCCTGCCGATTTCCGTCGGCGTGCTGTTTGTGGTTCTGTCGATTTGGCCGGTCATGGTCGATATCGTGTGGCCGTCGCAACAGCGCCGAATTGTCGAATTGGAACCTGATTTCCGGGGCATCGCTTTGGCCCTGAACTCGTCCTGTCTTTTCCTGGGACTGGCATTCGGATCCTCACTGGGGGGAGTTGCCTACCCGGCGCTCGGATTTGCCGCTGTCTTGGGATGCTCCATCGGCCTAACCAGCTTCGCTTTGGTCGCGCTCATCTATTCCCAGCGAATGAGGAGCACTCACATCAAGCCGCCGGGCTTGGTGGCGCTGCACACTCACGGCTGATGGAGGTCCACCACAACACGCTGTGCGGAAAGGCGAGGAATCACTCCACCAACTCACATTCTTATGCCAACACTTCTAGAAATAGCTGTTGCCGCCCATGGCGGTCTCGAACGATGGAATGATCTCCACATCGTGAAACTGAATGCATCCATCACGGGAGGCATTTGGTATGTGAAGGGCCGTCCCGACGTGCTCAAGGAAGTCGAAATCGAAGCCGCTCTCAAAGTAGAAGAGTTGAAGATGCGGATCCCGAGGGAAGGAAGAACAACGTTCTTCAAACCGGATCGTATCTCGATCGAAAAAGACGGAAATCCAAACGCATCCGTCGTGGAGCATCCGATGCGCTCCTTTGGTGGTCATGTCCGCGAGACTCCCTGGGACGACGTCCATGTCGCCTATTTCAGCGGCGAAGCGTTGTGGACTTACCTGACGACTCCATTTCTTTATACGTATCCGGGCTTCGAGGTGGAGGAACTTTCCCCGTGGAAGGAAAACGATGAAACGTGGCGGCGATTGAAAGTGATCTTCCCGTCAGGCATCGCGAGTCATACGCGGGAACAAATCTCCTATTTTGGTCCAGATGGATTGCTCCGGCGGCATGACTACACCGTCGATATTTTAGGAGGCGCACCGGGCGCCAACTACGCAACGAATTACCGGACGGTGAATGGGATCGTCGTGCCGACCACCCGACGCATTTATGCCTATGAGGGTGACCATGTCGCCGTGCCGGAGCCTCTCCTGGTCGCCATCGATATGGGAGAAGTTTCTTTCAGCTAACCACTAACAACAAACCGGTGGCTGCCTCCGAACCCGCCTTCAAACCACAAAAACAATGAACCTCAAATCTCTCTTCACTCCATTGCGCCTCGGCGCGCTTGAACTGCCGCATCGGATCGTTATGGCTCCATTGACGCGAATGCGCGCCGGTGCCGGCGGTGTTCCCACGGCGATGAACGCGACCTATTATGGGCAGCGCGTCGCAGCGGCTATGATCATCACAGAAGCGACCTGCGTTAGTCAGCAAGGTGTCGGATATCCCAATGTGCCTGGCATCTTTTCCGCGGAGCAGATCGCGGGATGGAAACTTGTAACGAATGCCGTTCACGCACGCGGCGGCCGTATCGTGCAGCAGATCGTGCACAACGGACGGATGTCGCATTCGGCATACATGCCGGACCGCTCGGTTCCAGTGGCACCCACGGCGATCATTTCAGCCTTCGGGCAAGCATTTACTCCGGACTTCCAGTTGGTTCCCTTCGAGACGCCGAGAGCACTTGAGACGGATGAGATCCCGGGCATCGTCGAATCCTTCCGGCAGGCCGCTCTCAATTCGAGGGAAGCTGGATTTGATGCCGTCGAGATTCACGGAGCGAATGGCTACCTGTTGGATCAGTTCCTCCACGATGGAAGCAACAAACGGACAGACGGATACGGTGGATCGTTGGAAAATCGGGCTCGGCTATTGCTCGAAGTAGCCGATTCGATAGTGGACGCGATCGGCAAAGACCGGCTGGGCGTGCGTCTGTCGCCCTATGGCACCTTCGGCGATATGGTCGATTCCGACCCGATCACGCTCTACAAGTTTGTCATCGGGGAACTCGGCAAGCGCGGCCTGGCTTACTTGCATCTCATTGAAGCGAGAGCTTCGGGAGTCAGTCTGGCCGAAGATCCGACTGAGAAATTTGCCTACAACGCCGAGATTTTTCGCAGTGCTTTCGATGGACCGATGATTTCCGCGGGCGGTTACACCCCGGAAAGCGCCGCCGAGGCTATCGAAAAAGGTAATGCGGATGCGGTGGCCTTTGGCCGCTTCTATATCGCGAATCCTGATCTGTATGAGCGAATCAAAGGCAAATCCTCTCTCAACAAATACGACCGCCCGACTTTCTATGGCGGCGGAGACCATGGCTACACGGACTATCCGACGCTGGCGGAGAGCTCTGTTTCAGTCGTGCCACAAACAACGCCCGTCGCGACGGCAATCTCCTGATCCGGCCATGGAATCACAAGCACCAGGCCCTGGCGCTCCTCTCTCTACGATTTCCCGACGCCAATTCCTTCTCTCGACCGCTGGCGTCGTCGCCGCCGCGAGCCTGCCGCTGGGAATCCTTTCAGCCGAGATCAACCCAACAAGGCACTCAGCTTCAACAACGCAAAACAAACACACCAAAACCATGAGCACGATTACCACCAAAGACGGCACGCAGATTTACTACAAAGACTGGGGAGCCGGCCCCGTCGTCACATTCAGCCACGGCTGGCCACTGACATCCGATGCCTGGGAGTCGCAGATGCTCTTTCTCGCTTCCCACGGCTTCCGCTGCATCGCCCATGATCGCCGCGGGCACGGACGCTCCAGCCAGCCTTGGAACGGGAACAACATGGATACTTACGCGGACGACCTCGCGGAACTATTCGAGCACCTCGATTTGAAAAGCGCGGTGATGATCGGCCACTCCACCGGCGGCGGCGAAGTGGCGCGTTACATCGGTCGACACGGCACCAAGCGGGTGTCGAAAGCGGTGTTGGTGGGAGCGGTGCCTCCCTTGATGCTGAAGTCGGAAAGTAATCCTGTAGGAGCGCCCATCGACGTATTCGACGGCTTGCGCGCAGCGTCGCTCGCCGACCGGTCGAAGCTTTATCGCGACTTGTCGCGTGGTCCGTTCTTCGGATTTAACCGTCCGACGGCCAAAGTCTCCGAAGCAGCGGCAGATTCCTTCTGGCTTCAGGCGATGATGGGCGGCCACAAATGCCTCTACGACTGCATCAAGGCCTTTTCCGAGACGGATTTCACGGAGGACCTTAAGAAGTTCGACGTGCCGACGCTGCTCATCCACGGCGATGATGATCAGATTGTGCCGATCACGATTTCCTCGCTGCGCACCGTTAAAATCGTGAAGGGTGCGAAACTCAAAGTCTATCCGGGCGGTGCGCACGGCCTGGCGTTCACCGAGAAGGATAAACTGAGCGAGGATTTCCTGGAGTTCATCAAGTCTTAAGGGTTGCGTCCCACTCGTCGGTGTCCAATTGAGACCATGATAGATCACTTCGTCCTTCCGGTTAGCGATGTCGAGGCGAGCAAAGCTTTTTATAAGGCGCGCGCTCGCGCCATTGGGATACACACTCGCGTTCGAAGACTTCTCCGATTCGACCGGCGAGTTAGCGATTGCCGGATTTAGTGCCGCCTCCAAGTGCGACTTCATTCTTAGGAAGGAAACAACCAGAACCGTCGCCATTCACGTGGCATTCGTGGCCACTGACCGGTCGCAGGCCGATGAATTCTACAAGGCGGCGATGGCCTCGGGTGGCCGGGACAATGGCGCTCCTGCGCTTTGTCCCGAATATCATGCCGGATACTACGGCGGCTTCGTCCTGGACCCGGATGGACATAATATCGAGGCGGTATGCCACGAGGAGCGCGGCCGGGCGCAGTAAAGGAGAACGCGCTTCGCGCCTCACTGCGGAACATATCTGTATTCAATCTAATTCACCAAAAACTATGTCACAAAAACTCGTTAATAAGGTGGCGGTCGTTACCGGCGCTTCGAAGGGAATCGGAGCATCTATCGCCAAACATCTCGCCGCAGAAGGCGCTTCAGTCGTCGTCAATTATTCCTCCAGCAAGAAAGAGGCGGATAAGGTGGTAGCCGCCATTACCGCGGAAGGCGGCAGAGCCATCGCCGTGCAGGGGAATGTGGCGAAGAGGGCAGATATTGAGCGGCTCTTCGCAGAGACGAAGAGTGCTTTTGGGCAGGTCGATATTCTCGTGAACAACGCTGGAATCTATGAGCATTTGCCGCTCGGAAAAATCACGGAAGAACATTTCCACAAGCAGTATGACATCAATGTCCTCGGCCTGTTGCTGGCGACGCAAGAGGCGCTGAAATACTTCGGCCCCGAAGGTGGCAGCATCATTCACATGAGTTCCGTCGTGAGCACGTTCGCTCCTCCCGGCTCGTCGGTATATTCGGGCACGAAAGGCGCGATCGATTCCATGACCAAGGTGCATTCCAAAGAACTAGGGCCGCGCAAGATCCGGGTGAATTCCATCAATCCAAGCCTGGTCGAAACCGAGGGAACGCTGGACGCCGGGATGATCGGCGGAGATTTCCGCAAGCAGGTCGAAGCGATGACGCCGCTTGGCCGCATCGGTCAACCGCAGGACATTGCCATGGCGGTTGTCTTTCTCGCCTCGGACGATTCCTCTTGGATTACTGGAGAATCCCTGATCATCGGCGGTGGATTACGCTAACCTTTAAAAATAGGCGCACCCCCAAGCCCAATATATCTTGAAAAAAGTCCTTATTACGGGTGCTGCCGGAGTCACCGGAAAAATACGGCAGCCAAACTCCTTGAGCTAACCGTTACATTTTATGATCCTGACCGCATTTACGCTTGTTCACGTTCTTATCAGTCTTGTCGGAATTATCGCTGGCTTCGTTGTCCTCTACGGCTTGGTTAACGCGAAACTCCTTCGCGATTGGAATACGGCCTTTCTCAGCACCACAGTGCTGACTAGCATCACGGGTTTCTTGTTTCCGGTGAAACATTTCATGCCGTCCCAAGGCGTGGGCATCGTGTCACTAACGGTGCTGGCGATCGCGCTCTATGCGCTCCATGGGCGCCATCTCAAAGGCGGCTGGCGCAGGACGTATGTGATTACAGCGACAATGGCGCTGTATCTGAACGTCTTCGTGGGTGTGGTGCAGTCGTTTACGAAAATACCTGCGCTCAAATTGCTGGCTCCGACTCAGACGGAAGGGCCGTTCAAAATCGCGCAACTGAGCCTGTTGATCATTTTCATCTTTCTCGGAACGCTCGCTGCGAATCGCTTTCGCGAGAAGCCACTCCGGACAGGCGTTCTCTCGTAGCCGCACAACGAGAGGGTCTATGGACATCGCATCATCCAAGGGCCGAGGCGCTTTGCGCTTCGGCATATTAGCAGCTTTGAGTGTTATGCTTGTATCAGGCTGCAAAAAGCCACTCCCGCCAGTGGCATCACCTCCACCGACAGTTTCGGTCGCTCCGCCGACTGTGAAAGAGATTGTGGAGTGGGACGAATATATCGGTCGGCTCGAATCCCCGGAGACGGTTGAGGTTCGAGCTCGCGTGAGCGGATATCTCGACAAAGTCTATTTCAAGGAAGGCAAAGAAGTCAAAAAAGGCGACCTTCTGATCACGATCGATCGCCGTCCCTATCAGGCGGAATATGATCGGGCAGAAGCCGATTATGAACGCCTGGTCAATCAGGCCGCTCTGGCGAAAAATGACGCGGATCGCGCGATAAAGCTGATGGCGAACAAGGTGATCGCCGAAGCCGACTACGATTCGAAGGCCAAGTCCTACAGTGCCTCTTTGGCAGCGGCGCGATCAGCGAAGGCGGTTGCGGAACTCGCGAAGCTTAACCTGGAGTTCACTGAAATCCGTTCACCGATTGATGGCAGAGTCGGACGAGCATTTATCACCGAGGGAAACCTTGTTAGCAATGGCTCGGGAGGCGCCGGAGCCAGCTTGCTTACAACGGTCGTCTCGCTTGATCCACTTTATCTCTATGGAGACGTGGATGAACGGGCAATTTTGAAATACATCCGCCTGAGTCAGGAAGGACTTCGCGACAGCGCCCGGAATAAGCAAATTCCAGTGGAGATGGAATTAACCGACGAGGTGAATTTTCCGCGAAAAGGACTCGTCGATTTTCTGGATAACCGCGTCGATCCAACGACGGGAACCATGAGCGCCCGCGGGGTATTTCCTAACAAGGATCATAGTCTCAGCCCCGGGTTCTTCGCCCGCCTCCGTGTTCCCGGAAGTGCTCGCCACCAGGCGATCCTCGTTCCCGATCACGCGATTGCCGCCGACCAGTCACAAAAATATGTCTTCGTCGTTAACGCCGGGAAGAAGGTGGAGTTCCGCCCGATCACGGTGGGAGGAATGAGCGACGGGCTACGCATCGTTACTTCTGGTCTGAAGCCAAATGAAAATGTCATCATAGAAGGCCAAATCCGCGTGCGGCCCGGCATTGTTGTGGATCAGCAACCAGAGGAGAAAGCACCGTGAATTTTTCGCAGTTCTTCATCAGCAGGCCGATTTTCGCGGCCGTTATTTCCATCGTCATCGTGCTGGTCGGCGGCATTGCGATGCTTCGGCTTCCGATCGCGCAGTATCCCGAGATCACGCCGCCCACAGTCGTAGTGCGAGCGATCTATCCGGGCGCGAATCCGAAAGTCATCGCGGAGACGGTCGCGACACCCATCGAACAGGAAGTCAACGGGGTCGAACGGATGCTTTACATGTCGAGCACTTCGACCAGCGACGGTGTGATGTCGTTGACGCTTACCTTCGAACTCGGGACCGATCTCAACACGGCGCAGGTGCTTGTGCAAAATCGAGTGGCGATCGCCTTGCCCAAGCTTCCGGAAGAAGTGCGCAGGCTTGGCGTCACGACCACCAAGAAATCGCCCGATCTCACAATGGTGGTTCATCTTCGATCGCCCGATGATTCCCGTGACGAGCTTTACCTCGGCAACTACGCGTTTCTGCAAGTTAAGGATCAGTTGGCGCGACTTCCAGGCGTCGGCGACGTCACCGTTTTCGGCGCGCGCGATTACTCGATGCGCATCTGGCTGGATCCGGAGAAACTCGCTTCGCTCAACCTTATCGCCGGCGATGTTGTCCGCGCCATCCGCGAGCAAAGTCTTCAAGTTGCCGCCGGAACGATCGGCCAACAACCGGCTGAGGCCGGGAGCGAATTTCAGCTTTCGATCGACACTCAAGGGCGCCTTTTGTCCGAGGAGGAGTTCGGCGAGATTGTTGTGAAACAGGGGACTAAAGGACAGGTAACCCGCGTGCGCGATGTAGCGCGAGTCGAACTGGCCGCCCGAGATTATTCGGTCGCTTCCAAGCTCGACGGCAAGCCCGCCGCGGCGCTCGTCATCTTCCAACTTCCTGGCTCGAACGCCATCGAGACCTCGGATCGCGTTCGCGCGAGAATGGAGGAACTCAAAAAGAGCTTCCCACAAGGCGTGGACTACCGCGTGGCCTACGACACCACGATGTTCGCGCGGGAATCGATCGATGCCGTGGTGCACACGCTCTTCGAGGCGTTGCTGCTGGTTGTGGTCGTCGTGATCGTCTTTCTGCAGAATTGGCGTGCGGCGATCATCCCGTTGCTTGCTGTTCCGGTTTCGTTGATCGGCACGTTCGCGGTGATGCTGATTTTCGGATTTTCGCTCAACAACCTTTCACTCTTTGGCTTGGTGCTGGCGATCGGCATCGTCGTCGATGACGCCATCGTCGTGGTCGAAAACGTCGAACGAAATATCGCGCTGGGTCTCACTCCCGTCGCGGCGACAAGGAAAGCCATGACCGAAGTCAGTGGCCCCGTGATTGCGGTCGCACTCGTGCTGTGTGCTGTGTTCGTGCCGACCGCTTTTGTCAGCGGAATTACCGGACAATTTTACCGCCAATTCGCACTAACCATTGCCGTTTCGACCGTCATCAGCGCCTTCAACTCTCTGACGCTTTCGCCCGCGCTTTGCGCACTTCTTCTCAAGAACCACGAGGAAAAGAAGGATTGGTTTGCGCGTATCGTTGACAGTGGTCTGGGCTGGTTTTTCCGGTTGTTCAACAAAGGCTTTGATCGCACGACAAGCGGTTACACGCGAGTAGTTGGAAGCACGGTGCGACGCACCGGGATAGCCCTTGTCTTGTATGCGGGATTGCTGGCCATGACTTGGTTCGGCTTTCGCGCGGTGCCGACCGGATTCATACCCACGCAAGACTCTGGTTACCTTATTGCCTTCGCTCAATTGCCCGATGGCGCCAGCCTCGAGCGGACGCAAAGCGTGATGAAGCGAATGAGCGAAATTGCTCGCACAATTCCTGGTGTTCGCAATTGCGTCGAATTTCCCGGCTACAACCCTGTGGTGAACGCTAATCTTCCCAATGCGGGCACGATCTTTGTCGGTCTCGATAAATTCGAAGACCGAAAGGATCCCCGAAAATCCGCCGGGGCTTTGATCGGGGAGCTGAATAAGCGATTTAGGGATCTGCGTGATGCACGAATCCTGGTTCTCCCTCCTCCGCCCGTGCGAGGACTCGGGACCGTCGCCGGGTTCAAGATGATGATCCAGGATCGCACCGATGCCGGTCTCAATGTTCTCGGGAACACCGCCTTTAACATGATGGTGCATGGCAGCCAGACTCCCGGTCTGGCAGCTGTATTCACGACCTTCACCACGCGTGTTCCGCAAATTCATGTCGAAGTGGATCGAGTCAAAGCCAAGAGCATAAACGTGCAACTGGCGGATCTGAACGATGCGCTGCAGACCTATCTCGGATCACTCTACGTTAATGACTTCAATCGTTTCGGGAGAACCTACCAGGTCACCGCGCAGGCTGACAAAAACTTCCGCAGCCACATTGAGGACATCAGCAAACTCAAGACGCGAAACGCCGCCGGCGCCATGGTTCCGCTCGCTACATTGGTCGATGTCACGGAGACGACCGGGCCGGACAAGGTCATCCGCTACAACATGTATCCGGCTGCCGATATCAACGGCGTTGCAAAGCCCGGCGTCAGTTCGGGCCAGGCCAATGCTCTCGCGCAAGAGTTGGCGGCGAAAGAACTGCCGGCCGGAATGGGCTATGAGTGGACCGACCTCACGTTTCAGGAAAAGCTGGCCGGCAACACGATCATCTTCATCTTCCCACTTTGCGTGCTTTTAGTCTTCCTGACACTGTCGGCTCAATACGAAAGCTGGAGTCTCCCGCTCGCGATCATTCTCATTGTTCCGCTGTGTCTCCTGAGCGCCATTTTTGGAGTCTGGTTGCGCGGGATGGACAACAACATTTTCACGCAGATCGGTCTCATCGTCCTCGTCGGTCTCGCCAGCAAAAACGCAATTCTCATCGTCGAATTTGCCAAACAACTTGAAGACACCGGTAAAAGCATCACCGAAGCAGCCATTGAATCTGCACGGCTTCGACTTCGTCCGATCCTCATGACAAGCTTCGCCTTTATTTTGGGAGTCGTGCCGCTTGTCATCGCGAAGGGAGCTGGTGCAGAAATGCGTCAGGCGCTTGGAACGGCGGTATTCTTCGGCATGCTTGGCGTCACGTTTTTCGGGCTGATTTTTACGCCTGTGTTCTACGTGGTGATCCGAAAACTTACCTCCGGCGGGAAAGAAGCAAAAAAAGTCACCATGTCACTCAGCAGTCGGCTCAGCGCAGACCTGATGAACTCCAACAAATAGAATAGAATAAAATATGACACATCATTCCACGAAGTTTTCCGAGCATCACATTCCGCGGGAACAGGGAAGCGTCTACGCGCGCGACTATGCGGGCGACGGTCCCGCGTTCGTGCTCATGCATGGCTTTCCCGACAATTTGCACATCTACGATGATCTGATTCCCCATTTGGTAGCAGGCGGACGGCGGGTCGTCGCGTTCGATTTCCTGGGTTTTGGCAATTCTGAAAAGCCTGCCGGCGCTTCCTACAGTTTTGCACAGCAACTAGGCGATCTGCAGGCGGTAGTCGAAACACTGGGTCTGGATAAGGTCATTCCTGTCGCGCACGACTCCTCTGGACCTGCTGCTGTCAATTTTGCGATCGAACACCCGGAACGCGTTGATTCCTTGTGCATTCTCAACGCAGTATACGGTTACGCACCCACAGTCCGATACCCGGAATTTATCGAGCTATTCGCGACTACCAGTCTCAAAGCGCTTACACAAGCTATTCTACGAAGCCCTGAGCAATTCGCCTGGATACTCAACTTTCAGCGAGCAAAATTTCAGGAAAACCTGACCGATAGCCAAAAGGCGTACTATCACTCCTTTCTCGGCCCTATCATCGACAATAACTTCAGGCAACAACCCAGTTCTGCCCCGGCGTTCGCCCAAATGACGTCCCAACTCTTCGAGGAAGTCGCCAGAAACACCAGGCGCGTTCATGAGATGGAGGCGCTCGATATCCCGGTCAAGCTAATCTGGGGAGACAAAGACCCGTATCTCAACAGCGGTGTAGCTGAGGATTTCCGGTCTCATCTGAAACATCCTTCGCTTCATTTGCTCTCCGCTGGCCATTGGCTGCAAATCGATATCCCGGAGCAGGTCGCTGAGATAATGCTCGCGTGATGCCAGACACGACGATTAACGCTGGCAGTGGTACCGGGCACCCAGCCGCGCCCGGAGTTCCGGCTACCAAACTTCTCGCGATTGGTCGCTGGACGGCTAAGGGGACTCCGATCGCAAGGGGCCCGATCCTGCCTTTCGAAATGCGCGACACCGCACGTCTCTATCTCGCTGGCAAAATCGATCAGTGGTATTTTAAGACGGACGAGAGCGGGGTCGTGTTGATTCTGAATGTCATCGATCCGAACGAGGCGCACCAGCTTCTGGAAAAGGCCTCCGGGGGAATGCCGAGGCTCTCGACGAGCGCGACCCGGGCATTGCTTTCCGCGCCGCGAGCGTCGCCTTCCAGGCTGCCAACGATGAAGCGCGGATTACTTGCCTTGCGCGCCATGGGCGCAGGGTTGCGATATGTCGGAAAATATGGATAATGTCCGACACTTTGAAATGACGACAGCAATCCCAAATGCGATCCAGAAAGCTTTCAAGAAGTCGAGTGTTCTGCGTAGTCGCGACCTGGAATCTCATGGCATCTGGCGGGCGACCCTTGGCCAGCTTGTGAAAAAGGGAGTTATCGTCCGTGTCGGACGGGGGCTTTACACGCTGACGGAGGGAGAGGTCGGCGAGAACCATACGCTGGCCGAGGCAGGCAAGCGCATCCCCAATGGAATTGTCTGCCTGCTTTCGGCCCTCCGATTCCACGGGCTGACGACGCAGCAACCGCACGAAGTCTGGCTGGCTCTCGACGGTAAGGCGCGGGAGCCGCGGGTGGATCACATCCCGCTGCGGATCGTGCGTTCCAGTGGAGAAGCCCTCCATGCCGGACAAGAAGAACACCTGATCGAGGGAGTAGCGGTGAAAATTTACTGTCCTGCCAAGACCGTGGCCGATTGTTTCAAATTCCGTAACAAAATCGGACTGGACGTCGCGCTGGAAGCCCTGCGCGAAACATGGAGGGAGAAAGGCTGCACGATGGATGACCTGACGCGCTATGCCCGCATCTGCCGGGTGGGGAACGTGATGCGCCCCTATCTGGAAAGCCTGACATGAGTAAACCCGTGAAGAAGAATCTCACCGCCTCCGTGCGGCGACGGCTGCTGATCGCGAGGCCAGAACCGCGGAGAGCCGTTCGATCTGGTTCTGACGCGATATGGCATTGAGCGGTTGCTCTACCGTCTCAGCCAGTCGCGTTACGCGGATCGATTCCTCCTCAAGGGAGCGATGCTCTTTCGTATCTGGACCGAGATCAGTCACCGCCCCACCCGCGATCTGGATTTGCTTGGGATGGGTTCCGAAGAGGCCGGTGAGGTGGCAGCAATCTTCCGCGAAATCTGCACGGTTCCAGTCGAGCCTGACGAGTTGGAGTTTCTCGTGGATTCTGTGACTGCCAAGCCCATCCGCGAGGAGGCGGTTTACGGCGGTATCCGCGTGACCATCGAGGCACGCCTGGGGAATGTCCGTATCCAATCAGATGTCGGATTCGGAGACGCCGTGACGCCAGGACCCCAGGCCGTGGAATTCCCAGCGCTGCTCGATTTCCCCGCGCCTCAGCTCCGAAGTTATCCGACATACACCGTCGTCGCAGAAAAGCTGGAAGCCATGGTCCTGCTCGGTGAGGCGAACAGCCGGATGAAAGATTTCTATGACCTGTGGTTTCTGAGCCGAACGTTCGAGTTCGATGGACCAACGCTCGTTGGGGCTATTCGGGCCACGTTCAACCGCCGAAAAACTCCATTGCCTAAGGAAATGCCAATGGGTCTGCGGGAGGAGTTTGCCGCGATGAAAGCTGTGCAATGGAACGCGTTTATCCGTAAAAACAGGCTGGGTGCGACTGAGACGGGAGAAGTCCTCGGCGTGATTCGGGATTTCGCTTGGCAGCCTCTGCGGGCGGCGTCCAGTGGAGAAAGTTTTCCCTGCTCGTGGAGACCTGGCTCCGGCTGGTCGCCGCAAAATTGAAAGCCTGAATCCGCCGTGATGGCGCACGCCTAATGTCCCGAAGCGACGATCAGCTTTTCGTTTTTCGGGCACCCGATCAGGAGGCCCATCGTGAAGAGCCCAGGGAATTCGTCTGTCATTCACCAGAGCGCCTCCCGACGGCCTCGTGGCGACTGAAGACGGCAACTCGTTCCGCAGTCGCCTGCCACAGCGCTTGCTGCGCTTGCGGGTCGGCACCCGGCGCCACGGGGACGAGCGGTCGCATGTGATTGACCGAAAAGTATCCGCCAGTCACGTCGGTGTAGGAGGGATCGCTGGCCAGACGGACGATGATCCCTGCGCCACGCTCAGGATTGCCGATCTTCAACCTGGTCAGCAGCCGTTCGAGCGGCGCTGCAAACCAGAGTTCACGTCCGAGTCCCGTCACGTTGAATCCAGGACATAAGCAGTTGACCGCCACTCCGGTACCCGCCAGTTCG
>DATDAX010000046.1:0-8117 GCA_036525175.1 Terrimicrobiaceae bacterium | reverse complement strand
GAGACTTGAAGCGGAAAAGTTCATCATCCGGCTGCGGCGTCCCTTTCGGATTGCGCACGGCTCGAGTGTGACGCGCGAGACGATTCTCGTGCATCTGCACGATGAGAAAGGCGGGATTGACGCGCACGGAGAAGGCGCCCTACCGCCCTACTATCCTTCAACGGCCGCAGCGTGCCTGGCCTGGCTGAACCGCATCGCACGTGAGGGCGACAGTGCTGCGTGGGCGGACGCCTGCGCAGCGGGCGGATCGCCTGAAACGGCGGCCGGTCGCGTAGCCCTCGAAATCGCCCTCCAGGACCTCACTGCGCAGAGAGCAGGAAAGCCGATTTGGCAATTGTGGGGGTTGAATCCAGCCAGAATTCCTTCGTGTTGGCGCACGCTTTCTATCCCGTCAACGGAGAAAGAGCTTCTCGACATGCTTGATGAGGCCATTTCACTCGGTTCGAAGTCGATCAAACTAAAGAGCGGCAGCGGAGACCTTGGCTGGGATGTGAAGTGCATTCAGCTTGCCGCTGAACGACCCATTCGGCTCGGTTTGGATGCCAATGAAGGATGGACGCCAGAGGAGGCAGCGCAAGTTCTTCCGCGACTCGCGGATCGTCGTGTCGTGTTTGTCGAGCAGCCAGTCTATAGGGACGTCTGGCGATGGGAAGAACTTCGGTCACGACTTGGCGAAGCAAAAATTCCTCCACTCGTCGCGGATGAATCCGCGCGGAACGAAGGTGATCTTGTCGCTTTGCGGGGACTCGCGGAAGCCGTAAATGTGAAGGTCCTCAAAGCGGGCGGCCTCGACGCCGCGCTGAGGTGGATCTCGCTGGCGCGCGCTATTGGGATGCGCGTGATGGTCGGCGTGATGGTCGAGACCGGAATCGGTCGCTCCGCCGCCGCACAGTTGGCACCGCTGGCTGACTGGCTGGATATCGATCCTCCGGACGACATTCCCGCCGCACCGATGATCGGGTTTCGAGTTGACGGAGACCGGTTGATGCTCTCGGATCGTCCGGGCCTTGGTCTGTCACAGGTTCCGGTAGAAGGGTAAGGAAGGGTTGGCGATCGCGTCCCGCGGTCAAAGGTGGCCGGCCGCGACGATGACATCGCCGCTCCATCATTCACGCGCTGGCCAATACTTTGCTCAGAACTGCGATATGCGCGGGTGTCGTGCCACAGCATCCGCCGATGATGCGTGCGCCCCGTGCGACCATCGATGCACCCATTTGGGCAAAGAATTCGGGAGAGAGGTCATAGATATAGCGGCCATGAAGATAGCGTGGAATGCCCGCATTGGGATAGACGGCGAGGGGAGTCTCGGACGGCGCAAACTTCTCGACGAGCCGAAGGGCGCCCTCCGGTCGATTCACGCAATTGACGCCAACGATCTCGGCGTCATGCTGCGCCAGCTTTGCAAAAGCATCGCGCACCGATGTGCCATCCGGGAGTGAGCCGTCTTCATTCGCAGCAAGCGAACAGATAGCCGGACAGTGATGAAGGGATTGCTTTACATGAAGAGCAAGGAGCAGTTCATCGAGATCCTGGAAAGTTTCGAAGAAGATCAAATCGACGCCCCCTTCAAGCAAAGCGCCCATTTGTGTTCGGAAACAATCTTCTCGATCGATGTCTTGCCTGGTTGCGTCGACAAGAGACACGCCCAGCGGGCCTACGCTGCCCGCTACAAACGCCCCCTTCGCCGCTTGCCGCGCGAGCTGCGCTGCCTGCCAGTTGATTTCGTTGACGCGATTCGAAAGTCCATAGCGACCCAAACGTACGGCATTTGCGCCGAAGGTATTTGTTTCAATAACGCGGGCTCCCGCGGCGCGATACTCTGCGTGAATCTGGCTGATCAACTCCGGACGGGAGAGGCAAAGTTCCTCAAAGCACGCGTGGGACGCGACGCCCCGCTCGATGAGCAGCGTTCCCATGGCGCCATCGCCACAGAGCGGGTGCCTTTCAATCTCTTCCAAGAGAGTCATCGCGATTGCGCGCTAAGGGCCTGCATTGACTCGGAGCATCTCCTGACACGACCGGGTGAACGGCCCAACGGCGCTTCCATCGCAGCGAACCTCCTATCCGTCGATCTTGATCGCGGCGATGGCCTCCATCACGCGATCGCCGAGGCGTTGGTAGGTCTCACGGTTCGCGGGCATGACCTCCTCGCGGGTGAAGAAGAGAGGCTCACCGATCACGACCGTAATTTTCGTGAGGCGCAAAGCGCGCGAACCCTTTGGAAACGCGTGGTAGGCGCCGAAGATGCGCATGGGGACAACGGGAGCAAGCGTCTTTGAGATGACGAGTCCGATGCCCGCACGGGCCGGTTGAAGATTTCCATCCTTCGACCGGGTTCCTTCCGGAAACAGAACCACGCCGTTCCCTTCCCGGATCTTCTTGATGACTTCGCGCAAGGCAGACATGTCATTGCCCTCGCGCTCGACCGGAATGACGTTCATCTCCGGAAACAGGGGACCGAAGAAAGGCCACTCCAGCAAGTTCTTCCGAGCAAGATAGTATACGGCGCGACGCGAGCAAATACCGGCAAGAGGCGGATCGAAGTAGCTCGAGTGATTTACGGCGAGAATAAGCGGACCCTGCTCGATCATGCGCTCAGGATGAACGATGCGCATCGAGAAAAAGCACCGTGCAACGAATTTTGCCAGATTGTAGAAGATGTTGTAGACGATGCTCATCGCACGGGAATCGCCAGACCTTTGGCGGTAAGCTGCCGGATCATCTCATCCACGACGCCCTGCACGCTCAGATGCGTGCTGTCAATGACCGACGCGCCACGAGGGATCGTGAGAGGAGCGTTGGCTCTCGAGGAATCGATGCGATCGCGCAGTGCGATCTCATCGTCCTGTCCCTCGGCATGGCGCCGCTGCTGGCGGACCCTTTGCGACGCATCAATGTAGAACTTGAAAGGAGTGTCTGGAAAAACGACCGATCCAATATCCCGCCCGACGACGACAACGTCTCGTTCCTCTGCGAGTCCGCGCAGATGATTGGTGAGACACTCGCGAACCGCGGGAACAACTGAGACTGGTGAGACAGCGCGATTAACGCCTTCAGCACGCAGGTGCGGCTTTGCATCGATCCCCTCGACGCGAAGATATGCCTCGCCGTGTTCGAACCCAGATTTGATCTGGCTCTCCGCGAGCACGGCGGCGACCTGGTCGGCGGATCCCGGGTCCGCTTTGCGGCGCAGAATCCACCACGTAATCGCACGATAGAACGCGCCCGAGTCGATATAGGAGAAACCGAGCCGTGACGAAACCTTCTTTGCTACGCTGCTCTTTCCGGAGGCGGCGGGGCCATCGATGGCGACCACCGTCTTCATTTTTTGAAGGATCGGAATGATCGTCGCTTGCCGACGAGCGAAGAAATAACCGGCGTGGGATGCCTGAACGTACTGTCACCCCGTTGAAGGTGAGTCAGGATCGATTCAAATTGCGGATAGGACGTGCGCACGCATTCGGCATCTTCGATGATCGTTGCGCCCGACGCAAAAAGGCCGGCTATCGCAAAGGCCATGGCAATCCGGTGATCGCCGTAGCTCTGCAAGGTGGCCCCATTGAGCCTGGACCCACCGTAGATTGTCATACCATCCTCGGCCTCGTGGACCTCTACGCCCATCGCCCTGAGGTTTGACGCGATTGCGGCGATACGGTCAGTCTCCTTGACGCGAAGTTCCTTTGCGTCTCGGATGATTGTACGGCCGTCGGCAAGGGCGCCGGCGACCGCGAGTACAGGGATTTCGTCGATGACGTTTGGAACCTCATTCCCTTCAATGACGGTTCCCGTGAGGCGACCTCCCTTGATGTCGATCACACCGCACGGCTCGCCCTCCTCGATGCTCTCGACGACCTCGCGAACGCGAGCTCCCATGCGTACCAACACGTCAAGAATCCCTGTTCGAGTCGGATTCAGTCCGACGTTCTTAACGAGCAGGCGAGAGCCGGGCTGGCAAGCGGCCGCCACCAACCAGAACGCAGCGCTTGAGATGTCGCCTGGCACAGCGAAATCACGTGACTCGATCTGCTGTTGGCCGAGCATCGATACACGGCATTCGTGCGACTTTCGGTTGCGGTCCGGACGGGTCTCCTCTCGCCGCAGATTGACCAGGAAGTATTCAAGCATTCGCTCGGTGTGGTCGCGGCTGGGCGCGGGCTCGATAACCGTAGTGACGCCCGAGGCATGAAGGCCGGCGAGCAGAATGGCGCTTTTGACCTGCGCGCTGGCGATCGTCATATTGTAAGTGATCCCGTGGAGCGGTGCTCCGCGTATCACAAGAGGGGACGAATCGTTGGCTCCCAGCGCGGTGATCGACGCGCCCATTTGGTTTAGCGGCTCGATGATCCTGCGCATCGGCCGCTTGGACAGAGAGGCGTCGCCGATCAAGCGGGATGTGAATGGCTGCGCAGCCAGGATGCCGGAAAGGAGGCGCATCGTCGTTCCGGAATTTCCGCAATCGATGTCTTGCTCAGGGGCTATGAGCTGTCCGTGAGAGCCGTGAACGACAACGAAGCCAGGTTCCGGACGTTCGATGGTTACGCCGAGTTGCTGAAACGCCTTTGCGGTGCTGAGACAATCCTCTCCTTCGAGAAAATTCGTGATCTTGCATACGCCGTTGGAGAGCGCGGCGAGCATGATGGCCCGGTGCGATATGCTCTTGTCTCCAGGCACGATGATCTCAGTTTCAAGCCTTGGTGCCCGCTTGACACGAAAAACATCCGAGCTCATGGCAGATCCTCGCGAATAGCTCTTGCGCGCTCAAGAAACAACTCCAGCTGCGCTGCGTCACCGTTGAGAAGCATTTCCCTCATCGTGTCAAGCATGGCGGAAAAATCCTCCAGTCCCGCCAGCACGCCCGCGCGGTTTTCAAGAAGAATTTCCCGCCACATCGCGGCTGGGCCTGCGGCAATTCTCGTAGTGTCGCGGTATCCACCGCCGGCGAGCGACGCAACGTTCGGCAGGCGCATATTGATGGCGTTGACGAGGGTCGCGGCCACTGCGTGCGGCAGGTGGCTTACGCGCGCGATGCATTCATCGTGTTCTCCGGGCGACATCTCCACCATCCGACATCCCACGCCTTTCCAAAGGTCTCGAACTCTTTGTGTCGCTTCCGGCAATGAGTTTGCCGTCGGCGTGAGGATACAAACCGCTCCTTCGAAGAGATTCGCCCTCGCGGCTTCGATACCGCTTTGCTCCGAACCGGCCATCGGATGAGAGCCGACGAACCGTCCTCCCAGGATCGCTTCAAGCCGGCTCACGACCCCGGCCTTGACGCTTCCCACATCCGTGATCGTAGCCGTTCTGGCAAGTGCCGGCGCAAATTGCCGCGCCAATCCGGACATCGCTCCTATGGGCGTGCACAGCACGCAGATGTCGCTCCCGCTCGCCGTCTCGGCAGCGTCACACGAGACGAAGGAGAAGAACTTTCGCGCCCTTTCCGCGGACTGTTGCGAACGGGCCCACAAACGCAGATTCCAATCCGGTCGCAATGATCGCAGGGCCAGCGCCAGCGAACCGCCAATTAGCCCCGGGCCAAAGATGGCGACCGTGCTCAGGGGACAAGGAAAATTTTATTCGTGTATGGGCACTTGACCTCAGTGCCAGGAGGAAATCCACGCACGTCAACGTATCCGGCATAGGGAGCATGCGGACTGGTCACGAATCCGGCCTTTCCGGGCACTGGAGTTCCGTAGGGAATGTCCCGCGTGGGAGTTGTGGAGACGGTTGTTTCCGGGGTCGGGCTGGGTGCCGTGTCCTGCGGAGCCAATTCTGGCGAGGGGGTCGGCTCCGGGGTCGGTGTCGCGTTGGCGAACTGTGTCTGCGCGGATTGGGTCCCCTGATAGCCGAACCGGTTTTGCCCTGTCGGTTGGTACGAGCGGCTTTCGCCCCCGCTTTGGCAGGCTGCAAGCACAATCAAGAGTGCGGTGGCGGACACAATCCAGTACGAAGATTTCATAGCGGTAGTTTTCCTAAAAACGCATGAATGGAGGTCAACTTGCAATGCAAAACTTGTTCTCGCGGCGAAGCCGAAGCGCTGCTTACGGTCCTGCGCCCGGAGGCTTGAGGAATGACGCTCCAGCTGCGGCTGCGAGCATCAAGGCGTGATTCATCGTGATCGGGCCGCTTGATTCGACAAGATATCCCTCTGGAATACGGGTTTGGCTGTACACGATAGGCTGAAGGTGTTTGGCGATGGTTTCGGTTTCAGGCAGTTTCGATCCGTCGATGATATCGCTTGCACCTGGCATAACAGCCGCCCCAAAAACGATCACCTGCCGCAGCAAAGGATAGCTGCGCTCGAAAACCGTCCTGCTGTCCACGTATCCGAAGACTTCGTTGGCTGTCCGGTACGATGTCAGCGCGGACGCAAAACCGGGTGATTTTTCGAGAGAACTGCCTGCCTTGGACGATTGCATGGCGTGGCTCAACTCTTCTGAATTGACGCCAAGGATCAGGAATCCATCAACCATGGCAAGGGTGGGATTCGCAAACGCGCTCTGCAAGGAAGGGAAGCTAATATAGCGGACCCCGTCCGATTCTGTCACGCTGGCCTCTGGGAAGAGCGCCAGCACTTCTCGGACGACCTCATCCGCTTTTGCCTGATCCTTTATCTGAATGGCTATGAGTCCCGCCGGCCTCATCTGCTGTGGTGCCCATGAAACGGAGATCGCGCAGTCCGGCCCGAAGGCCTCGGGGAACAACTGCGGGATCCTTGAGTTTCGCACGCTGGGAGCGTTCAGCAAACCCGCGGTGATGGCATTTGAGGCGGCCGTGGTAATCTGGCGGAAATCGCTCGCAAAGTCGAAGTAGGCGACTGTTTCCTGCGAGGTCAGCTTCATGCCATGATGATTGAGGGTGCCAATGTCCGGCGGATTTCTGCGCAGGACGAATATGCGGTCGCGCAAGTTCGCTTCGTCCAGCATCGTAGTGGCGCCGATAGCTTCGACCTTTCTAAGTTGTTCGACCTGCTGAGGGATCGGGTGGGCCCCGAGTGAAGATCCGACTTCCAGCAGGGTCTCAAGCGCGCTCTGAGGCTGGCAGAAAAAGAGCAGGTCCGCATCCTTCAGCAGCTTGTCGAGAACCTCTTTGTAGCGCGGACTCTCGGCAAGGCTTCCATCCTTCGTCCGGCCCGCTGCGCGATCGATCGCATCCTTGATGGCGGGCAAATTGTTGGAAAGAAACCCCCACTGTCCCTGGCTTGCATTGTAAAGGGTGTGACCTCCGTGCGTGCTGGAGACAATCTCAACGCCATTGAAGTTCTCGCTCTTAAGCTCGGGAGCAGGGCCGCCTTTGGAAAGTTCATCGCGCAGGCGTGCGACTGCAAGGTCATGCCCGCTTTTTCCTCCCCAGAACTGGAACCCGACCAGGATTGCGGCGTCGTTCGAGTTCATGGAAATGACAGCCGTGAAAATGCGTCCGGGCTTGAGTTTCCAGAGGATTCCAGCCGCCTCACTTCCTCCGCGGTCTCTTGTGATGTACTCAAAAGGCCTTTGTAGAAACGCCTTCATTTCCGGCTCTGAGCCAATTTTCGCGAGGATTGTCTTTGGCCAGCGCGCAGCTGTTCGAGGCAGGTCGGGTATGCTTGCCAGAGCCACTGTTTCGGCCGGGAGAAGTTGGGCGGCATCCACGGGCCCGGTGTCCTTCACGAACCAGACAGCGTAGGCCGCGAGAAGGGCAAGGATGGCAAGAAGAATGACGAAGATTTTTTTCATCACAAATGGTTTCGAGATCGAGGAGGCAGGATTTTTGGGCCGGATTGGCGATCAACTCGTTAGGTCAAAGCACTAGGCGGGGGAAGCATTGCTCCGGGCCGGAAAACGGGAAAGGTGCCATCGCTCGAGCGAACAGGATGAAGCATTCGCTGGTGCGAACGGGTCGTGCCTCGCCTATTTCGGCTTAGGAGTTGGGAAGAACGACGGGGGATTCGGGTTGGCCGGCTCGGGTTGAAGAGCCTCCTGCAACTCGGCCGACGGCTTCGGATGTCCTCCCGTGCCACTCTCAGACTGCTGGGGCACGGGATGCATTTCGCAGCCAAAGCTTACAATGCATAGTGCGAGGGCGAAGGTGAATGATAGGATTTTCATTCGAGAATTTCGAGGCTTGCTTTCAGGCCACGT
>DATDAX010000045.1:0-4012 GCA_036525175.1 Terrimicrobiaceae bacterium | reverse complement strand
CAGGGTTGCGTCCGATCCATGTTCCTTGTTCCAGACCCATCCCGCTTGAATGGCTGAGCCGAGTCCGGCTCCTTCTCCGCTTTGCAGGCATACGGTTGGCACCCCGAAGACGTCTGCGCACATCTTGCGCCAGAGCCGGCTATTGCTGCCACCTCCGGTCAGGCGTATTTCCGAAGGGTTCATGCCGAGCTGACGGAAACGCGCGAGACCGTAGCCCAAGCCAAGAGTGACGCCTTCAAACGCCGCCCGCGCCATGTGAGCCGCGGTAAAATTTGCAAGCCCGAGGCCGTGGAAAACGCCGGTGCCATTGGGCAGATCGGGGGTGCGCTCACCCGTAAGATAGGGTAGCAGAAGCAAGCCGTCACAACCGGCAGGCACAGAGCGAATCTCCTCCTCGAGCCGGGCGTAGTCCCAGCCGAAAAACTTCCGAATGTGCTCGGTAACGAGCGTGAGATTTAGGGTGCAAATGAGAGGCAGCCAATTGTCGGTGCTGTCGCAAAAGGCGGCTACTTCGCCTTGCGCATCGATTATGGGCACCGTTGAAAACGCGAAGAGGGTTCCCGACGTTCCGAGGCTCGCGGTCACCACGCCGGGCTGTATGTTGCCGGTTCCGATCGCGGCCATCATGTTGTCGCCGCCCCCCGCGCTAACCGCTGGAGCCTTGGAGAGACCCCATTTCTTGCAGAGTTCGTCGCGCAAGACCCCATGGGCAACCTTCGAGGATTTGAGCGGGGGAAGCTTGCCCGGGAGATCCTCCGCGATGTAGTCGACCACCTTCGGCGACCACTGCCGGGTTTCGACGTCCATCAATGCGGTGCCCGAGGCATCACCGAACTCCATTCTTTTCACTCCGGTGAGCCAGAAATTCAGGTAATCGTGCGGAAGCAGAACGCTCTGAGTCTTCTTCCAATTCTCTGGCTCATTCTGGCGCAGCCATAGGATTTTGGGTGCGGTATAGCCCGTTCGCATCGTGTTTCCTACAAGTGCTATGACGCCGGTCGGGCCGCCGAAGTGCTCGGTGATCTGGTCGCACTGAGCGTCGGTCGTCGTATCGTTCCAAAGTTTCGCCGGACGGACGACCTGGTCGTCCTTGTCAAGAACGACGAGTCCATGCTGCTGGCCGCTGACTCCAACGCCTCGAACCTCGTCCTTGCGCGCGCCCAGTTTGGTGATGACTTCGCCTATGGATTGCTCCGCGGCGTCGACCCAATCCTTGGGATTCTGTTCCATGGCGCCGGGTGGCAGATTTGGGACGAAGCCATAGGCCTTTTGCGCGGAAGCCAGGATTTCACCGGTATCCCAGTCGAGGGCAATGGTCTTGGTGCTTTGGGTGCCGCAGTCGATTCCGAGAAAGATCATGGGAGAACGGGTTCGAAGTGGGATTTAAGACTACCGGGCCTCCCGGAGCCATAAAGAACTTTCGCGCGCGCCTAAATCATTCCCAGCTTTTGCTTGCCTTCCTCGCTGATCCGGTCGGGAGTCCACGGAGGATCCCAAACGAGGTCAACGTTCGCCTCCGTCACGCCGTCGATGGTCAATATTTTTTGTCGCGCCTCGCTGGCGATGATGGGACCCATCCCGCAGCCCGGAGCGGTAAGGGTCATTTGAACGCTAACTTCGGAGCCGCCTTCTTGGTGGGACTTGACGTCGAGCGAATAGACCAGGCCGAGGTCGACGATATTGACGGGAATTTCAGGATCGTAGCAGGTCTTGAGCTGGTTCCACGCGGCTTGCTCGAGGTTCCCATCGGCAGGTTTCTCCGGACTGGGAGAAGCTTCCTGGCCGATCGAGTCGGCATCCTGACCCTCGATCCGATAGAGGCCGGCCTGGCTCGGAACGAGGATGGTAAACGACCCACCGAGGGCTTGAGTGATGACCACCTCCGTGCCGACTGGCAGGGTGATTCGTTCGCCGCTCGGTATGCGAGTGACTTCGACGTCTCGAACGGTGGTAGCGGAAGATTGGTGGCTCATCTCGGTTGAGGGTTGAGGGTTGATCGTTGAGGGACTTTTGCCTTGTCGTCAGCTCTTCGGCCGGAGCTAGTCATCGTCCTTCTCCGAAATGGCGCCCGCGGACTTGTAGCCTGCGAGATATTGTTCGACGAGGAGCAGGCGACCTTCGCCGGCGCGTTGAACGATCTTGAGGAGTTGGTCCATCGAGCTGACTTCCTCGAGTTGCTCGGTGACGAACCATTGAAGGAACGTGAAGGCGATGTGGTTGTTCTCTTTGAGCGCGGTATCCATCAGGCCATTGATAAGATCCGTGACTTTAATCTCCTGATCGAGCGAGAGTTTCACGGCATCCTCGGCGAACGGAAAGCGCGCGACAGGCTTTGTGATGGCAGGAATTTCAACGCGAGCTCCGGCATCGATGAGAAATTTGATGAACTTCATCGCGTGTTCATGCTCTTCGCTAGCCTGTTTGTAAAAGTGCCTTGCGAAAAAGGGGAGCGATTCGGCGTCAAAGTGAGATGCGATGGCCGTGTATTGGATGCTTGCCGCGAACTCGTAACCAATTTGCTCGTTGATTTTGTCGTTGAGGACCTGGGAGATCAGCATGCCTCTAAGTTCTGTGCATGCGGTTCAAAGGTCAAGCCCCAGCCCCGCGCAAGCTGCCGCAAATCTTTTGCAATGGACCGTCAGACAACGCCACGACTTTTCTGAATGATGTTCCTTGTGTACTCTCGGATTCCGCAAGGCCAATGCGCGTCGATTGCCGGGACGGTCTTTGTCGAAAATCCGCTCCTGTCCTCGACAATTTTTGCAAACGCTCACATTGTTGGCCGGCGCGTGCTGATTCCCATCCTGCCCCGTTGGGCAGTTCTCTTTCGCGGCGTGAAAACGTTCGGCCGCGTCGTTTCCTTTTGTCGAAATGGCTGCGCGGTTCTGGGCCGCGTGGGCGTCTATCCTGAGGTGCTGACTACGCCGTGCGGGCAGAGCGCCGGCGGGGGAGACGGAGACTTCAAGTTCTTCTTCCCGCAATGGGCCCGCGTCTTTGTCACTGTCGAAGAACACGCAGGAAGCTGGCTCTACGCGACCGAATTTCAGGATGCCTGCGGCGATGTGATTCACAAAGTCTGCCTTACGTCAGAGTCTGATCTGGAAGCCTTCCGCTGGTGGGTCGAACTCAATCAGGCGTCAAACCCATCCGCAAGTTTCCTCCGTGACATGCGATCTCCCTGGCGTGTCGAAGGCCCGGCTGCGCTTTGTAAAGGGGACGCCCGCTTCTTGTCTGGGGACGATCTCCGCATGCTCTTTCGCGGAATGATCGAAACGGAGGTTTCTGTGCGGATCTCCGTCGGCAACGAAGGATTGGTGCAGGCTGCCCGGGTTAGACCCAACCGGCTGAAGGAGGAGGGTGCATGCGTCTATCTGGGAGATGACGAGAGCGGCTTACAGTTGCGGGTCGATCGACTCGCAGAGGTATCGCTTCATTGCTCCCTCAGTTCGTCGAACTGGATCTTGAAGGCTTATGACGCCGAAGGTTTTCCCGCTTGCACCGTCGAACCAGCGTGCGGCGAAAGCTCCGAGGGTTGGGAAAGGCTCCTTCGTGATTCTATACGATCCTTCTCTAAGCAACCAGAAGAGTAGGACCGGGCAGGGGCAATCGTAAAATCCGAGCCGTGCTTTCAAAAACCGCGCAACCTTTCGTTTGGCGAACGGTTGCATCGTCAAAGCATGAAATCCAAAATACCCTTATCAATGGCCGGCATCCTTGGCGCAGCGGCTTTGGCCATCTCGCAGCTTAGCGCCGCCGATCCCAGTCCAGGTTCGACTCCGGCTCCGAAGGAGTCCGTAACCCAGGGTCCCTCGTCTTCGGGCGATCCGAAACAGGCCTGTGGATACGACGGCGCAGGCAAAAAATCTCGTGGTCACGGCCACGGGTGGGAGCGTCGCTGGGGCCACGGCAACGAAGAAGCCATGTTGGATCGCCTCTTGAATCTCACTGATGATCAGAAGCAAAAGGTCAAGGGCATTATCGAAGCCGGCAGACCGAAGATCAAGGCGATCAA
>DATDAX010000044.1:0-3505 GCA_036525175.1 Terrimicrobiaceae bacterium | reverse complement strand
GAGGCCCTGAAGGAGATTCTCGATGGGGATTTTGAGTTGCAACTCACAAGGGATCTGCCCTTTCTGATTCGCGAACATGAGCGAAAATTCCAATATGGAATCGCACTTGGTTGCCGCTGGATGCGACGTTAAATGGGAGGAGCGGTACCGCCACGGTGACAGCCCTTGGGAAAAGGGGGCGCCGCACCCGGCACTTGTCGAGTGGTTGAGCGCGCATGCAATTTCCGGGCGTGTCATGGTACCGGGCTGCGGCTTTGGACACGACGTGCGGGTCCTCGCGAGGGCCGGGACGGAGGTGATTGGGCTGGACGTTGCGCCATTTGCCATTGCGGCGGCGGAAGGATTTCCACGGCTTGGCAGAGAATCGTACGTCCTTGGAGATTTGTTTGACCCCGATGGGGTGCAAGGGGGATTTGATTGGATCTTCGAGCACACATGTTTTTGCGCCGTCCCGCCTGAGCGCCGGGGAGACTACGCCCGACGTGTAACGTCGCTCCTAAAGCCAGGAGGACACCTGCTTGCGATTTTCTTTTTGGATCCGGACAATGATGAGGAGGGACCGCCATATGGATGCAGTATTGAAGAGTTGGATGCCTTGTTCTCAGCTCGGTTTCGGCTCGTCAGCGAACGCGGAAACCTTCCGACGTTTCCCGGCCGGGAAGGAAGAGAACTGCTTCGCCTGCTTCTCCGGATCTAATTGCCGTCCCTATTTGCTTCCCGTGGTCGGCGCGAGAGTTGTCATTTTTGCCTCTGTCGCTTAGATGAGGCCAGACATGGCGGAGACGGTTCGGTTCCAGCATTTTGAAGTTTTGCGAAGGGAGGACGGCTCCCTGTACGAACTGGGCAGGGGTGCCATGGGTATCACCTATAAGGCGTTCGATACGAATCTGCGTTGCCACGTCGCGCTCAAGGTCATCAATTCGGCGTATCTAAACAGTGAGACGGCCCGGCAACGGTTTCTGCGCGAGGCCCGGGCGGCAGCGGCGCTCAGGCATCCCAACGTGGCGACAGTTTTCCATCTTGGCCAGGAAGATGACGACTATTTTTACGCGATGGAGTTCGTCGATGGGGAGACCATCGAGGCTTTTATGAAGCGCGAGGGGGCGGTTCCGGTGCTGATGGCGCTGAAAATCGTCGGTCAGGTTGCCCGCGCTCTTGGCGCGGCACAGAAACAAGGCTTGGTGCACCGTGATATCAAGCCGTCTAACGTGATGTTCGTCCGTGAGGATGGCGGCGATTTCACCGTGAAGGTGATTGATTTCGGCCTCGCGAAGAACTCCCGTGCCGAGGGCGAGGATACGGCCACTCTTACGGCAGGCGGATTCCTCGGGACACCGCATTTTGCAAGCCCAGAGCAGCTTGAAGAACGGGAGACTGATGTGCGTTCGGACATCTATTCGCTGGGTGTGACACTCTGGTACATGCTGCAGGGAGAAACGCCGTTCAGCGGGTCGACCGCTCAAGTGATGAGCCAGCACCTGCATCGCGACCCGCCCTTTGAGACCCTTCAGGGCCAGTCGGCTTCGGTCATTAGCCTTCTTCGACGCATGATGGCTAAGAATCCAGACGATCGTCCGCAGACGCCTGTGGATTTGCGCCGGGAAATCGAGCAATGCATCGAGCAGATTGAGGATGGGGAACCATTGGCAAACACGGATTCACTTCAGCCGCCTCCGCTTCCGTTTCAGCCGCAGGAAGAAGAAAGCAGTGTGGCCACGGGAGCGCTGCTTGCCGGACGATATCAGCTTATTGAGGAGATCACGGCCTCAGATTATGGCCGCATGTTTCGGGCTGAGCGGCTTGAGGACAAGTCGACCGCGGCGGTTCTTATTCTTCATTCCAGTCTCGTCGGCAAGTCGGAGGCGTTTACGCGTCTCGAGCGGGAGGTGCAGGACCTGCAGCAACTGAGCCACCCGTCATTCCAACGGATTCTCTCTCTCGAAACGACCAATGCCTGCACTTTTCTTGTCCTCGAATGGATCGAAGGGCCGGCGCTTCTTGACCTGCTCAGAAATCGGCGGGCGCTACCCGGAAATGAGGCCAGGCTCATCCTGTTGCCGTTGGCCGACGCGTTTGATGCGCTGAAAACAGGTGGCATGACGTGCCCCGACATCGCCGCGCATGAAGTTCTTCTTCCCGGAGCGGATGTGGCTCAGCCGGTATCTTCGTGGCCTGCTTGCCAACCAAAATTCCTGCCGCTAACCACGGCGGGATCGCCATCAACGTCTCCCGACGCGACGATGGTTTCGTCGTCGTTTGCGCTCATGAAAGCAAAGGGAGCGTTCGTGGGCAGTCCCTCAACCGCCTATGTTTACGCCGTTGCCTCCCTTGCCTATGAGATGCTGGGCGGCGTAAAGGCGGGCGGTTCTTCATATGTTCCAATCCCGGGACTCTCCGAACATGGCAACTCTGTCCTAAGACGCGCACTCGCAGCCGGTCAGGCCTTCGACAGCGCGAGGGAATTTGTGGAGGATATGTCGGACGAGGCCTCCGGCGCCGCTCGGTCTGCCGTCCGTACATCGGCGCCCGCGCCACCTCCTCTGCCGCAAGAAAAGCCCCGACCGTTGTCATGGGGATGGCTTTCGGCCGCAATTGCCGTTCTTTTGGTTATCGGCGGCATTGTGCTCTGGCAGGGACTGCGGCTGGCTCAACGATTTCGCATTGCGCAGGCTCCTCGCATCGAGTCTGTCACCCCAACGCCCGAGCCGGTGGCAACCGCGACGCCCGCCCCTGAGATCACTCCGACGCCTGCTCCCACTCCCTCGGTTGCGCCTACGCCTTCCGCCTACGAGCAGGCTCTCGCTGCCGCGGAGGATTTGCAGCGAAAGGACGATCTTGCCGGAGCTCTTGCTGCTTACGCAAACATCGCGACGGATTTTCCCAACGAGGAAGAGCCGCGGAAGGCCTTGGAAATGATTGCGGCGAACCTCCGCGCGCGTGCAACGAAGTCAGGACCAACGGATTTTGCTCCCTTGCGGGAGCCGCTTGAGAAAGCTGCCGCGCTTGACATCATTTCCGCGCAGATGCTCCTCGGAGAAATGCTTCGTCAAAGCGACTCGGACGATTCGCTGAAGTGGTTTATTGCGGCGGGGAATCGCGGCCAGACGGAGGCGATGGTTTGTGCAGGGCAAATGTTAGCTAGTGGGCGGGGCGTCCATGCGCCCGACTTGTCCGAGGCGGCGGTATGGTTTTCCAAGGCGGCAGAGCAAGGCGATTCGGCGGGAATGTATGCCCTGGCCGAATGCCATCTTTTTGGCAAGGGAGTTCCGAAAGACCCGAAACGCGCCGTTGAACTTCTGACAGCTGCATCAACCCTCAATAATCCGAGAGCGATGAACCTTCTAGGCGATGTCTACCGAAAGGGTGTGCCAGGGTTGGTTGACCCGAACTTCAACGAATCCGTCCGGTTGTTTTCTCGAGCCAAGGAACTTGGCTTCCTCGATGCGCAGGGGAACCTGGGTGTTCTCTACATTTATGGGCAGGGCGTTCCCAAGGATGAGCAAAA
>DATDAX010000043.1:0-15812 GCA_036525175.1 Terrimicrobiaceae bacterium | reverse complement strand
GCTCAGATCGAACAATACGAAGGGCCGCTGACTCACGAGCTGAGGCTTGCCGTTTCCGTCACGGCGAATCGTCCAGATGCGCTCCACGGAGAAGTCGACCGACTTGTCTTGGTTGGGTGCCGGATTCCTTCGATCCGCTGTGAAGTGAATCTTTAGGTGCGCATCAATGGTCCCATCTGTATTCTCCAAGGCAACCAGGCCCTGGACCCTGTGGACCGAGTTGATGAATGTTTCATCAATCATCTTGAACCATTGAGGAAAGTCTTCAACAATCAAGCCTTGGTTGAGCGCGATGTTCAATTCGCCCTGTGGTGCCAAAACCGCGAGCATGCCGTCGAGGCTTCGTTGGTCCAGATTGTTGAGGTAGCTGACCGCGAACTCGCGTGTCCGTTCCTTGGAAAACGCCGGGGCGGGATCGGAGGCCTCACGCTGGCCGGAAATGACCCACCGGCCGTCCTCCGCACGAGTAAGATCCCAGATGATGCCCAATGTGACGGTGACGCGAGGATCCTCGTCTGGTGCAGGGTTACGCCGATCGAGCTCGGAGTGAATCAATACTCTCGCCTGTGCCGAGTTCATGGTGACCAGCTTCGGGTCGAGAGCCACCACCGTGTGCCGCAGACGGCTGAATGCCGAAACGATGCTACGGTACCATTCGCGATAATCGTTTTCGCTCGCCAACGTGGCGTCAGGCGACAAGACACGGATATTGAAGCCGTTCGGGTCGAGATGGCCGAGCATCGACTCGATGTCGCCCTCATCGATTGCCCCAAAGTAGGCCCTGGCCAAAGCGCCGACCTCGCGCGTGAAGACGCCAGCATCCGGCGGAAGACGTACGGAATTCGCCTCCAAGTCGGCTCGATTGACCCGGTTGATCTGGCATCGGCAATTGTCTGCTTCCATCGTTCTTCCCCGAGTTCTTCGTAGAATCCGTTTGGGTCTCGCGGGCTGGCTACTTGTTCGCGGGCTGAAAATGCACACCCTGTGCAATCACCTGCAACAGGAATGGCCCCTTCGAATCAAGCATTGCATCAATCGCGGGGCCAACTTGCTCCGGCTGCTCGACGTACGCCGAGTCGAACACCGGCTCTTGGGTGGTCCTGGACACGTAAGCGCGCACCTGGAATGCCCTGTTTAGATGGACCGGGTGCTGGGTGTGAAGCGGCAGAACACGCCCGGCTTCAAGTTGTTGCTGTTCGTTCTCACCACGCAGCCTTGCGTCGCGTGCAAAGTTCACGCTGACCAACTCGTATCCACCGTTGTCGATCATGAGATGCTTGACCGGCATGTTCTCTCTTGCTGCCACGGTGAATGCCCCCTCGTTGAAATCGGCTCCCCCGTCGCCAAACAGCGAGACCACCAGCCCATTCGGGGTTGCTGCCTGAAACCCAAGCGACCCCCCATGGGCTCCCAACGTCGGCCCGGGGGTGCCATAGTAGAAGAGGTCGTGCAAGCCGAAGTGTTCCACGTAGTCCAGGAACGGTCTGGAACTCGTCAGGGCTTCGTCGAAGATCGCGACATTCTCGAGGCTTGGATTCCCGTTTTCCGCTCTCGCTTTCAGCGCCAGCGTTAGTTCCTTCGCGATACGGGCAGGATGGATGGGAGTCTCGTCCATGTGCGTTTCGTACCCTGCGATCCGGGAATCGAGATCGGCCTGAATCTCTGCTGCAATCCGATCCAGGCGTTCGTTTGCCGCCTGTTGTTGCGACGGTGTGCGGCGTGCCTCGAGTTGCTGGCCCAGGCTAGTCAGTGCGACCCCGACGTTGGCGCAAACGAAGACCTCGGCGAGCATGTTGCACCGGGTCCGGTCGGTTTCATCCGGGCTGATGACGATGGCGGGAACGCCGTCCGGCACCTCCGAACGCCCATTGGGCCAGACGTTGTTGGGAAACGGACCGCCCACCACCACGACCACGTCGGGGGCATAGCCGGCGATCTGGTTCGCGACGGCATCCGCCTCCCCAAAGCTTAGGTTGCCACACCACCCTGGATGGCTGCGGTCGAAAAGGGTGCCCGGCGCGTAGCAGGCCACGACATGGGCCCCAGTTAGGCTTGCCAGCTTCTCGGCTGCTTTTCTGGCGCCAGGCGAGCGCCCAACCTCCTGATTGAGCACGAACACAGGCCGTTGCTTGTTAACCAGCAGCTCTGCTGCATTAGCAATCGCGGACTCCGTCTCCACCGTCGGAGTCGCGCGGTTCGACGTGCCTTTCAAGGGCGGCGTCGCTACCCGAGCAGGAGCGATATCCACAATGGTGTTCAGAACGTCCTCGTCGAGAATGACCGCGACGGAGCCATAAGGCTCACTCATCACCGCCGTCATGGCCTCCTGCACTGCCGGCACGAGCCCCATTGGGCCCTCTTCTTCGACGGGGAAATGGACGCTCTTGATCCCGAGCTGTTTGAGCAACCCCGGATAATCGGGGACAGCGTTGTGCCCACCATACTGCCGGGCCAGTCTTCCTGCATCACCGATGACCAGAAGGCATGGTTGGCGCTGACGAACCAGGAAGTCGAGTCCGGCGGCTCCGTACTTCACGCCGACCTGTGCGTGCAGCGCCAGAACTGGAATCTTTCTAACGCCCGCATCGGCGATTGCGTTGGCCAGAACCTCGAACCCCGAGGCCATGCACGCGGCGACAAACTCAGTGGCGCCGTGAACCAGACCCTTTAGTCCGGTGATGTCCTGTATGGCCTGCCAGATCGGTCCCTCATTGCTGCCGGTGTTGCCGCTAAGAAAGTGGAAGCCGGTTCCGTCTCCGAATGAGGAATGCTGGATGAGCGTCCGAATAACGGCTTCGGCAGCAGTCCCTCGCTTGCCGGCGGCGAAGGCTTGCGATGTCACATCGGGGTTCCGGCCCGGCGTGTGAGTGATGAGTGATTTCGTAGGTTTGCTGATAACGAGTCCGTTGCTCATGGTACTTTGTCCCCCGCGTCTAATTTGTAAAGTCGATGAGGCTCTGAAACGGCCGACCTTCCGGTGCTCCGTGGGCCCCGACCAGGCGCTCAATATCCAGGTTGAGCGCCTCGACCTTTTGTCGAAAATCCCGGGAAAAGATCAGCCAATGGGGCGGTGGCGTGACGCCGGGCCGAACGAGGCCTGGATTGAACAGGTCCGCGTTGAACAGCAGCTTGGGCCCGGCGACATACACGACCAGGTTTTCTTCGCAGTGAGGCGACGAAATCCGGTAGACCTTGATCGCGCCGTCTCCTAAGCTAAGGCAGATGTCGCCGACGGTTCGTATTGTTGGCCGGGCCGCCGTCGCCGCCAGCGTGTCGGGGCGAATTGTATGCGGCCGGGCAAGGCACTGAGCCACGAACTCGCGATCGCCTTCCGCCACGATGAGTTCGGCGCCGATGGCGGCGTAGGCTCTGATTCCGCCGCTGTGATCGTGGTGGTGGTGGCTAAGGATCAAATGCGTGATCGGTCTATCCGGCCACGTTGCTTTGACGGCTTCGATCACCGCCAGGGAGCGCTCTTCATGCTGCGGAGGATCGACCACCACCACGCCTGAATCGAGGGCGATAGCTAATGAATGGTGGATACCGCCGCCCATTGTCACGACATTGTCAGCAATAGCCACTGGCTCCACCTTGCCGGCTTCGAGCGAGATCGGCGCTCCCATGGCCAGGGCGCGGTGAACCCACTGCTCATTGATCAAGCCGCGCTCCGCCGCCTCAGCATCGAACGGCAGTGTCTGCGGCAGGTCAAAGGCGTCCGGTGCGAGCTGCGGATTCACCTCGGCTCGCCGGCGGGTTTCGCGGTGTAGAACGCGTCCGTTCCAGCTCAACGCAACCTGGTAAGGCACGGCGAGTCCGTCGTGGCGGCGCCAGTCCGAGAACGCCACGACGATTTTGACGTCACCGCAGGGAAAGTCGTTTTCGTAAGTGACAAGGCGAGATACCAGATTGGAGTCGGGAGCCACAAACAAGCGGACCGGTCGGGGCAATGAGTCGATTTCAATAACGTAATGAGGGTCTCCGTCGCACTCCTGACGGCCGGTATAACGTATGATCCTTTGTCCGCTGTCGCTCTGCCTGCGGAGAGCGTCTCCAACGAGCAACTGGGGGTTGAGCAGGTATTGCTGGCGACGAACCGCGGCCAGGCGATCGGATGTCATGGGACGAGCCGGCTGCGGGTGCAGGGCGACGTCAGCGCCCGAGATATATCCTTCGTTGCCAGCCACAATTTCGTCGAAGACGAGCCTGTCACTTAGCGGCTCCAGAATGGTCCGCTGCCAGGACAGACGCATCCGGTCGTGGGCAAGATCGTAGACACCGACAACCTCAAAGTCTGAAGGTCGAAGTGAGGGCGGCTCGGGCCGTTGAGCCTGAAGCGGTTCGAACCGGGTTCCCTGCGTTTCGATGCGAAAGCCGATCGACCGGGCGTCGAGTGAATCCAGAATCTCGGCGAAGGCGCCATTGATTTCGTCGCCCTGAGCGGGCGTCTCCAGTGAAAGGGACATGGCTGCTTTCTCCCGTGATGAAGCTTATTCGCCTTCGGGAGCTGCCCCGTGGAGCGCTTCGTGGAATTCGTCGACCAGATTCCCGCGCAGATCCAGACCGGCCAGCACGGCGCCATCTTCGGGCAGGATCACTAAGTGATTGCTGCAGATGTCGATCGCACAGGAGCCCCGGTCCATGACAAATGACAGGATATGGCCGCCCTTGGTTTTGTCGTCCGATAGGAAGTGCAGATGATACCCAACGTCGTTGATTCCCTTGACATGTGGCGGGCACCGGAACCCGACAATCGTACCGGTCACGTCCCTCATTTCGAACTGCACGCAGCCTCGCACCACGTCCACCGTCGGCGGATAGGGCTTGCTTTGCATCTGAAGGGCGTGCGTCTTCATGTACGAAAAGGAGCCATCAACGCGAACGGCGCAAAACACGTTAGGATTCGACGCCTTTTCGTCGATCGCCTTACCTAATGCTTCGACATCGACGGGGCCACTAAGCGTCCACGTCTCGTCCGGTCGAAAGCGACAGACGGTCGCAAACGGCGTGCGGTTGTCCGGGTCGGGCTTGTAGACTTTGCCGTCGGCCTTGGCCTGGTAGATGACGCCATCCACCATGACCATTTCCCCTTCCATCCGGTCAAAGGTGCCAATGCCGAGGTCGCCGTAATTCAGCAGTTCCCGGCACGGCATGCATCCATCAAACCGGCGCAAAAGCAGGGCGTCGAGGATGGAGACCTGCATTATGGTGTTCGTCGGCGATGCGCTGTTCATGTATTGACTCCCATTTTGACCTTGGCTTCAGGTTCGGGCAGGGCTCCCACGCTTTGCATTGTCTGCATCACTCCCTCTCCCAGACTTCGGATTGCAACCCGACGATACAGTACTCGATGCGGTAGGCTCGAACGATGACGACGCCAAAGTTCGGGTCGTCCGGGCCTTGCCAGAGGACCCTGAGCCTTTCGCTCCAGAATGCGTGCCGGGCCTCGCGCTCCGTCGTGAACTCCGCGAGTCCCTGGACCTGGAGGTACGGGCTCCTTATGTTGATCGGATCGGTGATCCCGCACGTCAGGTGCGCCTCGGGGTTGCTCGCGATTTGAGCGACCTTGCGCGCGTTAGGGAACGATGAGAAACGGAACGTCAGATCGTCCGAAACTTCGGTCATCACGTAGCGGACCCACGGCTTGCCGTCTTGCGTGATCGTAGCAAAACCTGCCAGGGACGGGCCCTTGACGACGTCCAGAATGCGTTCTTTGAGGTTCGGCATGGTTGGATCTCCTTTCTGAGCAGGGGTGGAGCTTGGTCTCGACGGTTTGCACAGGGTTAGTAGCGATTGCCTACTACACCTGACTGATAAGGGATTCAAGACGATTCAAGTGTTCCGTTCCTAAGTGGTATTTTGGGACGCCCAGTTTTCCTCCAGGCGTTCAGTTCTCCGTGTCCCCGTATCGTAGGTCAAGGTTGCTGGGAACCTCCTAATAGGTCGTTCCTCCAGCTCTTATCTCCGCATCATCGCCACTTAAAAGCCGAATTTTAAAGAATCCGGTCGGAGTGTGAACCTCGACGATTTGACCCATCAATGTGACAAATTGATAATGTTTTGTCCTCATTTGCAGTTCAGAGATTTAAATTGAACGGCGATCATTTTGGCGAGCCAAAAAATGATGCAATAGGCAAAAACCCCCAAGTTCCGGATGGAAAATCACCCATTCCATTCACACTCGCTGGAGAGCTTTGTCAGGATCGTTGGGTCCTTGAACAAAAGAGTCGCCCTGGTGAGGGAGCACATGGACGGGCGAAACCTCGGATCATTGCGCCGAAGCATGTATGCTCAAGCGCAATTGAAAAGTCGCCGCGCGCGACGAACAGCAACTCAGTCTCTTTGATTTCGCGAGACAACATCATGAGCGAACCACATCTCACAGAATACGGCTTGATGGCCGAACGGCATTGGCGGGAGTTCCGGCCGAAGATGGTGCGGGAGCTGGAGGCGGAGGGGCGGTTGATGGAGGCGCTGTTCGAGGAGGAGTCAGCTCTCTCTTGAAGATCTCGCCCGCCGCGTTCTTGAACGACACTGAAGCCTGCGTATGCCCCACCTCGCGCTTCGCCGTCTGCTAGTTGTTGAACGGCGTCTGAAATAGAATCGCGTCGGAAGAGCTCACGTTTGAATTTAGATTGCACCGAGCTCCCTCAATGCGTCCTCGGTCTTCGGGCGCTTCGCGGGTTGGTTAAGGAACTTCTGATCCACTCCATCGATGCTCAACAAGTCTACTTGCTCGACGAACTTTGAAAGATCTCCGTCGAAGGGACGCCCGATTTTTCGCTTAAGCTCTGTGAAGACGAGCTTCTGAGTCTCACCGACGCAAAGCGGCCACTTTAGCACGCCGGCGAGTTCTTTGGTACTCAGCGACTGGCAAACTGTCTCAATTCTCTTTCGATCTTGCGCTTCTTCTTCACGACTTTTGCCAGCTCTAGGCGAAACCTTCCCAAGAAAGAGGTTTGACAATGCAACAAGTTGCGTTTGCGATCCCGAATCGAACTTTGTAGCGAGGGCCGCGAGCGCGCCTCCCAATCTTGAAAGTCGGTCGGAATCTGTTTCCTTCGGGTTCCCAAGCGCCCGAGTCAGAACCGACGCTCCGCGCGCAGCGACGCTGGTGACATTGTTGTGATCCATATGTGCGGCGAGGGCTGCGAGTGCAGAGCCCACGCGTGAGAGGCGGACAGAGTCGGTTTCTTTCGGGTTCTCGAGCGCCTTGGCCAAGACTGAGGCTCCCCGACTTGCCACATCGGTGGCGGTGTTCTGGTTCATTTGAATGGCAAGGGCCGCCAGTGCGTCGCCAAAACCCGACAAGCGCAAAGAATCCATCTCCAGAGGCTCCTCAAGGGCCTTGGCCACGCCATCAGCCACGAGGGCAGCGTCATCAGGCTCCATGCGCGCGGCGAGGGCTGCGAGCGCCTTGCCCAGGCTCCATTGGCGAGCCGAATTCGTCTCCTTCGGATTCTCAAGTGCCTTGGCCACACCGTCTGCCAAACGCGCAGCGTCCTTGGGCTCCATGCGCGTGGCGAGAGCCGCGAGTACATCGCCCAGGCACCACAGGCGAGCGGAATTCGTTTCGTTCGGATTCTCCAATGCCTTGGCAACACCATCGGCCACGGAGGTCGCGTCTTTTGGATCCATGCGCGCGGCAAGAGCCATCAACGCCTTGCCCAAGCTCCAAAGACGGTCTGAACTTGTTTCCTTCGGATTCTCAAGTGCCTTGGCCACACCCTCGGCCACGATGGCCGCGTCCTTTGGTTCCATGCGCACGGCGAGTTCAGAAAGCGCCTTTCCCAAGTTCCATAGGTGGTCAGAATCCTTAGAGTACTCCAACGCGTTTGCCAGAACTAAGGCTCCGCTCAATGCCACGGGGCCGGCGGCGTTGCGGTCCATGTGCACGGCGATGGCGGCAAGCGCGGAACCCAATCGCGAGAGCCGGTCGGGATCTGTTTCCTTTGGATCTGCCAATGCCTTGGCAAGACGATCGGCCACGCGGGCGGCTACGTTGGGATTCACGTGCGCTGCGAGAGCCGCGAGCGCGGAGCCCAATCGCGAGAGCCGGTCGGGATCTGTTTCCTTCGGGTCCTCCAGCGCCTCGGCGAGAGTATTGGCCGCGCTGGCGGCGGCGTTGGGGTCCATGCGGGCAGCGAGAGCCGCGAGCGCCGAACTCAGGCTCCACAGGCGGGCAGAATCCATTTCTTGTGAGTCCCTTAGCGCCTCGGTAAGAACCGACGCTCCACGCGCTGCAACGCTAGTGCCCACGCCGGGGCTCGTATACCCGGCGAGAATCGCGAGCGCGGAGCCCAAGCGCGACAGGCGGTCGGAATCCGCTTTCTGCTGCTTCTCCAGCGCCTCGGCCAGATCGTTGGCCGCCGCGTCCGTCCGTGAGTTGAAATAAGCTGCCAGCTTTGCGTTGAGCCCAATGGCAGCGTGCAGACCCCGTGAATCATGAGAAAGCGCCCTAACCATATAGTCCGGATTCTGCATCCAACTATCAATCACCATTCTCCTGACATTCTGGCTGTTGATGTCGAGTTCGCTGAGCTCCCACAAAGCTGCTCGCTCGTCCGCCGACAGGCTATCACCTTGAGAAACACCGATAGTCCGTTCAAACGATTTTCGGAGCGTCTCTTCAGCCGCGGTGCGGGACCTGTCGGCTTCCGCCTTTTGCCAAAACGCAAAGATCCCTCCGCCTACGGCTAAGAATGCGAGACTACCGGCTAAGAATGCCAACACGCCGAGGATCTTGGCGAGGCGACGCATCTTAAAGGCAGCCCGTGTTTGCTTTTCCGCATAGCGCCTTTCCGCGTCGGCACGGGCCTCTTCGGCTTTTCGCCTCGCTTCTGCCTCCACCGCTCGCTGTTTTTCAGCTTCAGCACGCTCTTCCTCGGCCTTCGCACGGGCGCGCTGGTTCTCCAGCTCACGCTGGTGCTGGCGCTCGTCCTCGGCTCGCTGACGTTGCCTCTCTGCTCTCTCGCGATTTCGCTCGGCGACGCTTGCTTCAAGAAACTCTCTCGCAAGTTGTGCGAGGAACTGCATGCCGGACCCAAAACTTTCCTCCGCAGCAGCCAACTGAGTTCCACGATAAAGGAAGTCCCCTCCCTTGCCGTTTTGCTGCCATTCGCGCGCAGAGTCGAGCAGGCGCTCCTTCAGCCGGGTCTTCTCTCGGTTTTCATTCACCCAATTGCCAAGCCTTCGCCAACCGCTAATTAGCGCCTCGTGCGCCAATTCGACCTGTGGCGCTTTTGACTCACCTGAAGTTGTAACAAGGCGCGCGTCCGCAAGCTTCTTTAGCAGGGCACGGGCGGCCTCTGTGAACGCCACATCATCTATTCCAACACGTTTCTTGGTATCCGCAGCGCCTTCGCCAGGGTGAACGAGATCCAGCAGGAGCTGGTGGCAGAGAGTCTGCTCGTCGAGCGTGAGCTCCTTTGTGAAAAACTGCTCAGCGTGAGTATCCAGCGCTCCCACCAGTCGGCCCATGTCGGTGTAAGCCTTTGCCGTGAGGCGACGCCCATCGCGGTTCTCCCATAACTTAAAGAGCGCATCTCCCAAAAACGGGAGCGCGCCAGGCTGGCCCGCCATGTCAGCAAGCAGCAGTTCCATCAAGCCCGGTTCCAGCTCGCCTCCGGCCATCTGCGCGGGATTTTCGATTACGTCGCGAAGTTCCATCTCGCTCAACGGGCCGATGAGCGATTGATGATCCGAAATGGCCGCGCGCAAACCGGGATGACTTGCGCATTGACCGTAAAAGTCGGCTCGCATGGTGAGCACGACGATCGCCCGACCGTCGGTAACGCTGGTGGCGTACAGCAGGTTGTCTATGAACGAGCGGCGAGCGACCTCATCTCTGCAGAGAGCAAAAGTCTCTTCGAATTGATCGATCAGCACGAAGACTCTATGCGTCTCTGGCGCGTTCTGTAGGGCTAGGCGTGTCGCGAGGTGAACCCGCCGTTGTTCATCCTCAGGGCGAACGATTAGCGCGGGAAGCGCTGCAAAGTGAGGTGCGATCTGCTGATTAGCCGCGAGGGCTATCTGCAAGCTTTCCCACGGGTGTGCGCCAGGCCGGCACCGAACCATCGGCCACGCTGCACTTTCCGGGAGTTCCCCTCTCTGGATCGCTGGAATCAATCCCGCCAGGGCAAGAGAAGACTTTCCACTGCCCGACGCGCCAATCAGAGCGAGGAACCGCTCTTCTCTCGGCGTGCCAAAGCCGTCGCGCAACCGATAAACCAATTCTTCAATTTTCGCCGTCCGCCCAAAAAAGAGCGGCGCGTCGCGGGGCTGGAAGGTTTTCAACCCCAGATACGGGCATTCACCTTCCGAAATGGTGGCCCCAGCTCGTCGACCGGGTGGAACGCCTCTAATCCCGCACTCAAGAAGGTGGAGGGCGTCTTCGTCTTCAATAGACTTCGCGAACCTGACCCAGGTTGTCCCTTGCAAGAAGCCGGGCACATCACTCTCCCTTGCGCGTTGCCCACCGGGAAGGATCACGGGGAGAATACGCAGCTTACGCTCAGAAGTCCCGACACGGCGCTGAATCGCCAGTCGCATCTCTTCATTATGCCACGGACCGAGTCCATTCGGGCCGAAGAAAACCACACAGGTGTCGCAATAGCCAAGCGCCTCCTCGATTGCGGGTTGCCACGGATCACCGGGAACCAAGTTCCATTTGTCTAGCCAGCAGGCGAGTCCGCGCTCCTCAAGCTTGTAAGCAAGCTCCTCGACCAAAGCCTTATCGGCGCCATTGTGGGACAGAAACGCATTGTAGCGCGGCTGCTGGGTCGAGCGTCCGCTCACGTTTGCGTTGAGAGTGCTCATCGGAATCCCTCCGGTCCCATCCGTTCTGTCGTACTATTCTGCACTTGTGGCCTCGGCTCAACAGAGAATCTCAGCACCAGAGGAAGTCACAGGAAGCACTTTGGCGATCACATTATTTCTTCGCGTACCTTGTGCTAATCATCAAACCGAGGCGAAACTGGTAGAAATTACAAAAAGGGTCTACTATCTTTTTCATACTTAGTCGATAGGATCGCCCGACACCACGTTTCGATTGCGGTGAGGCTACCGAAGGCTCGGTAGCAAAGTCAATGACGCAGTTGTCTCGTAACGGCGGAGGCAGAAGATACGGGCCACAGGATTGAGGCACGACAATCGAGGTCACAAACCAAAACTCATTCGATTCTTAACTTCGGTCATGACGCAACCGTTTAATCATATCGTCTTGAGCCCCTTCTGGTTGCTATCGTCGCAGCCAACCCCTAGCCACACCACTGGGTTAAGGAAGGGTCTTTTTACAGCCAAATACAAATTACGGGGCGACTCACGCATGGTTCGGGAGTCTAGTTCTAGTCTCCCGTTGCAACGTTCCGGGCAAGCCAGCCATGCTTTAGAAATACGAAGTTCACTCACCCGTGTCGAGCTATTGTGAGCCGAACCAGCGGTGGGCGGACCGCCGCTCGTGTTGCTTCCGTCGTATCCTCTTTATAGGACGATATGCCATACGTTGTTGACGCTTGCACCACGTTTCAGTGTCGCTAAACGCTTGAACGACACCGGGTCGCATCCTTTGCCTAAGGATCCCCGGTGTCACACCTTTGGCCTTTTTGTCAGAGCTTTGAGCGCCAGAGCCGATACCACTTCGATGTCCCGCGCTGTGGCAAGGCGTTGCCAATCAGTAGCATGGAGGCCGCTGCGGCGCTCCAGATTTTCCCAGCTTAACAATTCCGGGGCACTTTGCATGTCTGGGAAGATGGTTGGGTCGAACCTTCTTACCTGTTCGAATCCCGTTGCAAGCTCATCGTCAGACTTGGGTTGAACAAGAGTGTGCCAAGTGCCCGATTGTGCGGCCTGCAGAATTTTTTCCGCCGCCCCTCCCATCACTCCGGAAAGCAATACCTTGTAGTCTGGACTACTTAGAGCACCGGCGAACGCCTCCTCCAAAATCCCGGGCCAGAATCCTTCATAGTCTTCAAACCTTCCTCCAAGGCAAATTCGGGCATCGCAAAGGGAGGTGAGCCGTCGGCGCAGCACGCAGAGCGCAGTAGCTCGCAACGTCCGCGTCGTGAGTTCTTGCTCGTGCGCCGCTATGGTCGGCGGCAGACCAACTTCTTCAATCCGCAAGATGCCGCGCTGCTCAAGATCGTCGCGAAGGTCCGGAGGAAGTTCGGGCCTGCGACCCCACGGTACCAGGTTCGTGATGCGACAAGACCGACCGGCAGATTGATCCTCTGAGCGCGAAACACCCGGATCGTAGGAGACCGCGAGCCGTGCCACGGCCGACATGACGCCGTTTGGGCGCCAATCGTGTCCAAAGGCTAGTTGTGCGCCGGCTGACAATAGCGAATCGCTAAGCCGAACGACAGCCCAGTTCATCTCCTCCTCGCCAAAACCATGCAGAGCAGAGTCATCTCCTAATGCGACCGAGATTCCAACTGTGATTCCTTCCAGGACCCGGCGAGACGACATCGAAATTACTGGTTGCCCTTCCGTATTCATTAGGCTGCGGATGCAATGATCTCGTTGATGAGCATCTGTGGTGTTCCGAGCCACGCGCTCGGGAAATAGCCATGCACAAGGCGCTCGGCTATCTTGCGGTGCGGTTCGCGAAATTTTTCCGGCACGAATACGTGAGTTACGGCTTTCCCTGTTTTCTCCTGCCATTCGCAGCGAAGACCGAGCGTTGACAGGCTCGTCCGTGGGACTTTCAACGACGAGCTGGCAGCCACGGAACCTAGGTCATCAAGACCACGCACCTGCCGAGCGAACAACCGGACGCGTAACGCCTCCCGCAGGGCGGATTGAAGTACGCGCACCAGATTACCATCCGGCACGTGAACACATGGCGAGCCGCCGATTGGAAGAAATTCACGCGTTCGAACAAGGTGTGTGCGTGCCTCAACGACGACGATCGGACATCCAAAGTCCTCCGCCCAATCCATTTCTTGAACACACCAGAACCGCTCTTCGTAAACGTTGGTGCGAAGCGCGACGACGACGGAGCGTTCAACGCCGTTACGAAGAATTCGTTTCCAGTTGCGTCCCGGTGGAATGTGCTGAGTATCGTAAAAATGTTCCAGTCCGTGCAAAGTCTCGAGCTGGTGCCGGAACGATTGCGCCAAGGGAAGTCCGTCAAGTTTGGCGTGGCTAATAAACAAGCTGAGTTTGTCCTCCTCCTTACCCAGGATTTGCCAGGCCAGAGCAAGAACATTCGTTGCCGCGTATCCTGGACGAAACGCATACTCTTCGAGGGTGAGATAATCCAGAGTTTGAGTATCACCCTGCCACGCTCGTTCTCTGAGCAGGATCGGCAGAAAGCTTAGACGGCCCAGCTCATCGCCTTCATCCTCGTGCGCCGCCCGATCAATCTCGCCGAGCCAGCTCCTAAAATCGGTCTTCGGCGTTTCATGAATTATTGCGACGGCCAAGGTGTGGAGGGAGCTGGCCCTCGCGTCGGCAAGAATCTGCTTGGCAGGCGCCGAGCCTTCTGCGAAATCCGCCGCCAGCACACTGACGCCGAGGTCTTCGCCAGCGGCCAAGTAAGCTTCGCTCGAATCTGTGGAGTATTGGCCGCCGTGAAGCGAGCGGTGTATGGCTCTGCGAATTGAATCGTATTCGGGACTCGTACCCTCGGTAACAATCACCAACTTTAGCGGCACCAGGCAGCGCAGGAGTTTGTCGGATCTGTCGGCCACATCTTATCACTATCAGAATACGGCGCCGCGACAAGCCTGCGGATGTGGCACCTGGTCAAGCGTAACAGGCGCAGAGATTTGCGGAAGAGTTCACGACGAAGGACTTCTTTGGAGGCGCCAACGTACGACCGCCTGTCGAATCTGACATGCGTCACGTACGCGGGAGGAAAAAAGCAAGCGTGACAATCCCGAAGAGGAGGGGACCATAGAAGCCCAGGATTGTGGGCGATGCGGAGGCCGCTAGCAGCGAGGGCACCGAATTTTTGAATGCCGAGACATCCATCGAAAAATCTGTGCTACTTTGTCTGCTACGGAGGTCGTCGTAAAGGCGCCGAAAAAGCCGCTCCTGGCGTAGATACCAAGCGTCGAGCAGCCAGAAAGCTATCACAGGCAAACTGGGAACGAAAAGACAGGTGAGAGCTACTTCACCTGTGAGGAATGCTGCTAGCGCGAAAGCGAGCGTAACAGCCCAGCTCTTGAGCTGAAAAGAGCATTGAGCCATGCGGTCGATGACCGCCTGAACCATTAGCAGATGCTCTGTGAGACTCTCGTGCATAATAAATTCATACCAGGACAATACCAAGACACCATGTTTTTGGAAGGAGTCACTGAGCGATGGCCTGTGGCGACGAAGGTAGTATAGAAGGGCAGGGCTGGTAAGCCCCGTCGCCGACGCATGGCCTCGCCAGAAACCAAGCGAGAGTGGTTTCGAGGCGGCGAATCCCTTCGCTTCCCTGAGCGCCGTCACTCGATGATTCAAAGAACGTTGGGCGGTGCACTACTCATCGAGGCCCATAGCAGGGCTCAAGGATGCGGGCAGACAAGCCGTTCCCGCAGCGGCCTGGGCGCTCGGATCATTCATGCGCCCCGGGCGCAGCCAGTTACGCAAAAACGACGGGACGAGCTGGCAGAATTCTTCTGACAAGGCGATCCCTCGCCCAGGTAGAACAGCATGCGAAGGCCGCTTCGGACCGAAGAGCGTTCCGGCATCGCCTGACGGTGTTCCTCGAAGAGTCTGAACGGCTTTAACGATTTTGAAGGTTCTCCCGGAAGCGATGCGTAATCCCCGAACAGCCGTTTCTGACAAGGCAAGTTCCTTGGAGGCTCAAAAATTGCAGGGTCGGGGCTGACTTTTCCCGACCAGAATGATTAACCTCAAATGATCGCTCGGAACGCCTCAGATCAACTTGGGATCTTCCGTTTAACACCATTCCCGAAACAATCATCATTGAACTTGACGTGCTCGTCACAAATTGGTTTATGGGGGGTCGTTTCGCTCAATAGTAGTCGCAAAAATGGCAATCTTGGTCAAGACCGTTCAACGAGATTCAAGTTAGCGGCTTCTTATCGATTGACTCGAACAAGGTATCATTTGTTGCGCTTAAGCATCTAAGCAATGAGATCTTAGCTAAGAGGGGGACCACATTTTAATAGGCCGTTCGGTATTTCAGAAGGCCAAAATAAGAGATATGCCACGCGTACAACTTACATATCACACCGGGACCAGTCGGGTGATTTTCAGCTCGGCCGTGTTGGTTGGTAGTTGGAACGATGAGCGAATTTATAGCGATGACTTTTCGGAGATTCGAATGGAGGGGACAACGGGCCTCGATGGCTGTCCGTTGTTCACTGCTTTAATCGATTTTCCGGGGAGTGAAATCGGGAAGGTATTCCGCTGGGGCGTGCGAGGGGAGCACGCGGGAAGGAGCGTTTGGGCGATTCCAGAAGAGGTTAACGATTTGAACTCGCGCGAACTTGTTCGCTCGTTTGAACTGCAAGATGGGCCAGCAGTACAGGTTGAATCGTACCGGCTAAACTGGGCGCGTCTGCTGGGAGCGCAAAAAGTGTATGGCGACGGCTGGGACCGTCCGCGCATTCGGTTTTCGGTCTGGGCCCCGCAAGCAAGGAACGTCGAAGTGGTTATGGCGGACCTATGGGAAAGAGGCGATGGGTCCAATTTTGATTTGGCCCGCTCGCCAGCCTTGCGCCCGGCGCGTGCTTCGGAGCTTTCGGGAGGGTATATTGCAGACAGCGGGGAGGGGACTCTTGCAGCATGGGGACCTTTTTCGATGACGGTTGATGCCTTGGGAATTTGGCAAACAAGCCTCGACGATCCCGCGTTGA
>DATDAX010000042.1:0-41134 GCA_036525175.1 Terrimicrobiaceae bacterium | reverse complement strand
GAGCGCGCCGTCCCGGCGACGACGATTCATCCCATCCCACGCGCAAACGTTAACGAGATTGTTGGTCTCACCAATGTTGTTTCCACGCAACCTCGCAACATTTTCGATCTTGGAAACGATCTTGGCTACGAGTTTTCGAAGCTCCTGATTGTCATCAAGGGCGCAGAATTGCTCGAACTGGTGACCACACCAGGGGAAAACGTACTGCTGACGGAAACGGGGCGACGCTTCCTGGCCGCGGATGTTTCCGGCCGCAGGGCAATCCTCAGGGAGAGGATGATGGCGCTGCCGCTCTTCAGCCGGCTCGTGCGGTTGGTCGAAGAAGCACCCGACCAGTTGATTTCCATAATTGAGTTCTTTGACCATCTCAAAGAGTGGTTTCCCAACGAGAACCTGCAGGAGCTCGCCAAGACGATTATCGGATGGAGCAGATTCGCCGGATTACTTGTCTACTCAAGCGTGTCCCTCGGTCTCCCGGAGAAAGGGAAGACTCAGGATGAAGAGGTCGCAGCATCCTGAATGATAATGGCAGCACGCCGTGTTGTCGTTCCTTTCGGAATTACGGCTTCTGTCTCGCTCCAAAGATCGCGGTCCCGATCCGGACTAAAGTTGCGCCCTCCTTGATCGCCGCCGTAAAATCGTCACTCATTCCCATCGAGAGAATCGGTAGCCCGACGTCGTTCTCCGCAGCCATTTGGTCTCGAAGCGCCCTCAACGCAGCGAAAAGGGGCCGGGCATCGTCCGGGCGCTCAACGATAGGAGCAATCGTCATAAGTCCTTCCACCTGAACACGTGGCAGGCAAAGCAGACGCGCGGCTTCACGCCGTGCCGCCTCCGGGGTGAAGCCAAACTTTGACGCCTCGCCCGAGACGTTGACCTCGAGCAATACGCGAGGGAATAACCCAAGCTCAGCGGCAATCCGATCGATGTCCTGCGCAAGTTCCACCGAATCAACGGCATGTATGAGTTCTGCCAGTGGCAAGACTTTGCGGATCTTGTTCTTCTGAAGGTGCCCTATCAAATGCCAGTGGGTCGAGGACGGAAGCAAAGGAACCTTGGCGGACAGTTCTTGCACACGGTTTTCACCGAATACCACTTGGCCTGCGTCAAATGCCTGACGCACAGACTCCGCAGGCTGACTTTTTGACACCGCAACCAAGCCAACCTCGGACGGTTCACGCCCGGCCTCTCGTGCCGCTGTTGCAATCTGCTCGCAGACTACTTTAAGTCGAGTAGGTATGTCGCTCATAAAAGAAACTTATTTACAAAGCCATGGTATAAGTTATTCTTATCCGATTTTTTTAATGCATATCCAGTCATTCAAGGTCTTTTCCAATCTGGCGGAAACATCGAGTTTTTCCAAGGCGGCGCAGATGAACGGCATCACGCAGAGTGCTGTGAGTCAGCAGGTACGCGCTTTGGAGCGTCGATTCCGCGTAAAACTCATTGAGCGAGGCAGGAAGAATTTTTCTTTGACCCCGGAAGGCCGGGAATTTCTGCAGGCGAGTCATCAAGTGATGGACATTCTTGGGGATTTGGAAGGCCGGATTCACAATTTACAGAACCTTGTAGCCGGCGAGTTGTGCATTTCGACGATTTTCAGTATCGGGCTGCACGAGTTGCCGCCCTATTTGAAGGTTTTCCGGCAGGCGCATCCCCAGGTGGACGTGCGTGTCGAGTATCGTCGCTCTTCTGAGGTGTACTTGAGCGTTCTGGACGGGCGGGCCGACATTGGTCTCGTGGCTTATCCGTCCCCGCGCAGGGGTCTTCGCGCGGTGACGTTTTGGAGCGACCGGCTTGTGCTCATTTGTCCGCCGTCGCACCCGCTGGCCTCGCGGCGACGGATTTCTCTTTCGGCGTTGCAAGGAGAGAAGTTCATTGCGTTTGAGCCTGATTTGCCGACGCGCCGGGAGATCGACCGCAAGCTGCGCGCCGAGGGAGTGAAGGTGAAGCTCGTGCTTGAGTTTGACAACATCGAGACGGTGAAACGTGCCGTTGAGATTGAGAATGGCGTCTCGATTGTGCCGGCGGGGGCGGTGCGCACTGAGGTGGAAAACGGATTGCTCACCGCGGTAGAATTCGGCGACCCTACTTTGCGACGGCCTTTGGGAGCATTGATCCGGCGTTCGGCGCGAGTATCGCCCGCGCTGCGCGAGTTTCTTACATTGCTTGAGCGCACGGAGACGTCCGAATCCGAGCCCCGTTCCGATTAGGGCAAAATCGTAATGGCTTTCATCGTGATTCATGCGATAGATGACTCTCTCAAAGAGCTGAACGATGAAATGCCTATCCTTCGGCGTCGTGTTTGTCTCGCTTGCCCTAGTGGCATGCCAGGCCTCTCATGCGCAGCGTGTTCCTCCGGTCGTGGTTGTTCCACCTGACGAACTTTCCCGTGATCCCTCGCTGACCCAGCCTCCCGCTTTCCAACCCTCGCCCACTGCGTCGCAGCCGCAGACCGCCGACTTTGCCAGCGTTCCACAAGCAACGCCTGGACCGACCCTGACGGGAAAATTCAGTTATAATTCGTGCAACGTGGAAGGCATGTATATCGCGATGACCTTCGATGATGGCCCGAATGCCCAGTTGACGCCGAAGCTCCTGGACATGCTTAAGGAGCGCGGTATCAAGGCCACGTTCTTCGTCGTGGGCAAGAATGTTGAGGAATACCCGGACATCGTTCGTCGCATGGCAGCCGAGGGCCACGAGGTTGCCAACCATAGTTGGAGCCACCCTGCGCTGACGAAGCTTGGGGCGGAGGGTTTTCGCAAGCAGATCGAGAGCACCAACGATGCAATTGCGAAGGCTACGGGGAAGCGTCCGGTCCTAATGAGGCCGCCGTATGGCGCGACGAGTGCGATTCTGAACAGACGTCTGAGTGAGCAGTATGGACTCAAGGTCATCCTGTGGTCGGTCGATCCTCTGGACTGGAAGTATCGCAATTCCAATCGCGTCTACAGCTACATTACTCAAAACACGCAGCCGGGATCGATAATCCTTACCCACGACATTCACGCGACGACCGTTGCTGCGATGCCGGCGACACTCGATTCCCTTCTGGCCAAGGGATACAAGTTCGCAACAGTTTCGGAGCTCATCGCGATGGAGGTTCCGCCGCAACTGGTCAAGAAAGAGCCTTCAACAACGACGACATCCGTTCCACCTCCGCAGTAAGGCCCGGTTCTTTCGGCCTGTCGCCGCGGTCTACGGCACTGAGGGGTTCGGAGTTGGTATTTCGCGGCTTATACTACGCGACGCTTGGGAAAAGCTGTCCCTGAGGATCCCGGGCAAACCTGAAGCTCGAGAGCCCTGGCGAGGGATCGATTCCTTTTGAGAGGGCGAGGTAATGAAATTGAGTGCCCATGCTCTCGGGATGGAGGAGCGTTTTGAGCGCGCGGAGGCTCTTTTGTGACGCGGGGTCCGGAGGGTGATCGAGTGTCCTGAGGAGGTCTTGCGAAGCACCGACGACGTAGTGGTGTTGATCGGTGAAGCCCTCGATTCGAAATCCTGCGTCGAGCGCGGATTCGGCTAACGTCGTGAAGTCCACATGCGCCGAAATATCCTTTTCGCCCGGGTCGTCGAGAGGTCGAGTGTCTCGGCGATGTGCACGGTAACAGCAGTAGGTGCCCTCGGTGCGATGCGGGGCAAGAAGCTCTTCCCGAGTGAACCCGTAGTCGACGATTAGAACAAATCCACTGTTCATTTTTTTCGCGAGGGCATGAATCCAATCGCAAGCCAGGGGGCGAAGCTCGGCGATCGTGCCTTCGGCGCGTCGCGGAAGCCCCTTGAGTCGATCGGCGAGCGGCGGCCCCGGTTCGCTCACTTGGAGCACGAGTTGATCATCGATCGCCGCGACGCAGAGCTCCTTCCACTGGTCGCCGCTTGAGCGAATCAAGTGAAACGGAAGGGCGTCTACGAGTTCATTGGAAAAATGGATTCCGTCGAACGCTGGCAGCTCACCCAGGTCTTCGACCCAGTGCACTTTCGTCCTTAACGGCGTAAGCGCCCGCTCTTGGAGGCTGCGCAAGACGGGAAACGGCTCGATGATCCAATATTCGATAGCTTGCAGCATGTCTCCGCCGATTGCAGACAGAATGTCCACAGCCAATCGTCCGTCGCTTGCACCTTGTTCCACGAGAGCGAATTGGGCTGGCGTGCCAAGTCGGCGCCACATTTCTCGAAATTGGCTCGCAAGTATTTCTCCGAAGATTGGACCGACGCTGACATTGGTGAAAAAGTCTCCGTTCCTGCCAATCTTTGCCCGGCCGGATGCGTAGTAGCCGGCGGAGCGGTCATAAAGCGCCAGATCCATGAAACGCGCAAAAGTCAAAGGTCCCTTTGCCGCGATTTCCGTGAGGATCTTATTGAGCGCGAGTGACTTCGCGCACATAGACATTCACCTGGCCATCGGCCGTCTTGCGAACCTCTGTCACGAGGAATGGGCGACGCGAATCGCGCGACAATGTCGAACCCTCAGAGGGAGGACGGCTCCCTGAGGGAAACTCCACGATGATGCGCGTGTTGCTGCTGCGTCCTCCGATGCCAAGATTTTCCGGGAGGGCTGCTTGGGACCGGAGAACGGCGCGGTTCTGACCCGATGCTGTGACGACGAAGCTTCCCTGAAGGTAAATGCGCTCACCCGCGACGCCGCGGCTTGCAAGTTCAGGCATGTCGGGCACGTTCGCGAGTCGTCCGCGAGGCATCTGGCCCGGCGCATACGTGGGCCACTTGCCGCCAGCGGTGGTTGCAATGGACGCCGGAGTTGGTGAAACGAAGGGTTGAAGCGGGGGCGGTGTTGTCGCTGGCGCTGTTGGTTTGGCAACGGGAGACGCGGCCGCCAAAACTGGCGTCGACGCAGGGGATTTGACCGGGATTGCGGGAAGAACCGGTGCGTCCGCAGGGAGCGGAGTAGGCGATGGCACGGGGGCGGGGGGAGCCGCCGTCTCTGTAACCGGCTTTGGGCGCTCGACGCGAACAAGTTGCATTTGCGGACGCGACGCCGCGGAATTGGTTTCCGTGGGGCCGAGGCCTGCGCGGTTCCGGTGTTTAACCAGTTTCTCCATCGCATCGGCTATCGAAGGTTGGGTCACGACCGGGAGGCCTGCCGCGATGTTCAAGCGGGAGGGAGGCTCGAGCGAGAACGTGCCAGCACCGGTGCTCGTCGTATAGCTGCCATAGAGGAGCGGGATTGCAGTAAACTGCAGCCGCCCGTCTTTCAGCCTCGCTACGTTGACCAGCGCGGAAAGATCCACGGTCTTGTCGAAGCGCAGATTGAGGCCGGTCAAAAGCATGCGATGGAGAACGGGAATGACGCGCTTATCGGCTGTAAAAACATGTTCAATAACTACTTGCGGCGCGTCAGTGGCTTGCGCGAGGGCAACGACTCCCGAGGGAAACAAATTCGACTCCGTCAGTTCATATGAGTCCAGAATGTTGTAGGAGCCGACGATGTAGGGGACTTTGTCGCTGGTCAGTTTGTAGTTGCGAAGGTAGTTTCGAAGAAGCGTTTCGCTTGCGCGATCGAGTTCTCGATCGGTCATCTTGTTGTAACGGTCCCAGAGTTGCTGGGCGTTGAGGAATTCTCCCTGAGGTGCGGCCGTGATTTCGAATCGCTTTGGTACGTCCAGTTTCTTCAGCTTGGCCAGGATCGAATAGCTAAACGGTTTTTCCGGATGCCCAAATACGTAGAAGCTAAAGACCCAGCAACAGATGGCGAAGCCGATCAGCAGGAGAATCACGACGGTCCAGAGGAAGAGATTGCCATCCTTGCGGGTAGGCGGCTCTTCTGTGCGGTAGGAGAACTCCGAACCCCGCGTGCTGGTGTCGAAGGATTGTCCTTTGCGTTCTCGCGCCATGAAAATCTCGCTCAGGAGCGCGCGTTGCCTGCGGGCTCGAACGATGTTCCACAACCGCAACTGCGCGCACTCAACGGATTCTTAATACGGAATCCTGCCCCAGACAAGCCCTCTTCATAGTCGATCACGGAGTTGTCGAGCCATTTGAGGCTGTCTGCATCGATAAAAAGCCGTGCGTCGTCGCGTTCGACAACGAGGTCGTTCTCCTGTGGCGCGCCGATGCTCATCGCATATTGCAGGCCGGCACACCCGCCCTTCTCAACAGAGAGGCGGAGTCCCGAAGTTTTCACGTCGAGACCCTTCTCCTCCACGAGCGCATGAAGCTGTGCAGCGGCGTTTGCGGTGAGTTCAATCACATTCTTTTCTTAGGTATGATTTGACGCGAAGTCAAATGGGTGCATGACGAAAGCGTCGAAAAAGCGACCGTCTTCGCGGATCCCAAGCCCACTTGGCAACGCAGGTTTTTCTAAGAGAGCGGACTTTGACACCAGGCCTTTCCTTAAGAATTCTTTTGGTTTTTGCTGCAGCGGCTCGGCAACTGCGGCACCATTCCATGTCGTGGGAAAAATTCGCCTTTTGCCGGATGACGTTGCGAGCCAGGTTGCGGCAGGAGAGGTTGTTGAGCGGCCGTCCTCCCTCGTCAAGGAGCTCGTCGAGAACAGCCTGGACGCCGGAGCGGCCAGAATTTGGGTGGATTTCGCCAGCGGAGGGTCCCGCTTTGTTTCGGTGCGTGATGACGGCTGCGGTATGGACCGGGACGATGCGCTGTTATGTCTTGAGCGTCATGCCACGAGCAAGATCCGCAGCGCCGCAGATCTCTCGCGCGTGCGCTCGATGGGCTTTCGTGGCGAGGCTTTGCCCAGCATCGCGAGCGTGTCGAGGTTCCGGTTGGTGACTCGCGAGGCTTCATCGGAGGCCGGCACAGAAGTGATTGTGGCGGGCGGCAGAGTCGAAAATGTTCAGGAAATTGGGGCGCCTGCGGGAACGCAGATCGAAGTGCGCGACCTGTTCTACAACCTCCCAGCCCGCCGGAAGTTTCTTCGAGGCGAAGAGACAGAGGCGGCTCATATCGTGCACGGCCTCCACGGAATTGTCCTCGCGAATCCGTCCGTGGCGTTCGAGTGCAGACGGGACGGCGTCACCGTCGCCGCGCTTCCGCGAGCGGAAAGCCTGGCGGTTCGCATTCGAGATCTGTTCGGCGGCGGGCATTTGGCGAAGCTCCTCGAAATTGATGCTTTCGAAGGCGAGGGATTGCGACTTGCGGGTTTCGTAGCCCGTCCCGGCCATGGGCGACGGGATCGCCTTCAGCAGTTTGTCATACTTAACGGACGTCCCGTTCATTGCCCGGCTATTCAGCAGGCCCTTCGCGAGGCGTATCTTGGGGTGCTTGAGCGAGGTGAGCACCCTGTCTGTGTGCTTCACATCGAGATGGACCTCGAATTCGTCGACTGCAATGTCCATCCCTCGAAGCGCGAAGTGCGCCTCAGACGCCCGGAGACATTGCAGCGGGTCATATTTGACAGCGCGCGAGCTGCGCTTGTCCGTCCGCGTGAGAGGTCGGCGCGCACGCCGCAGCCTGCTCGCGCGGAGCCCGTTTTCGTACCAGAACCGCCACAGGGGGTGATTCCTCTGCCGGAAGATACGTCCCTTCAACGCGCCAATGGGATTTCGGCTCCGCCGGAGCGATTTCGTTTCGTGGGAATGGTTGGCGACGGGTATCTCGTTCTTGAAGGCGACGAAGGCCTCGTTCTCCTGGATATCCGGGCGGCCTCTGAACGGATTCTTTTCGAGTCTCTTATGCGGCAGATCGCCGAGGGAAATGCTCCGAGCCAGCGTCTTTTGATTCCGGCAGTCGTCGATATTCCCGCGCGCGAGCACGCGTGGGTCGTCGATCATCTGGAGGATCTCCGAATCGCGGGGTTCTTCATCGAGCCGTTTGGAGGGACGACATTGAAGATCGAGAGTCTCCCTGCCTCGGCCGGGGAAAAGGAGCCTGAGCGCCTCCTTCATGAAATCGCCGCCATGTTGCGCGCAGCTGGCCGGCTTCCGCACGGACGGGATGTGCGCGAGGCCGTCGCACGCTCGGTCTCGCGCCTGGCGGCGACAGAAAAGATCCCGGACGACGAAGCAAGAGCCGGACGGCTGGTGGGCGAATTGCTTCGGTGTGAGCTGCCCTACGCGAGCCCGTCCGGGCGTCCAACAATGATTCAGTTTTCCTTCGCCGAACTCGATCGCAAATTTGGGCGCGCAAATTGACGATCTATCCGCCGTAATTGCATAGCGGTCGTTTTTTGAATACTAGATGGTTGTGATTGAGGGCCTGCGAATAGAACCGGCGACTTTGGACGACCTGCCACAGCTGACCGAGTTGCTTTTCGAGTTGTTCTCTCAGGAGGGGGATTTCATTCCGAACCGCGAGAGGGAGATGCGCGGTTTGCGACTTCTGCTGGAACAGCCCTCGCGCGGACGGGTCTTTGTGCTGCGAAGCCCCCTCAGGATTATCGGAATGATCAACCTGCTCATCACGATCAGCACAGCCGAGGGGGGCTTCGTTCTGGTTCTTGAGGACTTGATCATCCACCGGGATTATCGCTGCCAGGGCTTTGGCACCCAGTTGCTCGATTACGCCATCGATTTTGCGAAGAAGAAGAACTTCCTGCGCATAACCCTGCTCACGGACAAACCCAACGAGAAATTAAAGCGCTTTTTCCTGAAGAATGGTTTTGTCGAAAGCAATATGATTCCGATGCGCATGTATTTTCGTGAGAATGAGTCGTGAGGCGACGCATGATCTTGGCTTCGCCCGGGTTGATCTCGATCGCGTTCGGCGTTGCGGGCGGCCTGAGGTGATCCTGTGCCAGGGAAAGCTGCCCGCTGAAGTTTGCGGAATCGCGGTTGCGTTGCGCCAGAACGACCAACTCGTACTCGGCACACGCGCCGAACCTTCACACTTCGAGGCGGTCAAAAGCCGACTGCCGGAGGCCGTTTTTCATGAGCGGGCGCGCTGCATCACCGTGGGCCCACCCCTGGTCGGAACGGGATCCTGGAGTGTCGGTGTTGTTTGCGCTGGGACTGCGGACCTGCCCGTTGCGGAGGAGGCTGCGGTTGCTCTCGAATGCTTTGGTCGGCGCGTCGAGCGCATTTTTGACGTGGGAGTGGCTGGCCTTCATCGATTGATTGCCGAGACGAGCCGGATCCGCTCGTGCGGAGTGCTGATCGTTGCTGCCGGCATGGAGGGAGCCCTTCCTGGGGTGGTGTCGGGGCTCGTCAACAAACCGGTCATCGCCGTCCCGACAAGCGTCGGGTATGGGGCGAGTTTCGGTGGTCTGGCGGCGCTGCTGGGCATGCTGAACTGCTGTGGCAGTGGAGTCACGGTTGTCAACATTGACAACGGGTTCGGTGCTGCATGCGCGGCTGACGACATCCTGCGTCTGGCGACAGAGAGTTACGGGCAGTAACAAAAGCAAAGCTTGCCACATCGCCCGGAATGCTCCATTTCCGAGTCAAATTCCCTATGAAAAATGTCTATTCGGTTGTTGCAGCCTTAACGATGGCTGTTTTCACAGGTTGTGGAGGAAGCGGAAGTTCCTCGGCGAAGATCGGCCTGAACGTCGAACTTACCGGCGAGATGCCGGCGGTCGGAGCTTCGGCTAAGAATGCCGCGGAATTGTTTGTCAATGAGATCAATAAGGCAGGTGGCCTCGAGATCGCCGGGCAGAAGCATCCCCTCACGCTGGTGGTTGGCGACAACGCCGCGAAGGCTGATCAGGCCGCTGCGATGGCCCAGCGGCTGATATCGCAGGACAACGTCATTGCCATGATCGGCCCGGATGCCAGCGCATGTGCCATCCCGGCGTCAGAGATCGCCGAGAGTTTGAAGTGCCCGATGATCTCGCCGTGGTCCACAAACCCGAAGACCACCGTCGACGCAACGACCGGCAAGCCCAAGAACTACGTCTTTCGTGCCTGTTTCATCGACACCTTTCAGGCCCGGGTTCTCGCAAAGTTCGTCCTGAACAACCTCAATGCAAGGACCGCCGCTGTCCTCTACGACGTGGCTTCCGAGGCTCCCAATGGACAGGCCAATCTCTTTAAGCAGACATTTGAGGAGAGCGGCGGCAGCGTTGTTGCCTTCGAGACCTACACGACAGGTGACCGTGATTTTTCGGCTCAGCTTACCAAGATCAAGGCCGCAGAGCCCGACGTCATCTTCCTGCCGGCCTATTACAATGATGTGCCCCTCATTGCGCAGCAGGCGCGCCGCCTTGGCATTGATGCGCAATTGGTCGGCAGCGACGCCTGGAGTTCTCCCGAGATCATCAAACTGGGTGGCGCAGACATTATCGACTCTTACTTCTGCAATCACTATTCAACGGAGATTGCCACACCGGTGGCGCAGAAGTTCGTGAGCGATTACAAGGCGAAGTATGGCATGGCCCCCGACGATGTGGCGGCGCTGACCTACGATTCTTTTGGCCTGCTTTGCCAGGCCATCAAGGATGCAGGAAAATTCGACCGACAGGCGATTCGCGACGCGCTGGCGAAGATCGAGAAATACGATGGCGTCACGGGCACGATGCAGTTCGCCGGCACCGGCGACCCGATCAAGAGCGCCGTCATCCTGCAAATCAAGGAAGGCCAGTTCGTGTGGGTCGCAAACGCACAACCCTAGTCCTTTTCCGAGGCCTGGAGACGAAGCGCGAGTTCACCTGGGTGAGTGTGGCAACGGGCGAATTTGGCTTTCGAAACGTCGCCATGAGCGGGAGCCTGGGGCGCCGCAAGTGATCTATCTTGCGCAGCAGACCATCAACGCCGTCCAATTGGGTTCGATCTATGCCCTCATAGCACTCGGATACAGCATGGTCTACGGAGTGTTGACCATGATCAACTTCGCCCATGGTGATATTTTCATGGTTGGAGCGTTTTTTTGCCTCTTGCTTGCCTCTCTGGTCTCGCTCCCATTTGCGGTCACTCTTGTCATCGTGATGCTTGCCACAGGCCTTCTCGGCGCATTGATCGAGCGACTTGCTTATCGACCTCTGCGCAAGGCTCCGCGCGTTTCCGCAATCATTACCGCGCTGGGTTGCGGGCTGGTGATCGCGAATACGACGCTAAGCCTCAGCCCCTATGCTCAGCCGATGCCGGCTCTCTTCGTCAGCACGAGTTTTCGTTTCGCGGGGCTGACCGTTTCCACCCTCCAGATCCTTATCGTTGGGGTTGCAGTGATCCTGATGACGGGCTTGGACTTCCTGATTCGCAAGACCACGTATGGCATCGCCATGCGAGCAATTTCCTTCGACGCAGCCACCGTTCCGCTGATGGGAGTGCCAGTCAATCGGATCATTTCATTGACGTTTTTCATTGGGGCGGCGCTGGGCGGCGCTGCGGGAATGCTCTACGGTCTTGCCTATCCTGTTATCTCCGCGTCCATGGGCATTCTTGTGGGATGGAAGGCGTTCGTTGCGGCGGTGATCGGCGGAATCGGAAGTATTCGCGGCGCGGTGCTGGGTGGCTTTCTCCTTGGCACGGTAGAGGTGATGTCGGTGGCGTTTCTGCCCTCGACCTATCGGGATCTGATCTCTTACTCGCTCCTCTTAGTCATCCTGATCTTCAAACCCTACGGCCTGCTAGGTAGTGCGCCGAATCAGAAAGTCTGAGCCTTGACGAGATTTCGAGCATTCCTGACTTCGGCGTCGCGTTGGCGCTGGGCCCTTCCGGCGCTTGTCGCCGCAGGTCTTGCGTTTGCGTTGCTCGCGGAAAGCTATCCCATCATCAACAGTTACACCCAGTTTGTGCTTATCACGGTGGGAATTAATATCATCCTTTCCGCAAGCCTGAACTTGGTCAACGGATACATGGGTGAATTCTCTGTCGGCCATGCGGGCTTCATGAGTCTGGGGGCCTACGCTTCCGCCGTGATGACAACCAAGTGGCTTCCGGATACGTCCTGGGCGTTTTTCCCATCCGTGCTTTTTGGGGGCACGGTGGCGGCGCTGATTGGCTTCCTGTTGGCGTTGCTTTCCTTCAAGACCCGCGGTGATTACCTCGCCATCATCACTCTAGCGTTCTTGATGATCGTAAAATCGGCCTTCGAGAACATTCCTTACGTGGGAGGACCCAGGGGGTTGCTCGGGATCGACAAGCACACAACGCTGGTCTGGGCACTTTTTTGGGTGGTCATAACGTTGTGGGTGATACGCAATCTCGTTTATTCAAAGTTCGGGCGCGCCGTTGTTGCCATTCGCGAGGACGAAATCGCTGCCAACGCAATGGGCGTTCGAACCCGCGAAGCGAAGATTCTGGCCTTTGTCGTGTCCTCCTTTTTTGGCGGAGTGGCTGGCGCGCTTTTTGCGCATCAAATTCAGTTTATCAATCCGTCCTCCTTTGACATTATCAAATCCACCGAGATCCTCGTAATGGTCTACCTTGGCGGTGTCGGCTCGCTGGCCGGCTCGATTTTGGGCGCAGTGATCTTCACATTTCTCGCGCAGGCCCTTCAGCCCCTAGGCACCTGGCGGATGGTAATCATGCCGCTGATCCTGGTTTTCCTGATGCTCTTCCGACCGCGGGGCATCATGGGTCTGCGTGAGTTGGCCTGGTTCCTTCCGGTACGCGAGCTTTCCAAGCGGCCTGGGGCATGAATGCACTATTGGAGATCCACGAGGTGACCAAGCGGTTCGGCGGGCTTTCTGCAATTTCGAATTGCAGCATCGGCGTCGAGGCGGGCCGTACCCACGGGATCATCGGACCGAACGGCGCAGGAAAAACCACCCTGTTCAACCTTATCACCGGTATCTACAAGCCGACCTCAGGTGATATCCGATTCAAGCGCGAGAGCATTCTCGGGCTTCGACCCAACCGCGTTGCCGCCCTGGGCATTGGGCGCACCTTTCAGAATATCCGGCTATTCCGGAGCCTCACCGTTCTCGAGAACGTGCGCATCGCCTTCGATTCCCAACTGCACTATTCGCCGTTTGAAGCGTTCTTTGGTTTGTCACGGCAGGTCCGGGACGAGAAGCGGTCGATCGAGGAGAGTCTTCGCCTTCTCAGTCCATTTGGCCTTGCCGATCAAGCGGGGTCCCTCGCAGGCGAGCTGTCATATGGTTCCCAGAGACGCCTCGAGATCGCACGCGCTCTCGCCCTCAAGCCGGATGTTCTTCTTCTTGACGAGCCCGCCGCCGGCATGAATACCGCCGAGACGGCGACGCTGACAGAGTTTCTTCGCTGGGTGCGCCGGGAGTTTCAACTCACGTTGGTCCTTATCGAGCATCACATGCATCTCGTGATGAACCTTTGTGATCGCATTACAGTGCTCGATTTTGGCCAGACGATTGCGGAGGGCACGCCCAAGGAGATCCGCGACAATCCGCGGGTGATTGAAGCGTATCTTGGAGAGGCGGACGAGTGAGCGCGCTTTCGGTCGAGGACCTGAAAGTTTCCTACGGCGACATTCATGCCGTGAAGGGCATTTCTTTTGAGGTTCGGGAAGGCGAGATCTTTACTCTGATTGGTGCCAACGGGGCCGGAAAAACATCCACCCTTCGCGCAATTTCGGGTCTCTTGCGGCACGGCGGCGAGGTTCGGCTGGACGGCCGGCAGCTAGGCGCCGTCGCGCCGGACAGGATTGTCGCCCTGGGCATTGCGCATGTTCCGGAAGGGCGGGGAATTTTTGGCAACCTTACGGTCATGGAAAACCTCCGGCTCGGCGCGTGGATCCGCAGGGACCGCAAGGAGATCGCGCGCGATCTCGATCGCGTCTTGAGCGCTCTGCCGCGACTGCGTGAGCGCCGCGAGCAACCTGCCGGAACCCTCTCCGGCGGCGAGCAACAGATGCTCGCCGTGGGCCGAGCCCTTATGAGCAGTACCCGCATGCTCCTGCTCGACGAACCCTCGATGGGACTCGCGCCGAAACTGGTGAAGGAAATCTACAACGTCATCCGCGAGATCAATCGAACGGGAGTGACCATCCTTCTCGTGGAGCAGAACGCGAACATTGCGCTACGGCTCGCAAATCGAGCAGCGGTTCTGGAAAACGGGCTCATCACGCTCGCTGGCAGCGGAGCAGAGCTCCTGCAAAACGCACGGGTGCGCGAAGCTTATTTGGGTGCGTAGCCGTCAATTATCTGCCGAACCCGCAGATCGAGAATTCCGCTCAATCACGCGCCGCTAACCCGCCACGGGCAGGGTGCTCTTCAGCACCTCTGTATTAGCTTCGGCAGGTTCGATGGCGGCGCCGTCAAGGGACGCGGGCGCCAGGAAGAAGCTGCCTGGCTCAAATTTCGTTCCGGCAAGAGAGGCAACCCCGGAAACGACGCTAAATATGGCGAACTTTCCATCGGAAGTGGCGGGAATCGGCGAGGACAGCGGAACCTTCTCCACCTTAAAATACGGGCACTCAGCGATCACACCTTTTTCAATGTGCTCAACCTTGGGCTCAAAATCGTCGAAATCGATGGAGACCATGGATTCCTCGATATGGAGTTTCCGAGGCACTCCATCGAGGCCGGTTCGATTCCAGTCGAAGACGCGGTAGGTGGTATCGCTGTTCTGCTGAACCTCCACGATCACGTTACCCTGGCCTATGGCATGGAGCCGTCCGCTCGGGATGAAGATGCTGTCGCCGCTCTCGACAGGAATGACGTGAAGCGCCTCTTCGACGCGACCTTCGCGAAGCAGGGATTCGAATTGCTTCCGCGTGACACCCGATTTCAGGCCCGCGTAAATGTTGGCGCCCGGTTCTGCGTCAGCGAAATACCACATCTCCGTCTTTGGTTCCCCGCTCAGCGCTTCACTCATGTGTGCGGGCGGATGAACCTGCACGGAAAGCCGTTCGCGAGCGTCCAGCAACTTGATCAGGATCGGAAAGCGCTTTGCCTTGTGGCTCGCGTAGGCGCTCCCAAAAATCTCCTCGCGCTTCGAGGTCCACAGTTCGTGCAAGGTCGTTCCGCGGAGAGGTCCATTATGGACAACGCTCTGCGCGTCCTCGCGATCAACGACTTCCCAGGATTCTCCGATCGGGACACCTTGGGGAAGGAACTTTCCGTACAGGGTCTCGAGGCGGCGTCCGCCCCAAATGCGCTCCATGGCGAGAGGTTCGAAAATAACTGGTTCTGTATTGGCCATACTCCTTATTTGTCCGAGTGAGGCGCTCTCCGCAATTCCTTTTGCGAACCTTTCGCGGTGCTTGCGGGTTCGGCGAAATTGGCGAGAATCGAAATTTTCATGGCAAACAAACCGAAAGGCTATGGAACATGGGATGCGGCGCTCGGGCTGGCGCTTGCCGGGTTGGCAGTCCTTCTGTTTCTCGCGTTGGTCTCCTATCAGCCCAGTGACCTGCCTCCGTGGGCAAAGCTGATCTACGATAGCAACGCTAGAAGTCCGATTGTTCACAATCTCTGCGGGGTTGTTGGCGCTGTCGCGGCGGGATATCTCTATTTCTTCTTTGGGGCGGCGTCGTATCTGTGGATTATCGTGTTTGGGGGGTACGGGATCGCGAAGCTGACGACCAGGGACTTTCTCATCAGGGAGCGCCTGGGCTGGAGCTTCCTTTTCGTTCTCTCGGGGGCGTGTCTGCTGCAGCTGCAACCGTGGTTCTTCAAAGAATGGAACGCAGAATTTCACATCGAGGGCGCAGGCGGCTGGTTTGGCAAATGGGTCGGCGAGAAGGTCTTTGGCGGGTCGCTCGGTGAAGTCGGTGCGCCGGTTGTACTCGGAGTTATCTACCTGACGAGCCTTGTCCTTGCGATAGGCTTTCACCCGATCAACGTGCTCAAGCGAGGCTGGTCGGCGATCAAAACCTATTTCGCCGAGCGAGAAAAGCGGCGGCTGGCCGCGATGGAGGAGACCGAGCGGATGGACTTTGAGAAGCGCAAGCTGGCACGCCAGGCGGAAAAGCTCGAGCGCAAACTGAAGAAGAAGGGAGATGGAGGCCCGCGCCGGGTCGATGAGACGCCCGGACCGGAGGTTCCCGAACCGCGGATCATCGACGCCACCTACCCACTCGAGAAGCGTCCGTCGCTGGCTGAGATTGAAAGCGGACGAAAGAAAAAGAACGAATCCAAGCCAAGCCTTGCCGGGCTACGGCTGGAAAACTATCAACTCCCGCCCATCGACCTCCTTGACCCGCTCGATGATACTGGGCGCCGTCCGGCCGACCATGACGAACTGCGTTCCGTTCAAGCGGTCATCATCGAAACGCTCGCGCATTTCGGCATCAAGGCCAAGGCAGGCGACATCACGCGGGGACCGACGATTACGCGCTTTGAAGTCTATCCTGACAGCGGGGTCCGGGTGGACCGCATAACGAGCCTTGAGCGCGACATTGCGCGGGCGACACGCGCGCAGCGAATCAATATTCTAGCGCCGATCCCTGGCAAGGACACCGTTGGAATTGAGATTGCCAACTCGAGCAAGGTGAAGGTGGCCTTGCGCGAAGTCCTTGAGACCGGGGATTGGGTGCACTCCGGAGCGAAGCTCCCTCTCGCCCTTGGAAAGGACGTCTATGGACAAACGATCATCGCGGACCTGGCCAAGATGCCGCACTGTCTCGTCGCGGGAACCACGGGTAGCGGAAAGAGCGTCTGCATCAACTCAATGATCGCGAGCTTGCTGTTCCGCTATACGCCCGAGGAGCTGCGCTTCATCATGATTGATCCGAAGGTTGTAGAAATGCAGGTTTATAACGACTTGCCTCACCTTGTGACTCCTGTTGTCACGGATCCAAAGAAGGTTCTTCTGGCGCTTCGTTGGGTTGTCGATGAGATGGAGTCGCGTTATCAAATCTTTGCAAAGTCCGGCGTGAGAAACATCACGGGATTCAACGAACGGCCACTTCCAAAATCCCAGAAAGAGCTTGATGCTGAGGAGGCCCGGGATGAAGCAAGTCAGGCAAAAGAGTCCGCGAGCAAGGACGAGAAAGCCTCTGATGAGGATGCGCCTGCCATCAGCGTGCCGCGCGATGACGATTTGGTCATTCCCGATCGCATGCCTTACATCGTCGTCATCGTCGATGAGTTGGCGGATCTGATGCAGACTGCGCCGGCAGATGTCGAAGGAGCCATAGCGAGGATCACACAAATGGCTCGGGCCGCCGGTATCCACTTGATGGTGGCGACTCAGACGCCCCGCGCCGACGTCGTCACAGGCATCATCAAGGCGAACATCCCAAGCCGTATCGCCTTCCAGGTTGCCTCAGGCCTCGACAGCCGCGTAATCCTTGACCAAAAGGGCGCGGAAAAGCTTCTTGGACAGGGTGATATGCTCTATCTTCCCCCTGCTACGTCCACACTTGTCCGTGCACAGGGCGTGCTTGTCACTGACGATGAAATTCGCCGGCTTGTAAATTTTGTGTGCTCGCAGAGCAAGCCCAGATTCGAGTCAAGCATACACGAAAAACTAAACAGTCCTCCCCCCGAGGAAGACGTCACCGAGGAGGATGAGGAGCTCATCCAGAAGGTTCTCGAGATCATGAGACAGGAACGTCGGGCGTCCACTTCCCTCTTCCAGCGACGGTTGCGTTTGGGGTATACACGAGCCGCCCGTATCGTCGACGTACTCGAGCAGCGCGGCATTGTCGGGCCGCGGGATGGAGCCAAAGATCGGGAGATTTTGGTCGATTTGGATACCTTGCCGTAAAAATAATGCAAGGTCCGCAATTTCCCTTGTATTTTTAGGTTAAGAGATAATAAGGGAATTATGATGTATGTCCGAAGAGTGCGTTGTGACTTACTTCAGCTAATCCTTGCTCCAGGAGAGCGGTGAGTTAGGCTTAGTTAGCCATTTCCCAAGTGTCCCGCGATGAGAGAAGGCGCCACAACGATCAGAGATGGAGCGAGGTCGCTCGGTGCTCAGTTTGCGGCTGTTCGGCAAAAGCGCGGTCTGACGGTCGAAAAAGTCTCCAGTGAGACGCACATTCGCGTTCAGCGTTTGCGGGAGATCGAACGCGACGATTTTTCGCGTTTTGCGCATCCGAGCTATGCTCGCATGTATGCGATGGATTACGCCAAATATCTCGGCATTCCGATCTCGAGAATCCGCCGTCTGCTCCCAGACGCCGGGGAGTGCGGCACTGAAGGCTACCAGTATCTGCAGGAGACCCCCTGCGATTATATGAGCACGACCGTGCGACCGTTCCGTCGGCGCAGGCGATTGGTTCGGAAGCTCGCCACCACGGCTGTGTTAATCGTATTGAGCCTCGGCGGCTTCAAGCTCTGGACTACCATTCGCGATATCGAGCGCTTGGGCCTTAGCCGGATGGCGAGGGAGGACAAGGCGATATTGACCGTTCCCGAGATTCAAAAGGTCGATCCGGGAACGTCTGTGGTGCCACGCAGTCCGTCGGACTCGGGCAGCGTGCCCCACGAGAAGAGCGAGATCCCCGCATCCGAGGTTCCTGTGAGTCATTCTGCGGCCGGCACAGAGTCGGCGCTGCTTGTGGGTGCGGATGTTGGTCCGGGCGGAAGCGTTCGGTAATCGGTTCGATGAAGACGGTTTCCGGTGAAGACCGGCCTCCGAAGGTCGGTATGATTAGTCTCGGCTGTGCCAAGAACCTGGTCGACGCGGAGATCATGCTTGGCAGCGCCCGGTCGGGCGGCTTTGAGGTGACAGCCCGCGCAGAGGAAGCCGACGTCTTGGTTGTCAACACGTGCGGTTTCATCGAATCGGCGAAGCAGGAGTCTATTGATGCGATCCTCGAGGCGCGCCGAAGGCCTGAGCAGAAGCTTGTCGTCAGCGGGTGCCTCGCGCAGCGTTACCGCGAGGAACTTTCGCGTGAACTCCCGGAAGTCGACGCCTTCATTGGGTTGGACCAGGTGGCGAACGCTGGCGAGATCTTTAGGGGAGTTCTCTCCTCCGGTGTGGGCATGCCGTCGTTGTCTATTTCGGACCGCTCGCGATACATTCCCGACTACGACACACCTCGGTTCCGGCTTACTCCGAGCCACCTCGCCTACGTCAAGATAGCCGAGGGATGCAACCATCCTTGCAGCTTTTGCGTAATTCCGCAGATGCGCGGCCGCCACCGAAGCCGGACGGTTGAATCGGTGGCCGCGGAGGTCCGCAACCTTGTGGCCGAGGGAGTCAAAGAGATCAATCTCATCAGCCAGGATACGACGTACTTCGGCATGGATTTGTGGCCGGGGAAGGCTGGTCCTCGCCAGCCAGTTGATCCCCGGCGTGGTCCGACGCTTATCCGTTTGCTTGATGAACTCGCGACCATCCAAGGCGAGTTTTGGATTCGGCTTCTCTACACGCATCCCGCCCACTGGAGCGACGAGTTGATTGCTGCGATAGCTCGGAACTCCAAGATGGCAAGATACGTGGACATGCCTTTGCAGCACATTCACGGCGAGATGCTATCGTCCATGCGCAGAGAAACCTCGCGGGAGCACATAGAGGACCTGATTCGCCGCCTTCGTGCCGGAATTCCCGGGCTCGCGATTCGAACGACGTTCATCGTCGGGTTTCCCGGTGAAACGGACGAGCACTTTGCCTCCTTGTTGGATTTCATGGAGGCGATGCGGTTCGAGCGCCTCGGCGTTTTCTGCTATTCGCAGGAGGAGGGTTCTCGCGCTGCCAGGATGCCAGGTCAGCTTCCGGCCAAAGTGAAGAACCGCCGGCACCGCGAAGCCATGAAGGTTCAACAACGCATTGCCGCAGAACTGGCGGCAGCCCGGGTGGGTACGGGAGTTCGCGTCCTTGTCGATCAGTCCCGCATTGGACGGACCGAACACGATGCACCTGAGGTTGATTGCCGCGTTATCCTCAAGTGCGTTGCGCCGGTCGGTGAGTTCGTAAATGTCCGCGTGACCGGGTCTCAGGTTTACGACCTTCTGGCGGAGACGATTACTTAGGCTCCTTTAGGTTTTCAATGGCTCTGCGGACATCGCCTTCGGTGACCTCCCTTGAAACGAACGCACTTCCGAGGCTCTTTGTGAGCACAAATCGGATCGCTCCGGCTTCAAATTTCTTGTCTTTGCCCAAGGCCTTCATGAGAGCGTGCGTGGGAATGTCGTGGGGCATTTTGACAGGCAGATCGAAGGCGCTGAGGCTCTTGAGGACGATTTCAGCCTGATCGATCGGCAGCCCGGCGCGGTCGACTGAGAGGTCGAGTGCGGCAGCGATACCCAGACTCACGGCCTCGCCATGGAGAAACCGCCCATATCCCGCTGCATTTTCAATGGCGTGGCCGATGGTATGTCCAAAATTGAGCAGAGCGCGCAATCCGAGTTTTTCAAATTCGTCCTCGGAGACAATTCGTGCCTTGATTTGTTGGTTTCGCGCGATGAGAGACGGCAGATCAAACGCCGCGACACGTGTCAGATCGTCGAGCATCTTCGCGTCCCGGATGACGGCATGCTTAATGACTTCGGCGATGCCCTCATTGAATTCCCGCTTCGGGAGTGTGGAAAGCACGGCCGGGTCTGCGATGACCAATGCGGGCTGGTGGAATGAACCGATAAGATTCTTGCCCCCGCGCGCATTGACCCCCGTCTTGCCTCCGATGGCGCTATCCACCTGAGCTACCACTGTCGTAGGCATCTGAACGTGAGGGATGCCGCGGTAGTAAATGGAAGCCACAAATCCCGCCAAGTCGCCGATGACTCCCCCTCCGAGCGCCGCAACGAAGCCGCCCCGATCCAGACCAGCGGTGATCATCTCATCACAAATTGTCTCCGCAATGGCCAAGGACTTCGACCCTTCACCGGCTGGGATTGTTATGACAATGGGTGTAAAGCCAGCTCCTTGAAGCGACCGGGCGACCGCTTGGGCATACAGCGGACCGACATTTGAATCGGTGACCACGGCGCAGCTCCCGGCAGGTAAGATCGCCCGCACGAATTCGCCGGTTCGTGAAAGGATTTCGTTTCCTACGATGCTTTCGTAAGGCTTTCCGGCAAGAGAAACAGGAACGCGCGCGACCATTGGTAGCCTATGCGGCTGGCAGAGCTACTTGGGGTTCTTCGCGCAACGGGCGGATCTCCTTCTCGGCAACAAGTTGAAGCCCCACTCCAATGGCCATGGCGATTGGCATGGAAGCCAGGATCGTGAACAGTCCCCGCGGGCTCTCGGCCAGCGCCTTAACGACGACCAGAGCCAGCACCGCCAGCAAGATCACCATAATCGCGACGACACTGAGCAAAGTGATGAAGACTGCAAACGGGCCAACCTCCTCGCGCACCATCTGACCGAGGGATTTCCCGCGCCTGCGTGTGGAGCAGAACAGGATGATGCAATCGTGGACCGCGCCGCCGAGCGTTGCGCCCACAAGAATCCACAGCATTCCGGAAAGGTAACCAAGCTGCGCGGTAAGCACGGGGCCGACCAGCGGTCCAGGCCCCGCGATCGCGGCGAAATGATGGCCGAAAACGATCCACCGGTTGGTGGGCACGTAGTCCTTACCGTCCTCGTGAATGCGTGCCGGCGTGGCCCGTAATTCATCGAGAGTCAGCACTCTGGTCATCAACCAGGCGGAGTCGAAGCGATACGCGATCGCGAATACGCAGACGGATGCAACCACCATCCACAGAGCATTGACGTTTTCTCCCCGGCTGATGGCAAGGATGCCGATGGCTACAGCCCCAATGAAGCCTATCAAGAGCCACGCGAGGAAAGAGAGAAAACTGCGCGGCGCGATCTGAATGGTCATTTGCGAGGGATGCTCCGCTCTTACTGCAATCCGAGGCATGGCATTTGTGTCGAGGCTTTTCCTGTAACTGACAGAATTTTTTGTCCGCTTCCTGTAGGCTGCAAGAAATTACGACAGGCTGAGAGCAGTTGTCGCCCCGGTGCGGGTGGCAGTGGAGCAGCGGTCGCTGGCCCCCGTCGTGTCCGACTCTTGTTTGAGACGAGACGGTCTGGGAGGGGCAGCTAGTCCTGGTGCGCGAGACAGGCGGCGATAAGGCCCTTGAAGAGCGGATGCGGGGCGTTGGGCTTCGATTGGAACTCGGGGTGGAACTGACAGGCAAGGAACCACGGATGGCTCTGGATTTCGATAAGCTCGACCAAGGCGCCGTCAGGAGACGTTCCGGAAATGACGAATCCCTTCTTTTCCATGATTTCCCGATAGTTCATATTGAACTCGTATCGGTGACGATGTCGCTCAAGGATTTGCGCGCGACCGTAGACCTGATGAGCAAGCGTGTTCTTGCCGAGAACCGTCGGGCACGTTCCCAGCCGCATTGAAGCGCCCTTCTTCGTGATGTCTTTCTGATCCTCGAGGATGCAAATAACGGGATGGGGCGTGTTCGGATCGAATTCCGTGCTGTTGGCATTCTCCAGGCCGCAAACGTGCCGTGCAAATTCGATTGTCGCTATTTGCATGCCCAGGCAGAGACCAAGGTACGGGGTCCGCGATTCTCGCGCATAACGCGCCGCCTCGATCTTGCCTTCGATACCGCGATCTCCAAAGCCTCCTGGCACGAGTACTCCCGCCACACCACGCAAGTATTTGTCGGCTCCCTCCTTTTCGAGATCCTCCGCATCGACAAGGACGAGGTTTACGGCGCAATCGTGGGCAGCTCCGGCGTGGGTAAGAGATTCGTAAATGCTCTTATAGGCATCCTGCATCTCGATATATTTGCCAACGACCGCGATGCGGACACTCTTCTTGGGATTTACCACACGCTCTACGAACTTTCGCCAGTCGCTCATGTCGGGCTCGGTCGTCTGGAGATTCAGAGTCCTGCAGACGTATTCGTCGAGTCCTTCGGCCTGCAAATTCAACGGAGCTTCGTAGATGGTATTCTCGACGTCCCCTGCTTCGATGACTGCTTCGATGGGCACGTTGCAGTAGAGAGACAATTTCTGGCGGACCTCCGCGTCGAGAGGCATCTCGGTACGGCAAATGATTACCTGCGGCTGAAGACCGATCTCGCGAAGCTTGGCCACGCTCTGCTGGGTGGGCTTGGTCTTAAGTTCGCCCGCCGCCTTGATGTAGGGAATCAGCGTGACGTGCATGACGAGAACGTTGCCGGCACCTTCCTCGAGCTGAAATTGGCGGATGGCTTCCAGGAATGGGAGGCCTTCGATATCGCCCGTCGTGCCGCCGATCTCCGTGATAAGAACGTCTGCTTCAGAGGACGCCTCGATGGCCCGAATCCGGTTCTTTATTTCGTCGGTAATGTGCGGGATCACCTGCACTGTCTTGCCGAGGTAGTCGCCGCGCCGTTCATTCGCGAGAACTGTCTCGTAAACTTGACCGCTGGTCACATTGTTCGCCCGCGTAAGCACACAGTTGGTGAAGCGTTCGTAGTGGCCAAGGTCGAGATCGGTCTCCGCCCCATCCGCCAGCACATACACTTCGCCATGCTGGAATGGATTCATGGTGCCCGGGTCGACATTCAAGTATGGATCCAGCTTTTGCAGGACCACCTTGAGCCCGCGACGCTCAAGCAACGTGCCGAGCGAGGCCGCGGCAAGTCCTTTGCCCAAGGAACTCACCACCCCGCCGGTCACGAAAATGTATTTCATGTGCGGGGAGTGTATGGAAGGCCAACGAATTGGCAAGGGAGGTACTCGAGCCAATCGAGAAGCGCTGCACTGGACAAGGAGGCTGCGTAATTTGCGCAACCGCCGGGGCCCGATTCCTATGTTTGCGTCGCGCTGCCGCCAGCCAGGGCGGCCTCTGCTCGTGGAACGTCCTCGGGAGTATCCACGCCGAGAGCACGGTGGCGAGTGCGAACAACCTGAATGGCGACGCCGTGTTCCAAAGCCCGAAGTTGTTCGAGCTTTTCCGTGCACTCCAGTGGCGTGGGTTTCCAGCGGACAAACTGGGCCAGAAAATCGCGTCGATACCCGTAGATCCCAATATGCCAGAGAGGGGCGCCCGTCTTCGGGTGTTGTGAGCTGTCCCGGTCGAACGGAATGCGGCTTCGCGAAAAATAGAGTGCTTTGCCATCGCGGGCGGTGACGACCTTGACGTTGTTCGGATTGAGGGCGTCGGACTCGGTTTCAAATGCGCTGGCCGCCGTTATCATTTGAAGCCTTGGATTGCGTTGGAGGACCTGAACGAGCCTATCTATGAGGCGCGGATCCAGGGCCGGCTCGTCGCCTTGGACGTTGATGATGTGGCGGACCCGTCGCAGTTTGGCGGCGACTTCAGCTACCCGATCGGTGCCGCTTTGGTGCTTGGGCGAGGTAAGGGAGACTTCTGCGCCAAAGGAGAATGCGGTTTCGGCGATTCGCATGTCATCCGTCGCGATGATAATCTCAGAGAGAGTTCTTGCCTTTTGGCAGCGTTCCCAAACGTGCTGGACGAGGGGCTTCCCAAGAATGGTGAAGAGCGGCTTGCCAGGGAAACGTGTCGATGCCCAGCGGGCGGGTATTATTGCTGCCGCTTTCATTTCGTTTCGCCAATGACGATTTGAGCCGCTTCCACGATGTCCCGCGCAACGAAGTGCGGACCGCAATCACGGTGGTTGCGGCCGTAACCAGTCAGCACAAGGATTGTCCGGCAGCCGGCGTTTCTGCCGCAGAGAATATCACTATCCTTGTCGCCGATGAACCATGATTCGTCGATCGCGATTCCGTAATCGCGCTTCGCTTCCTCGATCATCCCGCTGCCCGGTTTCCGTCGTGCGGTTGCTTTATCGGGATGGTCCGGACAAAAATAGGTGACATCGATCGCTCCGCCTAGCTGACGGAAGAGCTCGGCGTTAACCGCCTGGTATGCGTCTACCGTGAAGAGTCCCCGCCCGATGCCGCTCTGATTGGTGACCATCACGTTAAGCCAGCCATGGCGGCGCAGCTCTGTGAGACATTCTGCAGCGCCTGCAATGGCGTGAACTTTTGAGGGATCATCGCAAAAATTCACCTCATCCATCAGGGTACCGTCCCGATCCAGGAAGACGGCTCGATTTTTCGAAGGGGTTTGGAAATTCACCATCAGCCTTACGACGAGTGGTTTTGAAAGCTACCCAGCAGCTCTTCTTGTGTGAGGGTGGCGGTTCCGAACTTTCCGACAACAACGCCAGAGCCGTGGTTTGAAATCTCGGCTGCTTCCTGCAGCGTGCTGCCGGCGCAAAGTGCAAGCGTGAAGAGAGCGATTGCAGTGTCCCCAGCCCCAGACACATCAAACACTTCCTTCGCGCGCGTAGGTGTGTGGTAGGGCGGTCCTTCCCGGTCAAAGAGAATCATCCCATGCTCACTGAGGGTAACCAGCACGGAACGTATACCGAACTTTTCCAAAAGCACCGCTCCAGCATCAAGCAACGCCTTGTCGTCAAGAGGATTATCGGCGGGGCCCGGATCGATCATGCCCGCCATCGCAAATGCTTCCGGGCGGTTGGGCTTGATCGTAGTAACACCGGTCCAGCGCAGGGGATTGCCAGGATTGGGGTCTGCAGTGAAGACCTTGCCGGCCTTGGCGACAATCGCACTGAACCGATCGACGAAATCCTGGGTGAGAAATCCCTTGCCATAGTCTTCGAATATGACCCCTTCAACATCGGGCAGTAACTTTACGAGCCGCTCGAACGCCGCATCGTGGGTGGACCTCGAGGCCGTGACGCGTCGCTCCCGATCAACGCGTACGACCTGTTGCTGGCGGGCGATGATCCGGGTCTTCACGATAGTTGGAATCTCGGAAGATTCGATAAGTCCATCAGTGTCAATATCTTCTTCGTTGAGAAGGCTTTTCAATCGGCTGGCGGCAGCATCCTGCCCGACCATGCCGCTGATTTGAACGGCTCTGCAAAACGGCCGGAGATTTCGCGCAACGTTCGCAGCACCACCGGGATAGAACGACTCGCTTAGCACTTCCACCACAGGCACCGGAGCCTCCGGAGAGATTCGCGAGACTTTTCCCCAGACGAATTCGTCCAGCATGACATCCCCCACGACGAGCAACCGCTGCTTGCGCGCCTCGTCAAGAAGGTATTGTATTCTTTCAACATTCATCTAATGATGCCGGCGCTTTTAACGGGGCTGCGGCCCCAACGCGAAGCTTAATTTTCCCATGCTGTCACGCCTGCTCCCACCACTGCTGTGCGGTCTCGCCCTGGTGAGTTCCCTCGCACAAACCCCGCCTGCGTCGATCGACCTCTCGAAATTCCCTGCTGCGGCTGTGGACGAGGTCGTCGTTCCCGTTCCAAGCGAGATTTTCAGCGTCCTCGACAAGCTCGGATCCCCCAACTGGAAGGCGGAGATGCGCGACAATCTCGGCAAGAACACGGGAAATCGTGCCCAAGTCGCGCTTTTGCTTGGAACCGTAATTGCGGACGGATTCATTGCCGTGGAGGCTGAGAACTCAGAGAGCGTCAAGCAGATCGGGCAAGAGGTGCTGAATCTGGCGGATGCGATCAACGTGCGCAAGGCGGTCATCGCGCGCAGCAAGAGCATCATCGACAAGGCCGAATCCAAAAACTGGCGGGCCGTGCGAGAGGAACTCGACGGTGCGCTCCAAGACGTCCGCGGCGCCATGGTCGAACTCGGCGATGCGGATCTCGCCCAACTCGTAAGCATCGGCGGATGGATCCGCGGAACCGAGGTTCTCACCTCGATCGTTGGCAAGAACTACTCCGCAAGCGGAGCGGAGCTTCTCAACCAGCCCGAGCTGCTCAATTATTTCAGCCGCCGTATCGACGATATGCGGAACTCTCGACTGAAAAAAGAAGAACTCGTCGCGCGTGTCCGCAAGCTTCTTCGCGACATCCGGCCGTTGATCGGCAAGAGCGGAATCCCGCAGGCCAGCGTTGAGAAAATCAACAAGATGACGAGCGAGATGGTTGTCGTCATCACCTCCGAGGAGGCCTGATCCGCCGTGAAGCTCAGGTTATTTCTTCTCATTCCGCTTGCACTCGCCGTGGCTGTTCCGCTCGCATTTGCGACTGTGAATGATGCGCTTTCCTTCGCCAAGGAGGCCGCCGCGCCCTACACCAAGCAAGGCTTCACAGTGCGTGAGGATGCTTGGGGCGGAGACCTCGGCGTAAAGGATCAGCAGGCTGTCACGGCACAGCTCTTCAGAGGTAACGAATACTGGTTTTGGCTGGCTACGGACACCCGCGGTGCGGTAATCACGGTCCATATTTACGATTCCGACGGCAAGTTGGCGGAGTCCGAGTACTGGCAGAAAGGTCGTTTCGCCGCGGCAAAAATCACCCCAAGCAAGACGGGCGCTTACTACGCTATTGTCACCGTGGAAAAATCGCCTCAAGAGCGCTCAAACTGGGCGCTCGTCTATGGCTACAGATAATCTGGAAACGCTTACTCTTGAGTTCGAGAACGCCCGCGCAGTGCAGGCGCTCTACGGTGGTGACGACAAGCTTCTGCGCGAGTTGGAAGCTGCGCTGGACGTTCGGGTAACTTCGCGAGAGGGATGGCTGCGTATCGAAGGCGACGAGGTTGGTGTGATGCGGGCGCGGAAAGTCTTTGAGCAGCTCGACGAGGCGCGAAAGCGCGGGATGGTCATCCGGCGCCCGGAGTTCAACTATGCCGTACATGCGGCCGGCAGAAATGGCGGCGCGGATTTGGGCCGACTGCTGGATGTACGCATCCAGACCTCTCCTCGTAAACCTCAGATCGTTCCGAAGACCGACGGCCAGAAGGCTTATATTCTCGCCATGCAGACCCGTGACATTACGTTCGGAATCGGCCCTGCCGGAACAGGGAAGACCTATCTGGCGATGGCGATCGCTGTCTCTGCGCTTAAGCAGGAGAAGGTTAGCAGAATCATATTGACTCGACCTGCCGTTGAGGCCGGGGAGGCGCTTGGGTTTCTGCCCGGGGATCTGCAGGAGAAAATCCTTCCGTATCTACGTCCGCTCTACGATGCGCTTTACGATATGCTTGAGGTGGAGGAGATTCAGAAATACATGGATCGAGGAGTCATTGAAATCGCACCGCTTGCCTACATGCGTGGACGAACGCTCAGCCAGGCGTTTGTGATTCTGGATGAGGCTCAAAACACGACCACTGAACAAATGTTCATGTTTTTGACCCGTCTTGGCCAGGATTCCAAATGCGTCGTCACGGGCGATCGCACGCAGGTTGACCTTCCGCGCAACAAGCGAAGCGGTCTTATCGAGGCGGCAGAGGCGCTGGGCAAAGTCGAAGGAATAGGATTTCACTTTTTTGACGAATCGGATGTGGTTCGTCACCGGTTGGTTCAGGCGATTGTTCACGCGTATCGGGAACATCGCGGATTGCAGGAGGAACGATTCTAGGGTTTAGTTTCAGCTCGTTTGTATCTATGTGGAACTTTTTCCAACGCCGGAGACTTGTTGGCAAAGGCATGGCCTGTGGCAAGACACGGCGGACAGTCGCCGATAGCAAGTTTACTGACGCACTCGAATGCGCATGGCCCATTCGGGTGCTTATTCTTGCAGCGTTCGTCGGTGGCTTGGCCGCCCTGATCTTCACAGGCCAGCAGGAGGAGCCGGCAAAGAAATTTCTGCTTTGTCTTCTCATCTTTGTCACAGCAGTCGCGCAGCTTTGGATCAACCAGCCGAAGACCCTTGGAGGCAACTCGCGCATCGCTTTGATTTTTGGCGTGCTGCTCGTTCAGTTGGCCGCGATCAAGATTGTCCTCGCGCAGGCAGCTGCGGGAAACATCGATCTTCAGTTGGCTCCGTTGCTTGTCCCCTACGCATTTGCGCCTCTTGTCCTTTCGGTTCTGCTTGGGAAGAATCACGGGCTTTTTGCGGCCGTTTTCGCCAGTTTGTGGGGATCGTTGTTGGTAGGGCGCATCGACCCGATATTTCTGGTGATATCGCTGATCACCGGGTTTATCGCCGTGTATGTGACGATCCAGGTGCGCCGGCGCAGCAGGCTGATCCGTGCCGGAGTGTACGTCGGAATTGCGATGTGGGTGCTGGCCGCCACGTTCGGGCAGATTGGGCCCCTTGTGTGGGAGAATCCTGCGCAGACCGACTGGAAGATGGTCGGCTGGCAGAGCCTTGCTGCAATAGCTACCGGTTTCGGAACGGCAGTCCTGGCCAGTGGGATCCTGCCTGTCTTGGAGAATCTCTTTCGCATAACCACGGACATTTCGTGGCTGGAGATGGCGGACCTCAACCATCCGCTTCTGAAACGACTGAGTTTGGAGGCGCCCGGGACCTATCACCATTGCCTGGCCGTCGCGAACCTCGCCGAGGCTGCGGCGGAAGTTGTCGGGGCCAACCCGACCCTGAGCCGTGTGAGCGCTTATTTTCACGACATTGGCAAGCTTGTGAAACCGGAGTACTTCACGGAGAACATGCGCCCGGGTCACAACCCTCACAATGAGCTCACACCGACGATGAGCGCATTGATTATCATCGCCCACGTTAAGGAGGGGGTGGATCTTGCGCTCAAGAACAAGCTCAATTCCGAAATCGTTGACGTCATCCAGCAGCATCATGGCACGTCGCTTGTGTCGTATTTTTACCAGCGCGCTCTGCAGCAGCAGAACGATGCGCGACTCGGCGGCAAAATCATGAACATGCGACCTGAGGACATTCCGGAAGTGAAGGAGGAGAGCTTTCGCTATCCGGGCCCGCGGCCCCAAACGAAGGAGACCGCCATTGTAAGTCTCGCCGATGCGGTGGAAAGCGCATCACGCTCGATGGAGCGTCCGACCCCTCAACGAATTGAAGATCTGATCAATGGACTGATTGATGCCCGTATAGCGGGGCATCAACTCGACGAGGCGCCTCTCACTCTGGCGGAGATTCGCAAGATTTCGGAAAGCTTTCGTTTCACGCTGGTTAATATGCTTCACTCTCGTATCGCATATCCCTCGAAGCGGGAGGAGTCTGCGGCGCCTACCGTTAGGGGCGAGCAAAAGTCGGCGGCGTAGTCGCGTCGCAACGGCCGCACGAGCGGTTCACCTCTCGCAACGGGTCGCGGGAAGGCCCCTTTTGTTTCGCAAACCGATATTCCGATTCCAAGTCTGTGGCAAGTTTGGTGGTAGTCAGAAACAGGCAACGAAAGATCGGGTTTGATCTTTCCTTTATCAGATCCATGTCGCAGGTGGCCCTACCCGCCTGCCATACGGCGGTCCGGTCGCCCGCGGCGCCACTTGTGGGGCTCGAAGAAATCGAAGCCACCATCCTTGGAAACCGATCCATCGCCAAGCTGCATGAGGAATTCTTCCACGACCCCACACCCACAGACGTCATCACCTTCCCATATGGCGAAATCCTGATCGGCGCCGGCGTTGTGTCGGAGAATGCGGCTCGCTTCGGCAAAACTGCAAGCGAAGAAGCGGCTCTTTGTGTCATCCACGGCCTTCTGCATCTTGCCGGATGGGACGACAGGACGACTCGCGACGCAAAAGATATGGCGCGCAAGCAGGAACAGATTTTCAAAATGGCGCTGCGGATGGTATGTTCGCGGAATTCATGAGAGGGACCAACGGCTCCGACACTTTCGGCGCAGACGACGCTTGCATAGAATTGCTTCGCGCCGTGGGCCTCTGCCACCCAGGTTGGTCCGGAGTCCGCCGGGTGACGTTTGCTCCGGATTTGCGTTCCGCTCCCCAGTGGTTGCGTTGGAAGGAAGGGGTATTCGCTTCGGTCTTCTTGCCACGCATCGAGGACGCACAGACTGCTTCGGCAGCCGGAGACTGGCAGGCGCTCGCGGAGTGCGATCATGCCATTGACTCCGCCCTGCCTTCAAAGCTTAAGGAACCCAGCGTCCTTGCTGGAAGGACGTTGATGGCGGATCATGCGCCTCCGAGATCTGAGAGGCTCTGGCCGCGGTATCAAGCGCTGGTGACTTCGGGGAGAGTTCCCGGACACCTTGCGATCCTTTGCGCGTTGCGCGGAGCAACCTTTCATCTCTCTCCCTCGGCCACCCTGAGTGCTTATATCTTTCTTGAGGCCAAGGGCGGCCTGCCCCGAAGCGGAATGAAACTCTGGGTGGATATGGTCTGCGATTGCCTCGCCAACAAGTGCAGCCCGAAAAATTTCAACCTGCGAGCGGCTTGAGAATGGCCAAGGTCAAGGAAGTCCCCGGAAGCAGCACACGTAACGAACCCGCGCTCGAGCATCCGTGGAATGTGGTCGTGCATAACGATCCGGTAAACCTTATGGTCTATGTCACGTTGGTTTTTCGCAAGGTTTTCGGCTTTTCCCGGGAGAAAGCCGAGTCGCACATGCTCGAAGTGCATCACAAGGGGCGCTCTATCGTCTGGTCCGGCGCGCGTGAGCAGGCTGAATTCTATGTTCAGCAACTGCATTCGCATCTATTGCTTGCAACGATAGAGCACGGCGAATCGTGATGGAATTCTACAGCGTACTCGGGAATCGATTGGGCATGCGTGAAGTCCCGCCGCTGCTTGCCGGTTTGATGCGCCAGATTCCCGGCCTCTTCGAGCGCGATAACGACGCGGCTGAGGAACGGCTTTTTCCCAGTCCCACGCAGGATCCGCATGAGCAGGGCCTTCGCGAGGACTGGAAAGCGCATGTCGAGCCCGAGCTTCACGCTCTGTTCCTCTCGGCGCGTCAGGTCGTCGAAGCCGACTTGCGCGGGTTTCAGGAATCCGTGGGAGGCTACACACTGGAGTTCCCCGCTGCGCACGCAGAGTCCTGGCTGAACGCCCTCAACCAGGCTCGTATCTGCCTGGCTGCGCAGCACAACCTGGACGAGGTGGAGCTCTCACAGTCCGGACCGCTGGCCATTCTCTCCGAGCGAGATCTGGCCAAGCTGCAGATTCATTTTTTTGCGGCACTTCAGCAGTGGCTTGTGGAAGTCCTGGACGTGGCCTGATGAAGCCCACCGGAGTGCCGGGCATCTTGAATGGAACAAACCGCCGCGACTCTCTTGCGGAAAGTGCCGTGGTCGGAAACAAGCCTTATCGTGACATGGCTGACCGAACGGTTTGGAACGGTGCGAACGGTCGCGCGCGGCGCGCGCCGTCCCAAGAGCGAGTTTGCCGGCGCGCTTGACCTTTTTTACCGGGCAGACATTTCGTTTTCGATCAGTCGCAAGGGCGACTTGCATACTCTGCGCGAAGTGAGCGTGAAAGAAGTCTTCAATGTTGCTGACGCTGGAAGTGCGGGATTCTATCTCGCCTCGTATTTCGGTGAGCTAGCAGGCATCGCAGCGCCCTCGATGCAACCTGCCCATGATGTCTTTGACCTTCTAGGACGCGGTATCCATTTTGTACAGAACGCGCCCGCCAGCCTAAAGGCATTGAATCACTTTGAAAAAGAATTGAGCCGCATTCTCGGCGTCCACGATCCGTCTGGAGAAGTCTCTGCGATCGATGCCCTTGCATCTCTCTGTGGCATCATTCCAGCCTCTCGCGCAATGGCCCTGAAATTCTTCGCGTAGGACGACGATTTGTTTAGACAGTTGCAGGCGCGTGCCGTCATATTTTTTGATTCTGGATGCAAACGACTGCAAGCTTGTGGGAACTGCTTTGCCGCGATTTCGAGTCGGAGCGCACGAGTGCGAGGTCGGATCAATATGGCGAGATCGCCCACAAGTTCGTGCAGGCTGCCAAGCGAGTCTTGCGTTCGAGCAGTCCGCAGCTTTGTGATGCCATTGAAATCGCCGGGGATGTGTGCCAGGCTGCGGGCGACTTTTCAAGTGCTGCGCTCAGGTTTGAAGAAGCCTTGTCGAAATCGCTGCGACTAGGCGCGACGAGTTCCGCGGGCAGACTTGCCGCGAAAGTGGCTATTCTTCGCAACAGTCTCGGAGACATCAGCGAGGCTCGCATGCGTTACGAGCAGGCGCTGGCGATTTACGAGCGGGCGCGTGACCATTCGCAGCATGTCATGCTTCTTAACCAGCTCGCGGCCGTCTGCAAGCGAGCCGGCGATTTCGCGGAAATGGAGAAAAACTACAGGCGCGCGATGGAAGTTGCAGCGAGCCTGCATGACCAGAACCACCCGGAAGTGGCGGCCGCCGCCAATAGTTTGGGAGTCGCCTGCAGCGAGACACGGGACTTCTCAAGGGCCGAGAGCTTTCACATGCAGGCGCTGGCCATTCGCGAGAAATGCTTCGGCCCGATGCACCCGGACGTCGCTGAATCGATGGCCAATCTGGCCTTTGTCTACCACGCATCCGGGGATCATCAGAAGGCACTCGCGTTTTACTCGGGCGCGTTACAGATCTACAAGTGTTTCCGCAAGGCTGACGACCCCGAAATGCGAGCGGTGATCACCAACCGCGATGCACTTCTTAATGAATCGGTGACAAGAACGCCATGAACGTAGAAACTCTTTCCATTGCCGATGCGCGCAAGCTGCGCGATCAGCTCGACGCGGCGGGCCGGAAGCTTGTGTTCTCCAATGGTTGCTTTGACATTCTCCATCGTGGCCATGTTCAGTACCTCGAGTTTGCGCGAGCTCAGGGCGACGCGCTGATTGTTGGCCTCAACAGCGATTCTTCCGTGCGTCGTATCAAAGGTCCCGGGAGGCCGATCAATGGCGAACGCGACCGCGCGGCGGTCCTCTCTGCTTTGCGCTCCGTCGACGGTGTCGTCATTTTCGACGAGGACGAGCCACGCACCCTCATCGAGGCAATTCTGCCTCATGTTCTCGTTAAGGGACACGATTGGGCTCACTACGTGAGCGGGCGCGAGGTTGTCGAAGCGCACGGCGGACGGGTCGTTTTGGCGGAATTCTCTGAAGGGCACTCCACCACAAATACCATCGAGAGGATTCTGCGCGCCGACGCGGCGTGAATCCGCATCCTTTTACGAAGATGGAGCAGATCATTAAGATCCTCAGTGAAAGGGTAGGCGTTTCAGAATCGGTTGCCCGTGAAGCGATGAAGGTCTTGCTTGAATTTGCCAGGAAACGGACGGCGGGGACCAAATTTGAGGAACTCTTGATGGAGATTCCCGGAGCGAGTTCTCTTCTTGCGGAAACTCCCTCTACACCCGGCAGCCTGCTTTCCGGCTTGGGTTCCCTCGTGGGCGGACCGGTGGGAGATGCGGCAAAGGCGTTCTTCGACCTTCAATCCGCGGGGCTTCAGAGCGCCCAGATAGGTCCATTTGTTCAGGCATTTCTCGAAAAGGCGCGTGAAATCGCAGGCCCGGAGACAGTCGATGAAATTCTCAATCAAGTTCCCGCGTTGAGGGCGTTGGTGAAACCCTAAAGGGTTGGCATCCGCGCCCTCCGATCGTACGTTCCCTCTCGGAAAAGGAGTAAAGAGGGTGGGAAACGACTGTTCAGCTTTCCCCCTTCTTTGATAGTTGTATTCACGTTATGGAGATTGATGTTCCCGTTGCCATTGTCGGTGGCGGACCTTGTGGATTGATGACCGCGCTTCTACTTGCGCGATCGGGCGTGGAAAGCACCGTCTTTGAAAGGAAACCGAGCACGTCTGTGCATCCGAAAGCGATGGGGCTTTCGCGCAGGACGGCGGAGATCCTGCGCCAACATGGTTTGATCGAGCGCATCATGGGCGGCTCGCTTCCGATTGAAGGACGATGCCTGGGAATCTGGGCAAAATCCCTGGTGGGCGAGGAATATGGCCGTGTGCCCCTCGCAGCCTTGCATAGCGAGTTCACGCCATGCAAAACGCTTCACTGCCCGCAGACTTGGACTGAAAAAGTCCTTCGCGAGGCCTTGGAACAGGAGACTGTCGCGGACTTACGTTTTAACTCGGAGGTCGTTTCCATCGAGCATCGGGAGGATGATGTGCGGCTGCAGTTGAGCACAGGGGAATCGGTGCGCGCCCAGTGGGTGGTAGCCGCCGACGGCGCCGGCAGCGGAATTCGACGTGATCTTTCCATAGACACCGATGGTCCTGGAGATATGGGTCACTTCATCAACGTGATGTTCCAGGCGAGATATGGCCGGCATCTGGGTGACCGCCTAGCGGTCCTCTATCAGGCGTTGTCGGAAGAGTATTTTGAAACGTTTGTGGCCGTGAACGGTGACAATCTTTGGCTAATGCATCATTTCCTTAAACCGAACGAGACTCCCGAGGATTATACGAAGGGCCGCTTCGAGGGAATCATCCGGCATGTTTCCGGGCTTCCTGACGAACCCGTTGAGGTAATTAGTATGCGGCACTGGGTGATGAGTCCGAAGGTTGCCATGAGGTTTCGCATAGGACGGGTTTTCCTGGTGGGCGATGCCGCGGCGCGCCTGTCTCCCGCGGGGGGGCTTGGACTCAATACGGGCTTGCAATCGAGTCACAACCTTGCCTGGAAGCTGGCCGCCGTCGTTCGCGGTGATGCGAGCGATTCGCTCCTCGATAGCTACGAGGCCGAGCGGCACACCGCTGCATTGAAAACCATGGAGAACACAAACGACAATGCCCTCGAGGTCTTTGAAATTATTCAGGCCGGTCTCCGCGGAGAAACGGATCGTGTTCGTGAGCTTGTCGCGCACAGCCGTCGTGCCGGGGCAGGGCTGGGTCAGGACCTTGGCGTCGTCTACGAGTCAGGCGCATTTATAAGCGACGGCACCAAGCCTCCGAAGGTCGCCGATCCCATCAACGACTACATCCCTTCGGCCTGTCCGGGCTGCCGGGCGCCTCACGTTTGGATTGAGCGCAACGAAGGTCGGCGATCCATCCTTGACCTCTTTGAGGGAACCATGGTCCTGCTGGCAGGGCGAAAGGGTGACATGTGGCACGAACCGCCCTTCGGTTCGTTCATGCGCAATCACGTGGATTTCGTCTGCGAAGAATTCGAGGGTCTCTATGGAATTGGTGAAAGCGGTGCCGTGCTCGTGCGCCCCGACGGATATGTCGGGGCGCGCTTCAAATCCGCTCCGGAGGATCCGGAGGGCGCCTTGCATGAGGCCCTTTACGGGATTCTGGCTAAGTAGGTCTTGCGCGGGGAGAAATCCGTTCCCTGAGAGAACCGGAAAGACTGCGCCGAGAGCTGCTACGGCGGCATGAGTTTCCCGGCTTTGGTTAACTTAGATCCTGGTTTTGGCACCTGCCCCAGGACGATCTTCACTTTGCGTGATGATTTTTCGCTTGAATAAGCCAATGCATCCACCACTCTGCGCGCGGCGGTATGCGCGTGATGCTTGCGGGGTGGAGATTTGCTATGGGTGGCTGTCTGGTGGCCCTCGTGTCGAGTTGTGCACCTGTCGAGGTTGCACAACCTCCTCCTCCGCCGCCGACAACCGGGCAAGCTCCGTCGCTCTACGAATGGCACCCGGAGGGCTTGTCAGGAGAGCCCAGCATTGTCATCGATCTGCAAGCGCAGCGAGCCGAGGTCTATATCGGTGGACAATATGCGGGCTGGACGGTAGTTGCGACCGGGAAGGAAGGCTTCGGTACGCCCGCCGGGGAGTATAAGATCCTCGAGAAAGTGGTCGACAAACACTCTACGCTGTATGGCCGAATCGTAGACGCCGACGGAAACACAGTGAATGCCGATGCCGATGCGCGACGTCACAGCCCCCCGGCGGGCGGGAAGTTCTTGTATGCCCCCATGCCTTACTGGATGCGCCTCACGTGGCGTGGAATCGGGATGCATGCCGGACCGATCCCGCGTCCGGGCAGTCCCGCGTCGCACGGATGCATCCGTTTGCCCCGAGCCTTCGCGATTCAACTCTACGAGACTGTTCGTATCGGCACCCCTGTCCGAATTACCCGCTGAATGGCTAATCGCCGGAAGACTCCTGACTGGCTGGCGCAAGCGCATTTGGAACATCATCCCCGATGGTGGCCAGGACAGCGAAGACAATGCCGAGCCCTATTACTCCAAGGACAATGAGAATCAGGACGGCCCTGGGGAATGGTTTCTGACGGGCAGGATTGGTCATGAAGCGAGATCGTTGAGGCCCTATATTAGCGATTTTCTCGCATTGGGCTACTTCGCAATCGGACCGATGGAGCGACTTCTAAAAGGGATTCGACCCTTGCGGGTGTCTGAGCCCGCGGCTAAAAGGAATTGCCATGCGGACCTTGTTGCTCCTTCTCTTTGTGGCGGTGTCGGTCAGTTTGGCGCAGACAGTCGAACTCTCCGAGGCACAAGCCGTTGAAATCGGACGACGCATTTGGAAAAACGAATGTGGGGGGACCGTAAGCGGCTTGACAGCCTGGAATGCAGGTGAGGAGTTTGCGTCCCTCGGAATTGCCCACTTCATTTGGTACCCTCCAGGAAAACCGGGACCCTTCGAAGAAAGCTTTCCAAGACTTGTCAAGTACCTTGCGGGCCGTGATGTTCAAGTTCCGGAATGGCTGCACGGGGCCTGTCCTTGGAAGAGCCGGTCGCAGTTTATGGCGGACTTTCAGAGCTCGCGGATGGTTCAGCTTCGCAATCTCCTCAAGGCAACAATCGCCTGGCAGGCCCGCTTTGCGGCACTCCGCTTGGAACAAGCCCTTCCAAAGATGCTTGCCGCAGCGCCGGACGCCGCGCGCAAGACAATTAATGCCAACTTCTATCGTGTGGCTGGCGAGCGCCTCGGACTATACGCGTTGATGGACTACGTAAATTTCAAAGGGGAGGGCGTCAGTCCGACGGAAAGGTATCGCGGTCAGGGATGGGGTCTGCTTCAGGTGCTGGCGGCGATGCCAGAGACAGGGCCCGCTCTGCCGGGCTTCGTCAAGGCGGCCGATGAAATGCTGACGCTTCGTGTTGCCAATTCCCCGCCGTCGCGCGACGAGGCAAGGTGGCTCCCCGGCTGGCGCAACCGGCTGAGAACGTATTTGGATTGAGCGGGATGCTTGGAAGAATCCGAAGAGCTGAGCAGAGCGCGTCGCTCGGTTTATCCGTATGACAAAGGACGAGATCACCGAAATCCTGGAAACCATCGCTCGGTTGCTCGAACTCAAGGGAGAGAACCCTTTCAAGATACGGGCATATGCCAATGCGGCGCGGGCTCTTGAGACGCTGGGCGAAGATTTGCCAATGATGATTGCAGAGAATCGCCTCCAGGAGGTGGAAGGAATTGGCAAAGCCATCGCGGAGAAAATCACGACTCTCGTGCAGACGGGACGGCTCGAATATTACGAAAACCTTCGCGATGAATTTCCTCCCGAGATCTCCGTGCTCTTCGAGTTGCCGGGCCTGGGCGCCAAGAAAATCAAGGCTTTGTACGAAACGTTAGGAATCAGCTCGATCACAAAGCTCGAGCGCGCTTGCAGGGAGGGTAAGATCTCGCCGCTTCCAGGTTTCGGCACCAAGACATCGGAGAACATCCTCAGGGCTATCGAGCAGCACAGAAAGAGTCTCGGTCAGTTTAGACTAGGCGACGTCACGGCTCTCGCGGAAGGTCTGCTTGAGGACTTGCGTGGCCATCCCTCGGTGATTCTTGCGCAGGTCGCGGGGAGTTATCGTCGGAAAAAAGAGATCGTTCGCGATCTGGACTTTATCGTGTCCACCCGAAGGGCCACAGAGGTATTTGAGGATTTTGTGAACCATCCGCTGGTTGAGTCCGTAGTAGCCCGCGGCGATACAAAAACCAGCGTCCTACTTGTTTCGGGTATTCAGTGCGATCTCAGGGCGGTTACCGGCACCGAATATCCGTTTGCGTTAAACTACTTCACGGGCAGCAAGGAACACAACGTCCGGATGCGCACACGGGCGCTGGACCGAGGATGGTCGCTTAACGAGTACCGCTTCAGCAAGGCCGAGGGCCGCGAGCTTAAGGAAGCCCTGCCGGAGGTCCGTACGGAGGCGGACATCTACCGGGCACTCAGCCTCGCTTACATCGAGCCCGAGCTTCGCGAGGATCGCGGCGAGTTTGAAGCGGCCGAAAGTGGCCGGCTTCCCGAGTTGATCGAATGGCCGAACCTGCGTGGGACCTTTCATTGCCACACGACGGACAGCGACGGTCGCGCGACACTTGAGGACATGGTCGGCGCCGCTCAGGAACTGGGTTTGCAATACCTCGGCATTGCCGATCACAGCAAGAGCTCGATTCAGGCGAATGGACTCGACGAGAAACGCCTCGCTGCCCAGGTAGCGCGTATCAGGCAGTTCAACCAGAGCCGCGATGGCATACACCTCTTCGCGGGTACCGAATGCGATATTAGAAGGGACGGATCGCTGGATTTTTCGGATGAGATTCTCGCACAGCTCGACTACGTGGTCGCCTCAGTGCATGCCTCATTCGCGCTGAGCGAGGCGGCGATGACCAATCGGATCATCAAAGCAATGACCAATCCGTATGTGACCATGCTTGGCCATCTCACTGGCCGCCTGCTGCTGACGCGCGAGCCATATAAAGTGAACATCGCTGCCGTCATTGAAGCTGCGGCGGAGACGCGCACAGTCATCGAGCTCAATGCCAATCCGCGTAGGCTCGATATGGATTGGCGCTGGTGGCCGCTTGCAAAGGAGAAAGGCGTCAAGTGCGCGATCAACCCGGACGCCCACTCGGTCTCAGGTCTGCAGGACGTGATCTTTGGCGTCGGTGCCGCACGGAAGGGCTGGCTTTCCCGCAACGATGTTATCAACACTCTTCCGCTTGGGAGGATCGAGGAGGTATTGACAACCAAGCGAATGAAGGGCTGACGTTCCCCGGGGGGCCGTGAGGTTACTCAGTTTGAGCGACCATCCTCGTGACGCTTCGGGTGGTCTTTTTGGATTCTTTCGAGCCGGCCCAACGTCTCCGCGGTGAGGCGATCCAGCTTTTCGTGAAGATGAGCAATCTCCAGCTCGGCCTTGAGGTTTACGTCGTATTCGACGTCGGATCGCACACGGTCCTTCGCAGTCTGTCGGTTCTGGCTGAGCAGCACGAAGACCGAGAGAAAAATGGCTTCGAGGGAAACCGAGAGCGTAAGAAAGCCGAAGGGGTATGGATCGAACTGCGGAACGCCTGGAATACGCACTGAATTCACCGTCAACCACAGGGTGAAAAGGACCACATGAATCATCAGGAACGGAATGCTTCCAGCAAACTCAGCGATGGCATCAATGACCTTGTGCAACGTCCTGTGCCTGTCGCCGATCTGCTCGTTCACGTTTCGCGAAGCCGTGTGGCGCAGCCTCTCGACAGTCGTACGCAAGCGTCTGCCCATCGCGGCCAGAAGATGCATCGCAGCCTGGGGGCGCGATTCGAGAAACGCGGCCAAATCATCCCGGTCGAGACGCAGAACCTCGGTGTCCGTGGTCGCGCGTACCGATGCGCTGCGCGACCCTCCGTCCAGGAAGGAAATTTCACCGAAGAAATCACCCTTGCCCGACCGTTCCAGGGTGATCTGCTCGCCCGTGTCGTTGCGGAAGAAGATTTCTACTTCTCCCGAGCTTATTATGTAAACGGCTTCTCCGGGGTCCCCGATTTGAAAAATCGATGCGTTCGCGGCGAATCGTTCAACCTCGAGTCGCGCGGCCAGATCTTCCCTCTCGCGATCCTCGAGCAATTCGAAGAGCGGGATCTCCTTGAGTAAATGTGCTTCTGGGCACATGGACTGCTATCTATGAGATCTTCATGGCATTTAAAAGGTTCGTTTTGGCGGACTCCGTGGCGCCCTCGTTTTCGGAACGCAACGACTTACTAGGGGAGCACTTCCTGGCGCCCATCGAGGCGCTCGCCGAGCTTGGAGCGAATGTCATCAAGGAGATTGGATTCGATCGCCTCAAGAACTTCGCAAAGCGCCTTTGCTTCCTCGATCCGACTTACGCTGACGTAGTCGGCGCCTGCCGCGTAGAGTGCGCCTACATCCGTCAGGACATCGGCGACCGCTATGATCTTGGCGTCGAGATTGATCTCGCGGAGGTGTCTAACAAGCTTCGCGTTCGTTGTGCCCTTGAGGAGTGCGTCAGGGACAGTGCAAACGAGAATTTTGGCGGATGCGACCCCGGCATGGATCAAGGTTTCCGGATTGCTAATGTCCCCGTAGATCACCTTGATTCCCCGCTGCCTTAGGGTTGCATGCACATGGGGATTAAAGTCGACGACGGCAACTTCCCTCAGGAGATCCTGGTTGCTGCGTCGCAGTTCTTCGAGCAAGGAACTCGCGGTCCGGAAGAAGCCGACGAGAAGGATGCGCGCCGCGACGTGGTCGGAGGGGTGTCCCGGCTCCTCAGTCTTCTTTTTCGGATCAATGCCATCGAGGTCACGGAGCCCAAGACGCTTCAACCTGGGAATCAAGCTTCTCACCAACTCGTCTGACTTCGTGATCCCGAACGTGCTCAACGCCGCCAATAGTACAAACGCGAATGAAACCAAGGCCTTGCTCTCGGGAGCAATATGGTTCTCCTCAAGTCCAAGGGCCATCACAACGAGGGAAAACTCACTGATCTGGCTAAGATTGATGGCCGGGAGTACGCTGGCACGCAGTCCGTGCCTCAGCAGGTAAAGCGGCACGAAGGTCGTGATGAGCCTGCTTGCCACCACAAACAGCGCGAAAAGCAGCGCTCCGGTAATGAGAGTTCCGCTGGGTACTGGGATCGTCATGCCAAGGCCAACGAAAAATAACGTCACGAAAAAGTCCCG
>DATDAX010000041.1:0-7027 GCA_036525175.1 Terrimicrobiaceae bacterium | reverse complement strand
ACGGTTAACAGCTTTATCGACGGAATGAAGCAGCGCGATCTGCCGCTGCATGTTTTCCATTTTGACTGCTTCTGGATGCGCGAATTCGAATGGGTAAATTTCGAATGGGATCCGCTCGTATTTCCTGATCCAACCGGTATGCTGCAGCGGCTTCACGAACGCGGTCTGAAAGTCTGCGTATGGATAAATTCCTACGTTGCCCAGCGCTCGAGGCTCTTTGCAGAGGGTGTGACCAAAGGGTATTTCATCAAGCACGCGGACGGCTCAGTATGGCAGACCGATCTCTGGCAGCCGGGAATGGCCATCGTGGATTTCACCAATCCTGCCGCCCGTGAGTGGTTTGCGGGTCACATCACGCGACTTCTCGATATGGGCGTGGACGCCATTAAAACCGATTTCGGCGAGCGAATTCCTACCGAAGGCGTCGTCTACCACGACGGCTCGGATCCTGTGAAGATGCGCAATTTTTATCCCATTATCTACAACGAGACTGTCTTCCGTGCAATTGAAGCCCGGCGCGGTCGGGGCGAGGCTGTTCTCTTCGCGCGTTCTTCCCACGCGTCGGGGCAGCGGTTCCCTGTTCACTGGGGAGGCGACTGCTGGTCGACCTTCGAGTCGATGGCTGAATCGTTACGCGGGGGCTTGTCGCTCGGCCTCTCCGGCTTTGGCTTCTGGAGTCACGACATCGGCGGCTTCGAGGGCACCGCACCCGCCTTCGTATACAAGCGTTGGAGCGCCTTTGGGCTGCTCTCCTCGCACAGCCGTCTGCATGGCAGCGGCAGCTATCGGATTCCGTGGGCCTACGATGATGAAGCCTGCGACGTGCTGCGCCTGTTTACGAAGCTGAAATGCCGTCTCATGCCGTATCTTTGGAGTGCCGCCCTTGAAGCGCATAGCGAGGGCGTGCCCATGATGCGCGCCATGCTGCTCGAGTTTCCGGAGGATCCCGCATGTGACACTCTGGACCGCCAATATCTGCTTGGGAGTTCGCTGCTTGTTGCTCCTGTCTTCACCGAGGACGGCACAGTTGACTACTACTTGCCGGCTGGCCGCTGGACGAACCTGCTGACGGGCGAAGTTCAGGAAGGTGGCGGCTGGCGCCGTGAGCAGCACGGTTTCCTTAGCCTTCCGCTCATGGTGCGCCCAAATGCAATTCTTCCCCTAGGAACCGTTGATGACCGTCCGGATTATGATTACGCCGACGGTGTCACGTTCCGCGTCTACGAACTCGCCGAGGGCGACCTTGTGTGCAATGTGGCAACACCACAACGTGCCCAATCGGTGCAATTGAATATTCGGCGAACAGGCAAACACGTTGCCGTCCGTGTCGCCGGAGAGAGTTCAGCTCGCTGGCGGCTGCAACTCGCAGGGACAAGAACAGCCAACGTGCAGAAGGATGTTCGGACTTTCGCCGATCCGTTCGGAATTATCTTGCAGCCCGTTCAGGGCAGCAGGCAGTTCGAGTTTGAATTATAGAGCAAATACCAAAAGAAATTTCCGAAATGGTGGTGGCAGCGCCCGAGGGTCTCTGGCAAGGCGCGGAGCCAGGCTAATCCCCATAGGGCTTGGCCTGGCAACGCAACACAGCCCGCGATAAGGGTATCGGGCTACGAGCGGCTCAGTTCGCAGGAATGGGCCGCGAAGCCGGCACCAAACGACGTCAGCCACAGAAGTTTGTCACCGTTTGACTTGGACAGCCGCTCTTCCAGCGCGCACAAAACCGATGGGCTGCTCAAGTTCCCGTATTTGCGGAATGCCTCGCGAGTCTCTGCAAGCGCATATCCGGGCAGACGCTCCTCGATTGCGTCGATTACGTCGCGTCCTCCTGCGTGCGCGATCACTTGATCCGGCTTTGTGCTGCACAAAGAAAATAAAACCTCGACCGATTCCGCTGCGACTTCAGGCACCGCGCGATGAAGTTGGTTCTTTAGTCTTCCCCCCGCATTGACAAAGCGGATCTTTTCGCGCTCCTCGGGACGATGGAGAGAGCGAAAGTTTGAAGCTTTCCATTGGCTGCCTGAATCGGAGGCACGCCACAACGCAGCAGACGCTCCATCCCCGAAAAGGCAAGCGCTCACGATGACCCCGGTATCATTGTCAAGATAGAACGCAGCGGAGCATATTTCGACTGCGACCGTCGCAACCGTCGCATTTGGGTGCGCTGCGAGAAAGCATGATGCCGCATGCAATGTCGGAATCGCGGCCCCGCAACCCAAGCCGGTCATGTCGTTGAGAAACGCATCCTGTCGAATGCCGATCTGCTCTGCCAGATGGCTTGAAACGCCTGGACACAAATAACCGGTGCAGGTGCACACGAACAATGCATCGATCGCTTGAACGTCCATCCCGGCGGAGTCGCAGGCCTTCTCAAGGGCCTTAGCTGCAAGCGGCGGCGCCAGCCGCTCAAAGGCCTTGTTAAGTTCTTCCGCATCCGCGGAAAACAACTTTCCGGTGGGAACCGCAAAATGACGCGTGTCGATTCCTGAAGAACCCGACAACACCGTCTCAAGGATCTTTGCCGATCGTCGGCTTAGCAAAGCCAGGAAAGGACTCGACTTTGCGATGCTCCAGCATTCGCGCTGCGTGTAGCGTGCGTCGGGAAAGGCGCTTGCAAGAGACTGCAGATACATCGGTCTAACGCAATGCGTGAAAACAGGATTTGAACGGTAGCAAGCCGGATCGCGACACGACCGTGAAGAACGCCTGTCCTGCGTCAGTCGTCAAGAACGGATGCATGACACGCGCCCAAAACATTCGTCTTGCGAAGCGCGTGGAAAGCGCTCGGCGAAGACGACTAAGCGTCGTCTCCCACGTCTCACGTCCGGTCTGCCACGCAGAAACGGGCTCTGCTGCGATCGCAGCGGATTCGAACGCCATCGACATGCCGTTGCCAGTAAATGGTGGAATCATTCCCCATGCGTCTCCCAAGGCAGCGATTCCCTTGCGCTCCGGCGGACAACCGAGACGAAATCCCGCAACTCCCAGGAACGACTCCAAATCGACGTTTGCGGCGAAAACGCGCGCGGCGAGACCATCGAGACCGCCCGCACGCATGTAGCGCTCAAGCGTCTGCGCTCCCTTGCCGGATAGCTTGGAATCCAGTCGAAACAGCCCGCAGACATTTACCTTGCCCTCTTCGACTCTGCACAGACCCACGTAGCCGTTCGAGGCAAGGTGCATCTCGAGGTCCGCTTGAAGATCGAGCTGAGACACGTGGCACTTAAGTCCAATCCAGCGGCCTCGCGTGGGCGTTCTACCCGCGCACCAAATGACTCCATGCTCTCCCTCTGGTTTGAGTCGCGACCGTTCCCGTAGGACTCCCCCGAGTTCCCGAAATTTCACGGAGAGTCTTTGGTCCAGTGTAAAGCGAGAGATACCAAGGCCGACCGGAAGCTGAGCGGCGAGGACACGCCGGCGGCGGAAAAACCATGCCGTCGAGACATGCCTTCTTGCGTCATGAAAGAGGTCCGAGATTCCAAGCGAATCGAACGTACCCTCAGATGCCCCGCTGATAAATTCCCCGCAAACCCGATGCCTGGGATAGACGCCGGCTTCGTGCAAGGTGACCGGATTCCCTCTTCGTCGCAGCGCGATTCCCAGCGAAAGTCCTGCCAAGCCGCCACCAATAATGGTGATTACTCTTTCCATGCCATAAGACGCAACGAACCCCGCCAGTCGACGGATTCTTCAATTTTCCAGCCTCTGAGCCTGAGCAGCTCCGGGAGTTCTCCACGTACGAATCCCGCATTAATGCTGGCGGGCAGATCGTGCCGGGTCACCGTGCCACAAATTGGCCGCATTAACGCGCCTAGAAAATGCGGAAATCGCGACCGCCACGGCTCGCAAAAACACAGAACATTGTACTCGCCGGCCATTTCGCCGATCCGGGCCAGCGTTTCGTCCGCGAAGTGGTGCAATATCATAACTCCGAAAAGCCCATCCCCATCGCAGCCGCGAAGCCTGTCAAGGAGATCACCTTCTCTCCACGAGATCGCCTTTGGCAGAGCACACGGCCGTGGGGCCAGATCCAGGCCCGTCAGCGCTGAACCTGGAAACCAAGCTGATACCTTGCGGCACAAGAGCCCGTCCCCCGCTCCAAGCTCGATCAGGCGAAGCGGCTTCCCTGCGGATATGTGCTTCGTCGCGCGGCACAGAGCCCTCCTCATCCAACGGACGTTTCCCATTAGCGCATTTATTGTTCGCAGATCCTGCCGGCCACGGAGCGCGGACGGATCGTCGGCGGGGAGATGGTCGAGGATTTCCCTGCTAATGACTCTGCCTATTGCCATATTCCGGCGTCGCGCATAAGGTGAAGGATTGACCGAATGAGCGTCAATCACCAGCCAATCATTTATCTCGACAATAATGCGACCACGCAGGTGGATCCTGCGGTTTTTGAAGCAATGCTTCCGTGGTTGCGCGACGAATACGGCAACCCTTCCAGCGTTTATTCCATGGGCCGACGCGCGGCCGGCGCCCTCGACACCGCAAGGGAGCAGGTCGCCTCCCTTATCAATTGCACGCCGGATGAGTTGATCTTCACAAGCTGCGGCTCGGAATCCATAAATTCCGCGATTCTCTCCGCAGCGTCAATTGATCCTGACAAGACCCACATCGTAACGACCGCTGTCGAGCACAGCGCAACGATCAAGCTCTGCGAGCATCTCGCAAGACGTGGTTACGAGATCACATGGGTGCCCGTGGATAGCCTTGGACGCCTTGATCTTGAGAAACTGGATCGCGCGATCCGGCCCGATACGGCGCTAGTCACACTGCTGTGGGCCAACAATGAAACGGGCGTTTTATTCCCGATCCAGGAAATCGCCCGCATGACTGCTGCAAGGAAGGTTGCCTTGCATGTTGATGGCGTGCAAGCCGTCGGCAAGCTCTCCCTCAATGTTGGAGAACTCGGCGTGCAGTTCCTCTCCCTCTCCGGTCACAAGCTGCATTGCCCGAAAGGTGTGGCCGCTCTTTATATCAACAAGCGGACGCGTTTTACGCCATGGCTTCGCGGCAGCCAGGAAAACGGGCGCCGCGGAGGCACACAAAATGTCTCGTCCATCGTGGGTTTGGGCAAAGCGGCAGAGCTTGCTGCGCACCACCTGGCGGAAGACTCTCCAAGGGCCGGAGCGCTGCGCGATCGCTTTGAAGAAGCCATCCTGCAATCGGTGCCCGGTGCTGAAGTCAATGGCGATCGCGAGAATCGATTGCCCAATACCACGAACATCGCATTCGAGGGCATCGAAAGCGAAGGCGCACTCATGCTCCTCGATGAACGTGGCATTTACTGCTCGGCGGGGTCCGCTTGCACCAGCGGCTCGGTTCATCCTTCACACGTTCTGAAAGCGATGGGATTCTCAAATCATCGCGCCCGCAGCAGTCTTCGCTTCTCTTTCGGACGCTTCAATACCGACGAAGAGGTCGACGCCGCAGGTGCCGCAGTTCCTGAGGTCATCGAAAAACTGCGTCGGCTTGCCCCCGCTAAGGGTCCCGTTGTCATGGCGGCCTAGACTGCGCTCTGGTCGAGAGAAGTCAATTGGCAGCTCGGGTCGTCCGTCATTTGCGCCCTGGTGTCGGTACTAGGACGTAATGCATTCCGGCGGCCTTTGCCGCCTCTATGCCGGTGGGACTGTCTTCGAAAACCAGGCAGTCCTCGGCCGGAACTCCTATGCGTCGAGCCGCTTCGAGGAAAGGATCCGGAAACGGCTTGCCGCGCTCGTAGTCTTCGGCACAGACGACCGCCTGGAACATTTCCAGTATGCCAATGGCCTTCAGCGTTGCCTCAACCGGTTCGCGATGGCCTCCCGAGGCGATGGCCAGCGGCTTGATCCCTCGCATGCCCATTGCTATTTCAAGCACCGGCATTATGGGTTGTGCGTCGCGAACGCCTTCGAGATAGTACGACTCTTTGCGGCGTACGGTTTCCTCAATGCTTAAAGTGAGTCCGAACGTATCATTAAGGTGTTCAACAATAACGGGTGTCGGCTTTCCGCCCCATTGATAGAAAAGGTCCTCGGGAAACTGGCCGCCGAAGTCCTTCATGGCCTGAGTCCAGGCGCGAAAATGGATCGGCATGGTGTCCGCAATTGTCCCGTCGCAGTCGAAAATGTAGCCGCCAAATTGGCGTATGGGAATATCGAGCTTCATCACTCTCCGATAGCCGCTAGGACGCATATGCGTCACGGAGAATCGCCGGAGAGTTGCCCGCGCGCTCTCTCCTATTCGACGCTCACTTGACTACCCGGAGCCAGGCACAATTCCTTTGCTGCGTTACCCTGATTGATAGCGATTTCGACGAATCCTGACGATCCCAGCACAGCGAGCGGACTTCCCTTTGGCACGGCAGAATAAAATGGCTGGAACGGAATCCTTTGCCCTCCGCAAACCGTCACGTATAGCATGCCGATCGCCTGCTCTGCCGAAAGCGCGGTGATGGCATTGCCGTAGACATCCACGTGAACGACCTCGGTCTTCCAACCCTCGCCGGCTGGGATCGGAGCCGGCCAAGTCAGCCTTTGGAAGGCGCTGAGTTCAGGTCCCAGTTCGGCGAACTCTCGCCCTCTCGCAAGCCATGCGGCCGCTGGAGCGAAGAGATCACGGCCATGAAACGTGGCGCTCACCCGAGGCAGCATCATCCACGCGCTTTCCACGCTGCGAATCTCGGGCGACGTCTCGCCCCTAATGGCCCAACTCAATACGCCGTTGTCAGGCCCAAGCAAGATCGCGTGCCGCGAGCGAATTGCGATGGCCCTTCGCGCGCTTCCGACGCCTGGATCGACAACGGCAATGTGGATCGTGCCGGCAGGAAAATATGGCATTGCGGTCATCAGCGCGAAAGCGCCTCCGCGAATGTCTCCGGCGGCAAGCCCGTGGGCCAGGTCAACGATTTCGACCGCCGGCGCGATGCCAAGGATCACGCCCTTCATTGCTCCTACGAACGAATCCCGCTGTCCGAAATCCGTCGTCAGCGTGATGATCATCAGAGACTCAAAAAGTTCCTGAGGAGATTCTTTCCTTCCGAGGTGAG
>DATDAX010000040.1:0-6861 GCA_036525175.1 Terrimicrobiaceae bacterium | reverse complement strand
TTCGCTATGCGAAAGGCTGGCCGTTTCGATGCCCGGTTCTGCCGGAAGCGAATAGAATTTTCCAAAGAGGTCGAGGTTTGGGTTCACCACTTCCAGACCTGCAGGGATCATATCCTCGACGGCCACGTAGCTTTGAGGTTTTTCGGAGGAGAACCGATAGGAAATCAGAATTTGGTCGCCCAGCCGGAACGGCGCGTTTGCGCTGCCGTCACGCGACGCCTCGGTCAGGTTCTTGACGACGCGATCAACCTTCAGGCCGTGTGCCTCGGGCGCCGTCTGTTTCTCGGCCGTCCGGTAATCAGCTCTGATCACGAAGCTGCCTCCCGGTTTTAGGCCGGTTACCGAAAAATCCGCCAACCTTGCAAGGTCCTGCCTGCTCCAGCCGGCGGAGCTTCCGTTAACAGACAACGTCTCGGGCTTGGGAGTAATCGCCGCAAGTTGCGATTTGGGCGCGGTCGCCATCATCTTTTGGAGAGTGACGAGCAGCCACAGGTTCTCCTGCGTGGAAAGGCTGGCTGACGATTCTGTCAGCTTCAACAGGCGGTCACGAAGCGCGGCGGACGCTTTCTCCGGGTCGATGAGGAACTGCGCCCACGTGCAAAGGGCTTCAGTGCGTGTGCTTGAGGAAAACGTTTCCGGATTGAAGCTGATGGCCTGAAAGTCTTTCGGCAGTTCGTCGACGAGCGTGTATTGTTTTTCCTGCTCGATGCCGAGATTGTGCATTGCGATCGCCAGCATTGCCCGGCCTTCGCCGGTAAGTTTGTCGCGTTGCAAATACAGTTCGTTGGCCGCGGAGACGATGTCCTCGGTTTCTTCGCTTGGATCCGAAAGGACGAACAGTGCGAATGCACGCAGCGTGGGCGAAAGCTTTGTCTGACCGGCGACCATTTTCTGCAGGGCTTCGGAGAGCTCGGAAGAGAGTCGTTCGGGGACATCGAAGCCAGCTTGTTCTGACTGGTTGACACACCAGGTCGTCTGGATTGTGACAAAGTCGTTCGCTTGCGTTCCGCCCTGCCAGTATGGCAGACGGCCGTCAGCAAGAAGACCCGACTCAAACTCGCGCAACGTTTCACGTATGACGAATTCGTAGGAACTTCTTTGCGCCTGCGCATCGGGGAGGTACTCGAGAAGTCCCGCGAGGAAAGTGTATCCCAGCAGGCGGGAGGATTTCTGTTCGAAGCAGCCATGCGGATACTCAAGCAAGAACGGTAGTCCCATGAGCTTGCTCAACCAGGGCGTGGTTGAGACGGCGAGGCTAAATGTCCCGCGCCCCTGTTTCCACGCGGCGGGCATTATTTCCTTTCCTGAGAGTGTCGTGCTTGTCAGCGGTCCCGAGGTAGATTCTTTCCGAGGGGCGACTGGTTCAGCAACCGGAACCGTTATCTCGACCGCATCCGTCAGCTGAGCGGCGGACACCACCTCGAACTTTACGCTGGCAGGCCCGGTGGATTTCGCGCGCGCCTTGAAACGAACAACAGCTGGAGCGTCGCGCCCCGCGGAGACTTCCTGTTGAGCATCGCCGATTAGTTCAAGGCTTCCTCCCGCCGTGCATCGGACGACGAGTTTCTCATTGTCGGATACCTTCTGGCGCGCCACGGCTCTCAACTCGACCGCGTCGCCGTCTCGCAAGAAGCGTGGAAGGGCCGGCTCGATGAGGAGCTTCTTGGTCACCGCAAACGTCGCGTCCCCCGAACCGAACTGGTTATTCTTCGTCTGGCCGACCGCGATAACGCGAAAACGCGTGAGGTTATCGGGAGCATCGCATTCGAACTTGGCAACTCCCTGCGAATCCGTCCGCACGCTTGGGCGCCAAAGAACGAGCGGCTTGAATTCCTTTCTTGTAAACGTGACGTTCCCGAATTCCTCCGCACCTGCATCGCCCGCGACGAACCCTTTCATTGTGAGCCAGGAGGGAGCAATTTTGTCGATATAAGCCTTCAGCGCGGAATACGTCACGACCGCGAAGTTCCGAGCCGGGAAAAAGTCTGCGAGCATCTGCGGAAGCCTCCAGCCTCCGAGCGTAAGAATGGAATCGTCCACGGCGTAGATCGCGAGGTCCGCGTTGGCCACAGGACGGCCGGCTGCCCTAACAGTCACTTCGCCGGAGATTTTTTCCCGAGGTTCGTAATCTGAGCGGGTCGTTTTTACGGAAACATCGAGCGCCCGATCGGGAGCCTGCACAGCCAGTTGATCGTAACCGTACATCTCGCCCGCGAGTTGATCGGATTCCCCGGGACGCAACACGTAAACTGAAACGAAGACGTTGGGCTCATATTCAGGCTTAACGGGAATCTCTATACGGCTCGTATTGCCTCGGATGGGCGCGGTAAAGGTGTCTAAGATTTTATCGGTTTCCACGCTCACCCACGCCACGCCACCACTTGGCGACAGAACATTGAGAACAGCCTTTTCGCCGACCATCCATGGCCTGACGTTCTCCCGAGTCCCAGCCTTCACGGAAAATACCTTCGCCGAGGTATCTGATTCCACAGGAACCTCCGAGGCTTCGTCTCCCGCGACATACGTTTCTTCGCTTACGGGAAATCCCGAGGCCCCAGCCGCCGGCGAGATGCGAACCACATACCGACCCGGCTTGCCTGGCCTGAATTTCACGAAATTCTCCGTCACCCTCTCGCGTTGCTCAGCTGGTTCGTATTGGTCGAAGTTGCGGTATCGATAGACGTTCGGGGCAAGGCGTTCCTTTACCGATTTCGTTTGGACTCTGAAAAGTTGGACATTCACCGCGTCCGGAGCCTTTGCGAAAATCTCCTGAGCGTTCCATAGAAATTCGATTTCGCTCCGGCTGCTTTCGCCGCGCTTTATGCCCAGCAACACGGCTGCCATGGCAACATCCTGCGTGGTTCCGCCGATGATCGTCTGTCCGTCCGGTCCGGTGACATCGACTTTCCAAATGACATTGCAGCGCGCGCGGTTGCCAGGGTCCTTGAATGGGGCTTCACAGCGCAATGTCGCGTGTCCCGCACCATCAAGAACCGCCTCGCCCGAGATTTCCGCAGTGAATTCCGGACGCTTCGCGCCTTCCGAATAGAAATCCACCCGTCTCCAGTCATCGCCGCCGTAGTATTCGCCATCGGTCGAATCGCTGACCCACGTCGCCGTCCACTTCGCGACACTTCCCGCGTTGGGCGCGCCGTGAAAGTATTGTGATTGCACGGAAATGACGGACTCCGCGGGTTTCATCGGGTCTTGCTTCTCACAGACCACAGAGAACGGAGGGTTCCGAAACTCTTGAACCTGAAAACGGGCGGGAGAGCCCGTCGGTTGACCCTCGATCAATCCCTTAACGACGAAATCTCCAACCGCCGAATCCTGGGGAGGCGTCCACGTTCCGTTCCAGCCCCCTTCGGCGTCCACTTTTGTTTCGCCGCTGGCCAGCACCTCGTTGGCGTACGCGCGCTCGATTGTCCATTTAACCTTGCGTCCGGCTGGAGTCTTCAGCGCTCCGCCCTGTCCTTCGCGCACGAACCCCTTGAATTGGACGGACTGACCCGGCCGATAAAGTGGTCGATCGGTCAGGGTGTAAGCGCGCAGTGGAGGCGGCGCGCGCGCGCTGAGCGAGCCTCCGGAAAATGGATCCGAGAGAGCAATGGGCTGTAGCGTGCTTTCGCACAGGAGATACTGCGCTCCCGCAATGGCAAGCGCGTCGAAGGTCGCCAGTCCGTTGGTATCAGTCACGCCGTTTGCGATTTCCTTGAGATCCTTGTCGAGCACGGAAATCGTCGATTTTTTCATGGCGTCGCCGTTCGTCAGGCGGGCTGCGCGGACGATCGATTGGGTCTTGGTGACCTTTCGTGTCAGCGCCACCTCGCCGAAGTAGATCAGCGCGCGGTTACCGATGACCCTGCCCTGAGAATCCCTCCCCGTCACCTCGAGCAATTTTGGGCCCACGAGCGCTGCCGGATCCTCGGGTTTCCATGCTATTTCGCGCAGGACCTCCTTGTCCCCGCTCGCGGCAGGAACTTTTCCCGAAGCAATGACGGTGAGCCCTAAGACGGGGATCAACGGTTCGGAGGTCGGCCGCTGAAATGTCCCTTCCTTGGACCAGAGTCTGTCGCCTTTTTCATCTCTCAAGATGCCGGAAAACTCGCGCTCGCGGGAAAGAACCGACGGCAGCTTGTCGAGCGGGACGGCTGCAAGCTCCCATTCCAAATCGGCCGTATTCACGTGATAGAACGCGAAATTCAGGCCAAGGACCGACCGCTCGCGAATCTGTTGCTCGGGAAAGAGGATCGCGCCCTCCTTGGGGCGAAAGTTGGCTGCCCACGTTTCGGGTTTCGGAAGCCCATAGCCAAGGGCGTCCAGGATTCCGTTGGAAACGGTCACCACGTAGCGCGAGCTCGGCTTGAAGTCGCCCTCCGCCACGAGGAAGGAGCTATCTTTGCGGATGCGCAGATTGGGAACAGCAGGAGAGATTTTTAGGGCATCTTTCGGCAGAGGGGCGTCCCCTAACAATTGACCGAATTTCACTTCGATGCGGGGAGTTTCGAGTGGGAAATTGCGCGCGGCCACGTAGTCGATGCGCAGCGGTCGCGTAGTGCCGACTGGAAAAACCTGCGGGTACGGCAATGGGCGCCCCCCATACGCGTCGCAAACTCCGTCCACCACGAGGTCATAGCGTCGACCCACCGGAAGCGGTTGAAGCGGACGCGCGCGAAAGGACGTGACGTCTTCCTCTTGGGCCTTGGCTTCGACGGCTGGAGCGTCGTCCAGATCGCCTTCCGGGACATTCAGGAGGATTTCTGCGGGAAACCTCTGGCGGCTGACGCGATCCTGAAACCATACGCCCCGCGCAGCATCGGAAAGGCGAATCGGATAGTTGAACTCCAAGGGGACCTGGGGACTGGCACTCAGATTGTTGCGCTCGCCATACCCTGCCTCAGTTACCCTCAACAAGGGAGCGGTCATCTCGAAGCCCCATTCGGCAGTCTGCAAGGGTTCGTCCGCGAGGTCCATCGTGCCTTCCCGCAAGCGAAATCGGTACGATTGGCCCGGGATGAGCGGGGCCTTCGCTGTCAGTTCGCCTTGAGATTGCGTCCGCCAAATGAAGCCCGCGTCCAACGTGGGCCAAACGTCGACTGGTGACTTGGCGCCCTCGGCATCGATCTTGTCGGGCGGCACCATAGCGGTCGGAAAGGTGATTGTCAGCAGGGTCTCCGGCCGCAGGGCGTCCCCCGCGCCGTCCACGTTCAAGCCCCCTCCGCTGGGATTGTTTGAAAAAGGACGTTTGTCGACCTCGAGCTTAATAGTCGGCTCCGGCGACGGCTGGGGCCAAAGCGATGGCCTCTTATGACTTGGTGGTTCAAGAGCCAGCAGAGGAGGGATCAGCAACAGAATTACAACCGCCAGGCGTTTCATTGAACGCCTCCCTTTTCGAGTTGCTGTGCGCGAGAAAGGTCGTCTTGCGCTTCCGCGAAGCGTTCGAACCGCTGAAGAATGGCGGCCCGCTGTTTGTAATAGCGGGCTTCCGGCTTCGCCTTGATTGCTCTGTCCGAAAACTCAAGAGCCAGGTCGAGCTGTGAAGCGCTCATGGCTGCGTCTACGAGGCTACTGAGGGACTCAGCCAATTCGTCGCGGGGCGGCCTCGAGGATTCCATGACTCTCAACTCCGCCGCCGCGTCGTCAATTCTGCCCAACCGTGCCAGAGCGGTTATCTTTGCCGCTCGGGCCGAGGCGTTCTTCGTATCGACCATGAGCGCCGCTTCGGCGTCGCGCAGTGCCAGTTGGTATTGCTGTGCGTTGCCGCTCAGCTCCCGACTCCGCTCGAGCAGGGCGGAAATATCCTTCGGATTTCGAGAAATCTGCCCATCGTATCGCCAGATGTGGTCCAGCACCATGAGGGCCGACACAGGCTTCGAGACATCAACATCAAACTTCTCGCGCGCATCACGCGCTGAAAGGCGGCCGGTCCGATTCGACGCCTCCGCGAAGAGAATCAACGCCGCGACGGATTTCGGGTCGCTGCGCCGGGCAGCCTCGGCGTCCTGAAATGCCAGCTCGTTCGCAAAGCCCGTCGACAGGTACCAGTAGGCTCGGGAGATTAGGGCCGCTGAGTCGTCGGGCTTCTCCGCCAGGACCGCACCAGCTGCGTCCATCCCGGCGAGGGCTGCTCGCAGGCGATCGAAGGAGGGACGGTTGTTTGCGACGCTTTCGTCCGCGGGATCTGCCTTTTCCGCCGCGGCGAAATCCTTTAGCGCCGCGGCAAAACTCTGCAACTTCCGGCGTGCAAGGGCGCGTGAGACAAGAAGGCTTGCATCGCCCTCTACGCCCGGCGCCTTGCTCAGAAGTTCGACGATTCTTTCTTGTTCGCCGACACTGTCGAGATAGCCGGCGAGCTGCCGGGTCGCTTCGAGATCCTCGGGATGCTTGCCGACGTACTCTCCCAGCAGCGCGATGGCCTCATCCTTTTTCCGGTCACGCACGAAAAACACTGTCGCGAGAACGCTCACGCGGAGCGATTCGGGCGCTTCCTTCCAGTCACGCACCGTACTCTCGGCCATATCGTAGTCCTCGACCGACAGCCAGAGTCCGGCCAATTTCTCGCGGAGCTTAGCGTCGCCCAGTTCTTTGTCGAGAATCCGACGAATCACCTCGATCTGCGCTTGGGTGTCGTCGTCTTTCTCCGCGAGAGCAAGCTGGTCACGCAACGACAGGCCGGCTGCGGTGGGACAGCATGCCAGCACCGCGGCGAGAAGAAGCAATGAAACCCGATAAGGCATTTTCATTGAAACGAAGGACGGGGAATATTCTTCAGCTCTTCAGGTCCGCCACCTCAGCAAGTGCATGCGCGCAGCCGTTGAAGTGGAAGCAGGTGGACACTGGAGCCGTGGCGAGTGCCAGGCA
>DATDAX010000039.1:0-11326 GCA_036525175.1 Terrimicrobiaceae bacterium | reverse complement strand
CCAAGGCCGACGTTTCTACCCGGGAGAAATTTCGTGCCGCGTTGGCGAAGGATAATATTGCCAGCGATGACAGCCTCCCCTCCAAACTTCTTTACACCAAGACGTTTGCTCGTGCTGTCGCGCCCATTCTTGACGCTTCCTTGTCCTTTTTTATGAGCCATAAGCCTGAACTATGCGCTGATGGTTTTGATCTTTAACCGGGTGATCTGTCGACGATGGCCCACGGTGCGATGATACCCTTTGCGGCGCTTGTATTTGAAAGCGATAACCTTGGGCGCCTTGGCCTGTTCTACCACCTCGGCGGTGACCGCAGCACCTGAAACAAGAGGCGATCCAATCGAAATGCCCGCGCCATCCGATACCAGGAGAACCTGTTCGAACCTCGCGTCCGCGCCGGCTTCGACGTCGAGTTTCTCGACCTCGATCACGTCACCTTCTGAGACGCGGTACTGTTTGCCACCTGTTTGTATGACTGCATATGCCATGAGATTGCCTCCTCTGTAGGAACCTGCGAGAATCCCACACCTCGCTTTGCCCAGCAAGCGAAATTTTTCCCTTGCGTGCCGATGCCCGAGCGGCAAACTTCGACTTTCACTCTCGCTCGGGTGGTGAAATGGCAGACACGTACGTTTGAGGGGCGTATGCCGAAAGGCATGGGGGTTCAAGTCCCCCCCCGAGCAGTTTCTTTTGTTGTTTGCTTTCTCCCGGATTTGCGTCACCCCGCCGAACATCTCGGATTCTTGGTCGCTGCAATCTATCGAACGTGGCCGCACCCAGTTATGACGCCGATTCAGAGCCAGGCGGCGATCAGGCGCGCACCAATCTCCACGAGACTTTCGCGGTTGTTTCATCCAACTCGATCCAGGCCCAACTGGGTGGAGCGCCTCTGCTGGGTCCGCAAAGGGTCCCCGGATTAAGGACGCGAGTTGTCCCGACGGTCTCGTCGCGCGGGACGTGGGTGTGACCGTGAAGCAGGAAGTCCGCCCCGCCAATACGCGAAGGCGGGATGTGTACGAGGAGAAAGGTCTTACCCATGCGCTCGAGCAGCAGGCGCCTAGGCAAACTGAGACCCCAGTCGTTGTTACCCAGGACGCCAAAAAATGGCCTGCCCAAGGATTTGACCGAGTTTAGGGTTTGCTGGTCGCAAAAGTCCCCAAGGTGCCAGATTTCGTCAGCCTTGCTCAATGGACCGGCCGCGGAGGCGGGAAACCTCCCGTGGGTATCGGCGATTACGGCGATGAGCATGAGGAGTTTTACGTTTTGTAAGTTTTAAGTCTTAAGTGAAATCGCACGCCGCTGCATCCGCATTTGACGCGACTCCTTAAAGCTTACAAACTTAAGCCGTAGAACTTTTATGTGGAAGACCGCGCACCAGCACATTCTGAAACTTGTCTCCTATGAGCCCGGCAAGCCCGTCGAGGAGCTGGCACGCGAAATGGGCTTGCAGCCCGAAGAAATCATTAAGCTCGCCTCCAACGAAAACCCTCTTGGCCCATCGCCAAAGGCGCTGGCTGCAATGCGTGACGCGCTTGACCGCGCGCATTTCTATCCCGATGGCGGCGGCTGGGCACTGCGCAGTGCGATCGCCGAAAAGCTGGGCCTTGTCCGAGAGAACGTTGTGCTTGGCAACGGCTCAAATGAAATCATCGAGTTCATTGGTCACGCCTTTCTCCGGCCCGGAGACGAGGTGATCACGGCCCGCCATGCCTTTGCGGTTTACACGTTGATGGCGCAGCTTTTTGGGGCGAAGACAGTCGAAGTTCCCGATCCAGGCTTTACGCATGACCTCAACGCAATGCTTGCTGCTGTCAGCTTGAGAACGCGGCAAGTATTTATTGCCAACCCGAACAATCCGACGGGCACAATGGTTGGACAGCAGGAAATCGACCGATTCATGGATCGCGTTCCTGACGATGTGCTCGTGATCTTCGATGAGGCCTACTATGAATTTTTGGACAGTCCACCGGATGTCTTGAAGTTCGTGCGCGAGGGCCGGAACGTCGTGGTAATGCGGACGTTTTCGAAGATCCAGGGACTTGCGGGGCTTCGCATCGGCTACGGCCTGGCTTCGCAGGAGATCGCCGACGTGCTGCAGAAGACGCGCCAGCCTTTCAACGCAAACAGCATCGCGCAGGCCGGAGCCCTGGCAGGAATTCACGACGAAGAATACATGCAGAAAACACGCAAGCTCACGCACGAGGGCCGCGAGTTCTTGCAAGGCGAGTTTTCCTCGATGGGCCTCGAGTTTGTCCCCAGCGCGGCAAATTTCGTCCTCCTGCGGGTCGGAGATGGGGACAAGGTCTTTCAGGCGCTGCTTCGCCGGGGCGTGATCGTCCGTGCGATGCGGAGCTACAAGCTTCCGGAATGGATTCGCGTTTCCGTCGGAACGATGGATCAGAACAGGCGCTTTATGGCTGAGCTGCGGCGACTGGATTCCGAAGGTTTGCTGGAGCACAGGGCCCCCGAGCCGGCGGGCACCTGACGTGCTTGCCGAGGACACTATCGCTGCCATCTCGACGCCTCCCGGAGAAGGCGCCATCGCGGTGATCCGTATTTCCGGGCCGCAAGCGTCAGCAATTGCCGACAGCCTTTTCGCAAGAGCGAACTCAACACGCCCGCTCCTGGAAAGAGTGTTGCATTTCGGCTGTATTCGGAACCAGGAAGGCAGACTTGACGACGGAATGGCCGTAGTCTTTCTTGCGCCCCGCAGCTACACGGGGGAGGACATGGCGGAGTTCCACTGCCACGGCGGCGTGCTCGTTGCGTCGCGCATTTTGGAAGCCGTGCTGCGGGCCGGTGCCCGCGTGGCAGAACCGGGGGAGTTCACGCGAAGAGCGTTTCTCAATGGCAAGATGGACCTCACCCAGGCCGAGGCAGTCATGGACGTAATACGGGCCAGCACCTCTCTGGCATTGCGGGCCGCGGAGGAGCAACTCTCAGGCCGCCTTGGTCGGGAGGTCGAGGAAATCCGGAGCCATCTCCTCAGGACCGTTGCTCATGTCGAGGCTTACATCGACTTCCCAGACGACGGAATCGAGCCCCATACAGGCGAGAGACTGCTGGACGCCATCGGGCAGATCCGTGACCGAATCGAACGTCTGCTGGCGACAGCGAATGAGGGCCGAATCCTCCGCGAAGGTGTCCGCCTCGTGCTCTGCGGCGAGCCGAATGCCGGTAAGTCGAGCCTGCTCAATCGGTTGCTCGGATTCGAACGTGCGATCGTAAGCGCCACTCCGGGAACTACACGCGACACGATCGAGGAACTTGCGAGCCTGCGAGGCATTCCCTTCCGAATTACGGATACAGCCGGACTGCGAGAAACTGGTGATGCCATCGAACGCGAAGGAGTCGAGCGCGCAAAACGAGCCATGGAAAGAGCGGATGTCATCGTGCGGATCGTTGATGTCACGAGACGTTCAAGCTTCGAGGGGATGGAAGGTGAGATTCTCGCATTGAACAAGATCGATCTCGTGGATCGTGAGGCCTACAACAGAGGAGTCGCGAACTCCTGCTTCGCGGCGATTTCTTGCCTGACAGGTGAGGGTGTCGACGAACTCGTGACCATGATCGTTGCAAAGGCTCGACGAGATCAGCCCACCGACGCGCCAATGCTCGCGGCCATCAACGCGCGTCATCAAGCATGCCTTCAACGCGCCCGCTCCAACCTGCAGGAAGCCGAGGAGAAGCTCAGAAATCGCGTTGATCCCGAGTTGATCGCGGTGCCTCTGCGTGAAGCACTCGATGCGGTGGGCGAAGTCGTCGGCACGGTGGATACTGAGGAAATCCTCGGCGAAATCTTCAGCACTTTCTGCATTGGAAAGTGAATATTTACACCGCGATTCTTCGGCCCCTTCTCTTCAGGCTTGACCCCGAGAGCGCACACCACTTGATCCTTCGACAACTTTCCATTATTCCCCCGGCGCTACTGCGACTGATCTTCGGCGGCATTTCACGTGGCGCGTCGCAAAGGGCTTTCGGCGTTGATTTTCCATCCCGTGTTGGACTCGCCGCGGGAATGGACAAAAATGGCGTCGCGCTTGCCGGCTGGCAGGCGCTCGGCTTCGGTTTTGTCGAGATCGGCACGATCACTGCGAACCCACAGCCAGGCAATCCGCGGCCGCGGCTTTTCCGGTACCCCCAACAAGGCGCTCTGGTGAATCGAATGGGTTTCAACAATGACGGAGCGGATGCCATCGCCGCGCGCTTGGATAGCCTTCGCAAGGGAGGCAAATGGCCCGCCATCCCCGTCGGGATCAACTTGGGAAAATCCAAGACGACACCACTCGAGGAAGCGCCTGCGGACTACTTGCACAGTTTTCGCGCGCTAAGAACCTTTGGGAACTACTTTGTGATCAATGTCAGCTCGCCCAACACACCAGGCCTGCGCGATTTGCAGCAAACTCGCCATCTGAGCGAAATCATCCGGCTCCTGCGAAAAGAAGGACAGGATGCGCGCCTCCTCGTTAAGATTGCCCCGGACTTATCCGACCAACAGGCTCTGGACATCGCGGTATTGGCGGAGAGCGAAGGGCTCGCCGGTCTCATTGCCACGAATACCACGCTCGATCACTCCGCGCTGCCACAAGACCGCGACGAACAAGGGGGCCTAAGCGGCAGGCCGCTCAGGCATCAGGCAACCCACCTCCTCAAGATCCTCAAATCCAAAACGTCGCTCCCCCTCATCGCCTCCGGGGGCGTAATGGACGGCGCTGCCGCCAAGGAGAAGTTTGACGCCGGAGCTTGCCTCGTTCAGATCTATACGGGCTTTGTTTACCGCGGACCGCAATTGATTAGAGAAATCTGCTCCCTCACGTCCTGAATTTTCACCTCTTACCGTCTTAAATGTCTGACTGGAAATCGACTACCCTTACGCTTGGCCATTCGCCGGACCCCGACGACGCATTCATGTTCTATGCGATGGCGGAAAACAAGATCAACCTCAGGGGCTATCGCTTCGAACATATCCTCCAGGACATTCAGACGCTAAATGAGCGTGCCACGCACGGTGACCTTCACATTACTGCCGTCTCCATCCACGCGCTCGCGTACGTTCTGGATCGGTACGCCCTGCTACCAAGCGGAGCCAGCATGGGGGACGGCTACGGGCCGCTCTTTGTTACCAAAAACTCCGAAGGCCTTTCCGAGGAAGCAGACGATGCAGCCAAAAAGGACTGGCTCCTCGGCAAAACTATCGCCGTGCCCGGACGGATGACGAGCGCATTCCTCGCGGCACAACTCTTCCTGGGCAGAGACTTCAACTATGTCGTCGTTCCTTTCGACGAGATTTTCGAATCGGTGCAATCAGGTGAATCGGACGTCGGATTGATCATTCACGAAGGCCAGCTTACCTACGAGCAGGAAGGCCTTGCCGGTGTGTTCGACCTGGGAGAGTGGTGGAAGCGCACGCGCAAGCTGCCCCTCCCCCTCGGTGGCAATGTCATCCGTAAAGACATCCCTTCCGGGATAAGGAGCGAAATCAGTGACATTCTGCGAGAGAGCATCACCTATGGGCTGGAACATCGGGCATCGGCCATCACGCACAGCATGGCGCACGCACGGGGGTTGGATGTTCCGCTCGCAGACCGCTTTATCGGTATGTACGTAAACGAGTTGACGCTCGACTACGGCGAAAAAGGCCGCGCAGCCGTCAGCCGTTTCCTGGGCGAAGCGGCGGAACAAAGGCTCATTCCGTCGATCAATTCGCTGGAGTTTGTGAGTTAGCAGGTGCTTGGCTCCGAGGCTGTTTGGCGACATTCTCGGTGGATTTGTCGAGCTTTGTTGCAAGCACCTTGTTCTCCGGACTGAGCTGAAGCGCCTTCTGCCAGTACAAGACCGCCTCGGCGTTCCTACCAAGTTTGTCAAAAGTGTCGCCGATGTGCTCGAAGACCACAGCGTCCGGCTCCGCCAGCAACTCCGCCGCGCGAAGCAGCTCCGTTAGCGCTTCATCGAATTTTCCCTGCCTGAAATAAAGCCAACCGAGGCTGTCAACGTATGCGCCGTTCTGGGGGTCCATCTCCAGGGCACGGCGGATGAGCTGGCTGGCCTCTTCAAGATTCTCGCTTCGCTCGACCCACATGTACCCGAGATAGTTGTAAGAACGCGCGGCATTATCGGGGTCGAGCTCGATGGACTTTCGAAATAGCTCGCTGGCCTTTACATATTGGCCAGCTTGTTCAGCGGCAGCGCCGTAGTCGAAGTAGAAATCGGCGTTAAGCATGTCAGGCTGGCTATTGCCCGCTTCAACCAGCGCCTTTTCGAAGGCGCGCATGGCCTCATCGTGATTTTTGATCTGGCTCAGTGCAACGGCATGGTAATAGGTCAGCAATCCGGCCTTGGGAAAGCGTTTGCGCGCCTCCGCCAGCGCTTCCGCCGCTCCCTCATACTCTTTTTGCTTGAAGAGCAAGTCGATGACCTGCAAATGTCGCGGAAGTAGCTGAGGTTCAATAAGAAGTGCCTGCTTTGCGCTCGCCAGTGCCTTCTGCTGGTTGCCAACTTTCAAGTAGAGCTGCGTGAGCTGGTCATAAGCGGCAATACTCAGCGGGTTGACCTCGACAAGGTCCTCGATGACCTCGATCGACGCATCAATCTGACCCGTCTCGATCAGACAACCCGCGAGTTTCTCCCGGATTTGCGGATACGATGGCCTCAGGTCGACGACCTTCCTGTAAAATGGCAGAGCTTTGTCGGTCTGACGCGTGAGGACATGCAGGTCGCCAATCTTGCTGAGCACCGCAGGATCTTTTTCGCCGAATGTCGCAGCCTTTTCGAGCAGGCGCGCGACACGCTGAAGCTCGACCTCTGTGAGAGAAGCTGCCGAATCACGGAGCACATTGCGGCTGCTCAGTTCGGCCAGTGCTAGCCAAAATCCGGCATCCTCGCTCTTGGACCGGGATGCCTTCTCAAGCACCTGCTCCGCCTTGGCAGTCTGACCGCCCGAGAGATACACCTCCCATAGGGCTTCATATGGAGCAAAGGACTTCGGGGAAATCTCAATCGCCGTCTGCGCATACTTCGCAGCCAAATCGGGCTTATGAAGGTGCCGCAAATAGGTGGAACTCAACGCGAGATATGGGGCCGTCTCCTTGGGCGATGCCTTAACGGCGTCCTTCAACACGGAGATTGCCTCGGCCGTTTCCCCGCGGCGCAGGTAGTCGTAAGCCACCTTGATAGCCAAACCGGTATTGGCGGGATCGAGAGTGAGCGCCTTGCGGTAACTGTCGAGCGCCTTCTCTGGCCCGTCGCTCTCTTCCTCGAAAAGGCCGTTCACAAACCACGCCAAAGCGTCCGCCTTCCGCTGCCCCTTGGCATCGAGCGCTCGCGTCGTCTCCGGTACATCGGCAGGGAGCACGTCGGCAACGGCACCAAGCGCCGTAAAGTCGGCCAGCGCGAAAGCAGCACTCGCAAAAAGGAGGAAGATCTGCCGAGCTCTGCGACCGGCAGCCTCGAATCGTCCCTTCCCACTCATGCTCGAAAGTGTAACTCTTAAGACTTGTAGCGCAAACGCTTCTTGTGGCGATTTTCGCGCATGCGCTTGCGGCGCTTGTGCTTCGCGATCTTCGCCTTTCTTTTCTTTTTCAGTGAACCCATGAGTGGTGTGTAAACTCCAAACTAGTAAACGACCTTGTTGAGCGGATACTCAATTATCCCCTCCGCGCCAAGCGCCTTGAGCCGGGGGATGATCTCGCGGACGATCCTCTCTTCGATCACCGTCTCGACAGCAACCCACCCAGACTGGGCTAGGGGCGAAATCGTAGGATTTCGGAGCGCGGGCAATGCCTCAAGCAAATTCTTCAAGTTTGATTCTCGAAGATTCATCTTCAGGCCTACCAGGTCCCTGGCATTGAGAGCGCCTTTGAGCAAGAGCGTCAGAGTTTCAAGCTTCGTCCGCTTCCAGTCGTCTTCAAATGCCGTGTGGTTGACTATGAGCACGGGATAGGACTCCAGGAGCGTCTCAACAACGCGCAGCTTATTGGCCCGCAGCGAGGAACCCGTCTCGGTGATATCAATGATTGCGTCGACGAGATCAGGGACCTTCACCTCGGTTGCGCCCCAGGAAAACTCCAGTTCGACATTCACTCCAGCCCGTTCAAAAAATCGTCTGGTCAATCCTACAGCCTCAGTCGCCACGCGCTTGCCCTCCAGGTCGTGCACGGTTCGGATCGGGGAATCTTCAGGTACAACGAGCACCCAGCGCGTCGGCCGGGCACTGGCCTTGCTGAAGGACAACTCGGTCACCTCTCGCACATCAGACTCGTTTTCCGCAACCCAATCGCGGCCTGTGATGCCCGCATCGAGGTACCCGTGCTCGACATATCGGCTGATCTCTTGCGCGCGGAGCAACCGGATTTCCAACTCGGGATCATCGATGGCCGGACGATACGAACGCTTGGACCCTGATATGGAGAAGCCGGCTTTGGCAAACAGGCTGATAGTTGCCTCCATCAGGCTGCCTGAAGGCAGGCCGAGAGTAAGAATTCGGGAAGACATGCGGAACGCGGATTAACGGCCAGTTCTCTGTATCCCGCAAGGGGAAAAGCTGGCTTCAATTTTGAACCTTACTGGAAGCGGCGCCGCCCCGCGACTGCCGGGCCTTCAAGATCGCCAGCAGCACGAAGTAGAAGAAGGTGGCCGCCGGCGCGGCGAGGAACAGCGAGCCTAACAAAAGCGGCAACCCCACGTGGAAGAAAGTCGTCCATTTCAACATCTCGCTGACATGAATGTGGTGCATCTCCATTTTTGGAGGAAGGTGATGCGGGTGGTTGAGCAACCAGAAACCAATGTCGTATTCAATGCGCAGAAGGACCGGCCAAATGGGCGTGACAACGTCGTGCAACGAAACGGCGATCACCGCGGCTATGGGATTGCAGCGCAGAAGATACGCCACGCCCAAAGAAAGCAGCGTCTTGATTCCAAAGAGCGGTGTAAAACCAATGAACACCCCGATCGCCACTCCGCCGGCAATGGCATGCGGAGTATCTCTCAAGGTAACCAACTTTGTCCCAAGCCCCTTAAAATGACTTACCAGCCCTCTCACCCTGTCACCGATAAATGGCGGCCTTGTCCGCTTCCAGATTGAAATTCCCCTGGGCCCGCAATAATTTGGAGATTCTATGACAGCGGCGGAGTTTGAGGATGTTCGTAGGGACTCGGCATCGAGCTTTTCGCGCTGGATCATCCCCGCCTTCGTACTCTCCATTCTCCTGCATCTCCTCTTCTGGCAATGGGCGCGCGGCTTCTCGTTGCCCTCCTCGGGCCGCGAAGTCTATGACCGGATCGTTCCGCGCACGTTTCATCTCGAGCGCGTCGAAATTGATTCCAAGTTGCTCGCTCCCGACGAGGCCGCCGAGAAGCAAGCCTCCCTTGCCCCTGAAAGCGTCAATCTGCCCGACGAGAAGGGCTCGTTCGAAAAGCTGATGTCCGATAACAAGGGCGAACCCGCTGCACCAAAGATCGCCCAGGCCATTCTTTCAGAAAAGCCAACGGCCTCGTCCACAACGCTCGAAGAAACGACACAGATGGCAAAGCGCAGCGGCGCTCAGAGCATCCTTGAGGACACGCGGGCCTTGCAGGCCGCGTTGCTCGCTGAGAAGCCAAGCGCGGCAGGTCGTCCTTCCAGCAAAGTTCTCGACCCACAAGCGCTCACGGGCCGCGCAGCTGTCAAGGCGGGCAAGTTGCGCGGCGGGGACACGCCGGGTTTCAGCAACCTCGACGATCTCCTGGCCCGCACGGGACCCCTCAGTTCGGAAACGGCGCCGATCCTCATGCCTACGGATTTACTCTTTGACTACGATCAGGACAGTCTCCGCGTCGAGGCCCTCGCAAGCCTGGAAAAGCTCGGCACCCTTATTAGTCGTAACCCTCAAGCCTCCTTTGTCATCGAGGGACATTCGGATTCCTTCGGCTCGGACGAGTACAACCTCGATCTCAGCCAACGGCGTGCGGAAACCGTGAAGGCTTGGCTCGTCACGATGATGAATATCCCTCCCAACCGGATCGCCGCCCGAGGATTCGGCAAATCGCGACTCATCGCGCCCGCGTCGGGAAGCATAGAGGAGCAGCAGATCAATCGCCGCGTCGAAATCGTCATCCGTACCCGGTAATCCTGGATGATCCACATGCGCAGCATCCGGGGGAAATGACGATCCAAGCGCCTCATGGCAAAGTGCATACGCGCACGGGCGAAGGATCCCGCGATCTGTTGTTTCCTCATCGCCCCGTCGCTCACACCTGATGATCACCCCCAATGAACATACTCTCGAAGTCGCAGCACGCGCACTCCGCGAGAAAGCGCTCAAGCGCATTGGCGAAAGCATCGAAATCTTCCGTGGCTTCCGCAAAGTCGAAGAACATCGGCTGCGAATGTGGCACCACGCAGGCGCCGGCGGACGCGAAGTCGCGCGTCAACGCTCCGACTTGGTCGATATCCTCTTCAAGGAGCTTTTCGAAGGCATCATCCGATCTGTTGTTCCAAAAGGCCTCCCCGAGCCTCTTGTCGTGACGGCGCTCGGTGGATACGGACGCCGGGAACTTGCGCCGTTCAGCGACATAGACATCATGTTTACGATCCCGAAGGCGCAGCCTTCGAAGGCTTCCGAAGATGTGATCCGCAAAACTCTGACGAACCTTTGGGATATTGGCTACAAGGTCGGCCACTCGACCCGTTCGATCGCACAGACCATCAAGCAAGCCAATGGCGACATGGTCACCAAGACTTCTCTGCTGGAGTCGCGCTACCTAAGCGGGGACCGAGACCTTTTCAACGAATTCAAGGAAGAATTCGAAACCGGATGCGTCCGAGGTCGCGAAGGGGAATACATTTCCTGGCGCCTGGCCAACCAGGCAGAAACGCGTGAAAAGTACGGGCGAAGCGTATTCATGCAGGAGCCCAACGTCAAAAACGGCGTGGGTGGCCTGAGAGACTATCACAGTCTGCTCTGGATCAGTTATTTCAAAGAGCACATTAACACGACGGCCAAATTGGTCGAGAGACGTTTCCTGCGTGATTCCGAACGCCGGGCGCTCGAAAAGAGCTACGACTTCTTGCTGCGAGTGCGCACCGAAATGCACTACCTAACGGGACGTCCGCTGGACGCACTCACCCTGCAACTTCAGGGCCGCGTTGCCGCAGGCTTTAACTTTCCTCAAAGGCACATCCTTCTTCGCGTTGAGGCCTTCATGCGCGAATATTTCAGCAACGCGCGCAATATTCATCTCGTGACCCAATCGGCAATCGAACGGGTCAACGCGATTTCCGAGAAACCGGCGCTCTTCGGAATCCTGCGGCCCAAGGCCGAAAAATTCGACGGATTCATCGCCCGCAACGGCA
>DATDAX010000038.1:0-8189 GCA_036525175.1 Terrimicrobiaceae bacterium | reverse complement strand
TTAGCTGAGGATGTAGCCTTCCTCGCCGTGATCGGCAAGATCGAGTCCCTGCGTCTCCGATTCGGGGCCCGGACGCAAGCCGATCGTAACCTTGACGATAAAGGCAATGATCGCCGCGGCAACCACCGAGAGGACGATCGTCAGGACGACCGCCTTGCACTGATTAAGGAACAGGCCATCCTTAAGCGTGCCGATTACGGCGTTTGCCTTTTCGTCTGCGAGAAGGCCGGTCATCAAGGCTCCCAACGTGCCGCCCACTCCATGCACACCAAACGTGTCGAGAGCGTCATCGTAACCGATGGCCTTCTTTAGGTAAGTCACTGCAAGGAAGGGAATGATTCCCGCCGCGACACCGATGATCATGGCTCCGCTCGGAGTCACAAAACCGCATGCCGGCGTAATCACGACCAGCCCGGCAACGATGCCAGAGCAGAAGCCGAGCACGCTCGGATGCCCCTTGGTAATCCATTCCATGACTGCCCAGACGAAGCCTCCAGTCGCTGCGGCCAGCATCGTCGTAGTGAACGCATTCGATGCGATTGCATCAGCTCCAAGGGCCGAACCCGCATTAAAGCCAAACCAGCCCACATAGAGCATTCCTGTTCCGACCATACACAACACCATCGAATGAGGGGGCATCGGTTCCCTGCCATACCCCAACCGCGGACCGAGGATGATGCACAATACAAGAGCGGTCCAGCCCGATGACATGTGCACAACAGTGCCGCCCGCGAAGTCGATCGCCTTGATGCCGGCGTCCGGATTCAGCGGACCGCACATGAATCCGCTCGTCGACCAGACCATGTGAGCAAGCGGGAAATAGACAACAAACATCCAGATCGCCGTAAAAAGGAGGACCGCTGAGAACTTCATCCGCTCCGCGGTCGCGCCGAAGATAAGGGCCGGAGTGATAATGGCAAATGTAAGCTGGAACATGGCCCAGACATAGTCGGAGATCCAGTAGTAGCCCGCTCCGACGCCGCTGGGAGACATCCCGTTGAACATCGCAAAGCTCAGATCTCCTATGAACGGATTGGTTCCTCCGAAAGTCAGGCTGTAGCCGCAAAGCCACCAAAGAATGGTTACCAACCCCGCAATTCCCATGCACATCGCAAGAATCGAAAGGACATTCTTCGACCGGACCAACCCACCGTAGAAAAGCGCCAAGCCGGGTAGCGTCATAAAAAGCACCAAGACGGTGGACGTCATCTGCCAGGCATTGTGGCCGGGGCCGGGAACGTTGACCTTCGATGCGACATCCGGTGTGCGAGCGGCGTTGTTGATGTAAGCCTCCAAGTCGGCCAATCTTTGCTCGACGGTCGGCTCCGCGGCAGCCGTCTCCTCAACGACAGCTTCCACAACTACGGTTGTCGTCTCTGCCGCAGGAGCCTCCTGAGCAGACACAAGACTTGGAGCAGCGATCATGCCGGCCACCACAAGGGCCATAGCTAGCGCCGCCAACAAGGATTTGCTTTTACACATGGGTAATTTGAACGTCTTGGGTTGGTTGTTGCTGATGATGTAATTCCGCGCACCGAACCGCGCAGCGGCAACTATAAAGCAATCCCCATGCCAAGCTTTCTCAATCAAAGTTCCTTCTTGCTGCGGTTCAGGGAATTGCGGTGGCACTCCCAAGATTGTCCAATTTGCAACAAATTGAATCGGTCAGCTGGCTTTTTTCGGAAGACTCGATCCGCGATCTGAGTGCCAGGAGAAATTCGCCTGCGCTGCGAGATTCGGGAGAAGGTGCATAGCTCGATTTCGCGTTTCTGCGGCATCGCGTGGGCGATGCGTGTCGAAGAAAATTGTGATCGAGCCTTATGCGCGCATTTTCCGTTTTTCCTGCCAGCCCTTGAAAAATTCCCAGGCTATGGGCAGCACGGAGACGATGATGATACCAAGAATGACGACCTTGATATTCTCCCTGACAAAGGGAAGATTCCCAAAAAAGAAGCCCGCGCCGACAAACAGACCCACCCACAAAATGGCGCCTACGACATTATAGGTAATGAACTTCATGTAGTTCATGGTGCCGACGCCCGCGACAAAAGGCGCAAACGTGCGGACGATCGGCACGAATCGCGCCAGAATGATGGCTCGTCCGCCGTATTTTTCATAGAAGGCATGGGCCTTCATAAGGTACTCCCTCTTAAAGAGTCTGTTGGATTCAAAATGGAAAACCTTTGGACCAATCCATTTCCCGATCGCGTAATTTACACTGTCGCCGAGAATCGCCGCGACGAGGAGAACAGGCACGACAATCTCCCATTCCATCAGCCCTTGTGCGGTCAACGCGCCCACCGCAAACAGTAGAGAATCTCCGGGAAGAAAGGGAGTCACCACCAGTCCCGTCTCGCAAAATACGATCACAAAAAGCAGTGCATAAACCAGAGCGCCATAGTTTTGAATGAACGCAACCAAATGGTTCTCCGCATGCAGAAGGAATTCGAGAAATTGCTTGAGCAGATCCATAAAGACTCACAGAAAACGCCAGCCTGTCCCTGATGGGAAGCAATTTCGCATTCTCGAGCCGAGTTGCAGCAGGGCTCCAACGCGTGTAAGAAACCTCCCCGACTATGCGTCAAACTACACCCACACGATATCAAAACGCTCTCGCCAGCCTGATCTTCCTCAGCCGCTGGTTGCAGGCGCCTCTTTACCTGGGGCTCATCGTCGCCCAAGGCGTCTACGTGTATCACTTTCTCGTCGAGCTCGGGCACCTTCTTGAGAAGGCCGCTCACATTGACGAAAAGACGATCATGCTCACGGTGCTGGGACTCATCGACGTCGTAATGATCGCAAACCTGCTCATCATGGTTATCGTTGGCGGCTACGAAACCTTCGTTTCCCGTCTGCGCCTCGAGGACCATCCAGATCAACCTGAGTGGCTCTCCCACGTCAATGCGGGAGTTCTCAAGGTCAAACTCGCCACAGCGCTCATTGGCATCTCTTCCATCCACCTGCTGAAAACATTTATCGAAATCGGAACGCCGGGCATTACCGAACACACCGTGCTCTGGCAGGTCGTCGTGCACCTGACCTTCGTGGCTTCTGCCCTTCTCCTGGCTTGGACAGACCGGATTTCGTCGGTTACCGCGGTCGAGACGCGCAGCAAGGCCCATTAGAGCGATTGAGCCGGGGCCGGGCACCGCTCTCGCGTTCCGAATCGATGCGATTCGCCGGGCGTCGTTCAATTTTCTCGCTTTGGTATTGACGCACGGAGCTGGGAACGCCAGTTGCTAGGAAATACCCATGTTACGTTGCATCTTTTCGATAGTTTGGCTGGCTTTGATCGCGTCCGGTTCAGCGATTTTTGCCCAGGAGCAGATCGTGATTGGCGAATATGCCTCACTCACCGGCGGCAGCGCGAGTTTTGGACAATCCTCGCACAAGGGAACAGCCCTGGCGATCGATGAGATCAACGCCGCGGGAGGTGTCCTCGGAAAAAAGCTCAAACTGGTGACCGAGGACGACCAATCCCAGGCGGGCCAACCGGCAACGATCGTTCGCAAACTCATTTCGCAGGACAAAGCGGTTGCCGTGCTTGGCGAGGTAGCGTCCTCCAAGTCGCTGGAAGCGGCTCCGATTTGCCAGCAGAACAAAATTCCGATGATCTCGCCCGCGTCAACGAATCCCAAGGTCACCGAAGTCGGGGACTACATTTTCCGCGTCTGCTTCATTGATCCTTTCCAGGGAACAGTCATGTCGAAATTTGCGCAGTCGAAAGGCTGGAAAAACATAGCAGTCCTCACGGATGTCAAGCAGGACTACAGCGTGGGTCTGGCGGAATTCTTTATCAAGGACTTCAAGGCCAGCGGCGGGCAGATCGTAAAAGAGCAAAAGTACTCGACGGGCGACAAAGACTTCAAGCCGCAGCTCACCTCCATCAAGGCCGCCAAGCCTGACGCGATATTCGTTCCAGGTTACTACGCCGAGGTCTCGCTCATCGCCAAGCAGGCACGCCTTCTCGGCATCAAGGCGCCGCTGCTGGGAGGCGATGGCTGGGTCGGCGACTCGCTCCTGAAGGTCGCCGGCAACGCCCTCGACGGCTCATTTTTCTCCTGCCACTTTTCCTCCGACGACAAGTCACCCGTTGTTCAGGGATTCGTAGAGAAGTTCAAGGCGAAGTACCATGAAGTGCCCGACGATATGGCGGCATTGGGGTACGACAGCGCGATGATTCTTGCAGAAGCCATCAAGCGGGCAGGCTCGACCGAACCGGACAAGCTTCGCGCCGCGATCGCAGAAACCAAGGACCACCAAGGAATCACGGGAAAGATAACGCTCGATGCGCAGCGAAATGCCAACAAACCCGCCGTCATTCTCACCATCGGGGACGGCGGTTTCAAGTTCGTAGAGACTGTCGCGCCGTAAGGCGCGCGCAGTTCCCTGGGAGCGCGGCCGGGCCGGGGCGAGCTTGTCGGAACGCATGAAATGGAACGCCACTCAATCCGTCGGCGCCCATTTTCGGCCACGAGATAGCGACCCTTGGCACGCCGCGAATCGACTTCGCTAATCCCTTGCAAAGACCCATTGAATGCGATTGATAGGGGCGTGAAGAGAATTTCTCGGTGAGCCCATGATCATTGCGGCCCGATGATCGAATTTCTTCAACAACTCATTAACGGGTTGGCTCAAGGTTCGATCTACGCGCTCATCGCTCTGGGCTACACGATGGTCTTTGGGGTCTTGCGGTTTATCAATTTTGCGCATGGCGATGTTTATATGCTTGGCGCATTTGCCGGCCTTTATACGGCGCCCAAACTCCTTACGGCCTTCGGAGGCGGACCCTCCCTGGCCGGAGCGACCGCCGTGCTTCTTACCGCGATGTTCATCTGTGCGATCATTGGAATCGTCATAGAAAGGCTTTGCTATCGCCCACTGCGTGACCGACCACGCCTCACTGTTCTCATCACGGCGATCGGGGTTTCTCTGTTTCTTGAAAATACCGGCCAATACGCATTTGGAGCCGACCCGAAGTCGTTTCCCGAAATCGTCGTAGATCGCGCCATCGAGATTCCCGAGTCTTGGGGGGCATTTTCAGCCCTTACGATAACGGTCGGCCAGCTCATCGTCGTCGGTGTGACATTCCTCCTGCTCATCGCCCTGAGGGCCGTCGTGTTGCACACGCGATTGGGGATGGCCATGCGTGCATTGTCCTTCAATCCCCTCGCCGCCTCTCTCATGGGTGTAAATACGGACGTCGTGATCTCCTTTACGTTCGGTCTTGGTTCGGCCCTCGCTGGAGCCGCGGGAATTCTGACCTCGATCCAACAGCCCAGCATCGATCCGCTCATGGGAGTCAACGCTGGTCTCAAGGCCTTCGTGGCCGCCGTGCTCGGAGGCATCGGGAACATTCCAGGTGCGGCGCTTGGCGGGATCTTGATCGGCTTGCTCGAGGCGCTTGTCGTCGGTTACATCAATCCCACTTACCGCGACGCCATCGTCTTCGCCGTACTCATCCTGATTCTCCTCCTCAAGCCTTCCGGCTTGCTGGGCACGTCCGAAGGCGAAAAAGTATGACCCGGCACCCAAAAATTCTTCTGTTCGTCGCTCTCCTGACCTGTGCCGCGCTCTCCACTTTGGCCGGCAAGGTGAGCCCGTACTACTATGACGTGATCATCGGCATCGGCATAAACATCATTCTGGCGGCAAGCCTCAACCTCATCAATGGATATACTGGCCAATTTTCACTCGGACACGCGGGTTTCATGGCGGTCGGCGCCTATTCGTCGGCGTGGCTGACCTTGAGCTTCGGGTACATCTTCGGATTGGGGACTCTCGCGACGACGACCACGTACTTCCTCGCGCTGATTGCGGGAGGACTCATGGCGGCGCTCGCAGGTCTCGCGGTAGGAATTCCCTCGCTGCGCCTCCGGGGCGACTACCTCGCAATAGTCACCCTTGGCTTCAATGAAATCATAAAAGGTGTCATCCAGAATGCCGAACCGCTGGGTGCCCAGCGAGGACTTGGAGGAATGGTTCAAAGCACGAATTTCTTTTGGACCTTCGCCTTCGCCGCACTCACGGTGTACGTCGTACTCACTCTCGTTCACTCCACGTATGGCAGTGGTTTTCTCGCCGTGCGCGATGATGAAATCGCCGCAGAGGCAATGGGCATCAATACCACGAAATACAAGGTGCTCGCCTTTGTAGTCGGAGCCTTTTTCGCCGGAGTCGCGGGCGGCCTCTATGCACACTTCAAGCAGTTTATTCACCCTGAGGGTTTCAATTTCCTGCGCTCCTTCGACATCGTTGTGATGGTGATTCTGGGCGGCATGGGAAGTACGGCGGGGGTATGTCTCGCTGCCGTGCTCCTAACGATCCTCCCCGAGTGGCTGCGCGTAGTCGACGACTATCCATGGCTCCCCGATTGGCTTCGACCGATCACCGAAAACCGGATGATCCTTTACTCGCTGCTTCTCATCATTTTGATGCTCACACGCCCGCAAGGATTGTTCGGCGCCGAAAATTTGAAGCGGAAATCGGCATGATAACTCCTCTGTTGCAATTGGATGCGGTGACGATGCAGTTCGGAGGTCTGCGGTGCATCTCTGATTTTTCTTTCTCTATCGGCGACGGCGAGTTGGTCGGTCTCATCGGCCCGAACGGGGCGGGGAAAACCACCGTCTTCAATCTGATCACCGGAGTCTACCGGCCGACTGCGGGCAAGATCGCGTTTGCGGGGAAATCCGTCATTGGTCACCGGCCATATCGCATCACCGCCCGCGGCATCGCCCGAACATTTCAAAACATCCGTCTCTTCAGCTCGCTCAGCGTCTTTGAAAATGTGCGTGCCGCCTGCAACATGCACCTGCGACATGGCATCTCCCACGCACTGCTCCGCGGGGGAGGCTTTGCTCGCGAGGAGAGCGAAATCGAATCTCGCATCGTCGAGTTGCTGGGCATCTTCGGCCTGACGGCGGAGCGCGACGTCTCCTGCCGCGCCCTGTCCTATGGCGACCAGCGCCGTCTGGAAATCGTTCGCGCTCTCGCCACGCGACCCAGACTTCTCCTCCTTGATGAGCCCGCGGCCGGAATGAATCCGACGGAGAAAATCGAACTGATGAAGCTCATCCGATTTACACAGGAAAAATTCGGCCTCGCTGTTCTTCTTGTCGAGCATGACATGAAGGTTGTGATGGGCATCTGCCAACGGATCGCAGTTCTCGACTACGGCAAGAAGATCGCAGAGGGAACCGCGGATGAGATCCGCCATGATCCAAAGGTTGTTGCAGCATACCTTGGAAAGGAATCGGATGCTTGAAATACGCGATCTCGAGGTCTGCTACGGCTCGATCAGCGCCCTGCAGGGCATCAGCGCGAAAGTCGAAAAGGGCAGTATCGTCACGCTCGTAGGCGCAAACGGAGCCGGCAAGACAACCACCCTCCGGACGGTTTCCGGAGTCGTGAAAGCACGCGCCGGAAAGATCCTCTTCGATGGCGAGGAGATTACCAACAAGCCGCCGCATAAGATCGTCGCTCGCGGGATCGCGCAAGCGCCTGAGGGTCGCATGATCTTCGCCAATCTCACCGTTATGGAAAATCTCCGCATGGGCGCCTATCTCAGACGAGACAAGAAACGGATCGCCGCTGACCTTGACTACATCTACGGAATCTTCCCGCGCCTCCAAGAGCGCGGGAAACAGACTGCCGGGACCCTTAGCGGAGGCGAACAGCAAATGCTGGCCATCGGGAGGGCGTTGATGAGCAAACCAAAGTGCCTCATGCTTGACGAGCCATCGCTCGGAATTGCCCCCATCCTCGTCCAAACCATCTTTGACAAGATCGTTGAAATAAACAGGACGCTCGGGCTCACTATCCTGCTAGTGGAACAGAACGCCAACCTTGCTCTCGAAATCTCCCACTACGGCTATGTCTTGGAAACAGGCCGCGTGCTCCTGCATGATCGTTCTGACGCTCTCCGAGAAAACGAGGAGATCAGGGCAGCTTACCTCGGCGGATGACCAAAAATCCTGTCATACAGGCTCATGGGGAATCCGAAAGCCGGGCCGTCAACTCCTCGGCCTCCATACAGTTTCTTGTCGCATATGTGACAACGATTCGCGAACCCGGCCGCTTCAAAGCTTGCGAAGGGAAGGTTCTGGGCCTCCAAGGTACGTGTATCCCAGCGCCCGCATCCTTCCTATCGCCGTGCGCAACGACATGCTATCCGCCGCGATCAACTT
>DATDAX010000037.1:0-4077 GCA_036525175.1 Terrimicrobiaceae bacterium | reverse complement strand
GTGCGGGCATTGCTCCCGCGACGTTGACGAGTTCGCCTCCCAGCTCACTCGCCCTGCGGGTCCGCCTTTGGCGGATCTGTCTCGCGCCGCCTTCGGCGCTCGGCTCCGCTCGACAGGCGGCTGCTCTTCGTAGCTGAGCTAACAGGCTAGAAATGGTGCGGTGTCCGGCTAATGCTCCGACGCTGGTCCGGCTGGACATCCGCTTTACAGGCGGCTCGCGATCTTTACGCGGCTACCAACCCAAGATGGTTGCGGGACGTGGAGTCGCACCACGATAGGGGAGCTTATGAGACTCCTCTGGTTCTCAACCTTCCCGCGATTTGAAATGGTGGACCGCCACGGCTTTGCACCGTGCTCTCCCGCTTGCGAGGCGAGTGACCTCCTGAATGATCGAGCAGCCCAGGAAACTGGTAGCGGGGGCCGGAATCGAACCGGCGCGTGACGGCTTATGAGGCCGTTGCCTTGCCTCTTGGCGACCCCGCAGTTTTGAAAGTGGCACGGCGTCTCGGTGCTGCCCTGAGCCCGCGGAGTTTTGGAGATTGAGGCTCCTGCCTCTATACAGATAGCGCTCTGCGTTTGTGCGTGGCGCTGCCGCGCGGTGCATTCTGCTGCGCAAGCTGGCGCCCGCTGTGTTGAAGAAAATGGTGCGCTCAGCCGGACTTGCACCGGCATCGCCTGATTGGCACTCAGGCATCCTGCTCTTGAACGATGAACGCGAATGAGCGACGCGGGTTGTGACACCTGCGCCGCATAAGACAAAAAAGAACAAACACCGCTGCCAACTCGGAACTTGAGTTCGCACCCGCAGGAGAATTTCACGCGGTTCTTTCGGTGTTTCAGGCACACCTCCCGGTGCATGACTTAGGTTAGTCATGCGAAGCCTCTGGACTGGAAAAGCCAGGGGCGAGGAATCAGACAATACAGGTCTGTTAGCTAGTCATCGTAAGATTGACTCGCTTGACAGTCACACCATGAGCTGCCACCGTTTGCGCGGTTACTAACTCACAGGCGTCTCCGCTAGGGACTTATCTGGATTGGTGACCGATTCCACCCCGTCGTCAGTTGCTGCTGGCGGCGGGGTTTTTATCGCCCACGTTGTGGATTAAATGTGTTGTTCGATCAGTAAGGTTACTTTGGATTGAGCGGCCATCGGGCCGCGGTTGGAAAAATGGTGAATCACCCGAAAACGAAGGAACCCTGCTTGCTTTTCAGGCGAGCAGGGTTCTCGAAAAGTCGATGATCTGTGTGAGATCGTGAACTACCTGCTTGCCTCCTTGTTCCTATCGTCGTTTGCCATCTGGCTCGCGAAATTCGCTCGGGTCGATCGCCCAGCATATACCGCTGCGTCGAGGCACAGCATACCGGTGCGACGCAACCATGAGGTCGCGGGCGAATGGTTTAAAATGGACCGGTATGTTGTCATTGGTTGTAAAGGTATATGCTGTCTAAGCCTCCAACGTTAGACAGTCAATCTTTTTCATTTTTCTTTTTCGACGCTACCCGTATCGACTCAACGTTCGTCTCGTTAGCTGGCCGGAATGTCTTCGATGAATTCTCCGGCGTAGCACGAGTTCTCGGCACGGTCGTCGAGTTGTGCGCCGCTGCTGTCACTAATGTAGGGCATCTCGGCGGAGGCGACGTTGTGCGCTGCGCCGCAGACTGGATTCTGTGCGTGGAGTGCAGGTAGGTGAAGGCGACTTTTCGCCTGCTGCTGATCGGGAAGCGGACAGGAGCGGATCGCACGCTTGGTCAGCTCGGTGACACTGATATCGCGGGCCATGTCGTCGAGATCGGCGCGATCGTTCTGCCGCCATGAGGAAGAACTGGCGCGAATTGCCGAACACTGCGGAGCGGATGCCGCTCTCTTTGAAGCGGCTGTATATGCGACAATGCGACCGTGTTTCCTGGACCGAATATGCTTCATATCGATGCTGCGAAGCAGACGTGGCTGTGATGGCTGTGAAGGACGCAGTTCATGCTTCGATATCCAGGTGTTGATCGCATCTCCTTGCGGCCACACGCACCCGTCCAACTCTCTGAACTCGCAGAGTCCACCCGTGACTGTTGGCGAAGGGTTCGACGGTACCCGCGAGTTCGACGACCGGCGAGCGAATCGTTTCCGCGTCGAAACGGCGATAGGCGTCAGCGAATAGTGCGTTCGCATTCGACCATCCCGGCATAGTCGCAAACGGTAATGAATTTCATCACTCGCCCGTCGGACTGCCGATGCAGGCGGTCTTCGCGATCATTCCGGCGACGGTGACGGCCTTGCGCATGAATTTTTCTAGATTTGCCACCGGCAATACGAGTTCCAATGGACGCCGGGATATAGGTCGAGAGGATGTCCGGACACTGTGAAGCCGAGTAACTCTGTTTCCGCTTTCAAGCGCTCCAAATACTCGGGTTGCGTCACATAGGCTTCGACGTCATAGGCTGTGGAGTGTGCCCGGCAAGAACGCGTATGCCGACCAGCCGGTCATGAAAGGTGCCCAGCCCCGGAAAAGCTGCTGACGCCCGTGCGCTATGGCGATGCCGCGACGGACGTTTGGACCACCTTTATGTAGTTCAGGAACACCTGATTCGAGGGGGAGATCGCGACAAGCGCTATATGGCCAGAATGAGCGTTCGGCGCAGCCGGACTCGTCCTGTCAGTGGCCTGCGGGCCGCTCCCTTGCTTTCGGGAGATTCGCTCCAGCGGTTTTCGGCAGGGATGGGACGCTGTCACGCATCGTGAATCAAATTCGCCTTGGTAAGCAGCATCGCGCAGCTGGGCGGGGCAAATTAACTCAGTTCAAGTTCTTACCGAAAAACTCGGTCAATTTCGCAACCACCGCGGGCACGAACTCAGGTTTGTAGTAAAGGTCGATGTGGGACGCGCCAGGAATGATAGAGCTCCCTCGGCTCCTTCGCCCTACTGTAGGCATTCTGGCTGAAATAGAGCGTATCAGCTTCGGAGCCGGCAATCAGGAGGATCGGGCGCGGCGAAATGGTGTCGATCTGCTCGAAGGGCAAGAAGGCCATCTGCAGACCGAGGCTCGTGAACACGTAGCGACCGGTCGAATTCGGGTGCTTGGCGATCACGCAGCGGGGTTCACCTCCACTTTCGCCCTGATAGGAGGCGTCAAAGGCCAGCGTGATATACCCCTTCTCCGCCATTCTCTGCGCGTATAAGCCCGAGACTTGTTCCTTCACGCCGCCAAACGGGTGGGTCAAGACGATTGCCGCATATTTCTTCCCGGCGTCGAATCCGGGGTGGCAGGAATAGATTGCCCACGACCATGATCGCTTTGTTGGCAAAGGAGACCTTCTGAACGCGCACGCCGCCCGTGTCGCGGAGGTCAGCTTGGGCCATTGAGGCCGTGGTCATAAAGAGTAAGGAGAAAGCGAGGCCCAAAAGGGCGAGGATGGATTTCTTGTTCAAGAAGTCGTCGTCTTTTCGGATGATGGTTGTTTCTGGAACACTTCCGGTCTGTTCGGGTTCAGCGCCCGGTCATTGCGAGAGCGCCTTGGGGAAGGCGGTCGCCCTGAAGCGGGATCTTTGCCGCGGCGACATCGATGACCTCGAGGTCGTCAGCGGTGAGTTCGCGCGCAACGGCCGCGAGGTTTTCCTCAAGCCGGTGAAGCTTCGTCGTGCCAGGAATCGGCACGATCCAGGGCTTTTGCGCCAGCAACCAGGCAATCGCCACTTGTGCAGGCGTGGCCTTTTTCCGCGCCGCCACGTCGCGGAGCAGGTCCACCAGCGCCATGTTCGCCTTGAGCGCTTCAGGCGCGAAACGGGGCACGCTGGTCCTGAAATCGGAACTGTCGAACTTCGTGGTCGCGTCGATCTTGCCTGCAAGGAAACCTGCGCCTAGCGGACTGAACGGAACGAAGCCAATGCCAAGTTCCTCAAGCGTCGGCAGGATCTCCTTCTCCGGACCGCGATACCACAGGGAGTATTCGCTCTGCACGGCCGCGACCGGCTGCACCGCGTGCGCCCGGCGGATGGTCTGCGCGGCTGGCTCGGAAAGCCCGAAGTGACGGACTTTGCCTTGCTGGATCAGTTCCTTCACCGCGCCGGCAACATCCTCAATCGGA
>DATDAX010000036.1:0-3412 GCA_036525175.1 Terrimicrobiaceae bacterium | reverse complement strand
GTAAGCTGCATCACATCGCGGCGGGAGACCTTGATGGTAGCGAATCCGTTGGTCGAGGCATTCTGCCTGGCGATTCGCACGGCGACCGGATCATAGTCGACGGCCTCGACTCTGCCGGCGCCAAGCGCTCGAGCGGCGATGGCAAGAATTCCTGCGCCTGTTCCGAGGTCGAGGGCAGTGAAACCCGTGGCGAGGCTCTCTGCTATATCTGCGAGGAGCCTGAGGCATGTGGCGGTCGTGGCGTGCTCTCCCGTGCCGAATGCCATTCCGGCCGGGATGAAAATGCCGGCAACATGCGTCCCGCTTCTTTGCCATTCCCGCCAGGAATGCTGGTCCGAGAAGATCTTAAGTTTTCCGCGGATTGACAGTGGGCCGCGCGGGCGTGCGGGATCGCCCGTCCAGACATGTGCGGGCAGCTTTGCGGCGCGTCCTGCGAAGCGCTTAACAAGTTGTTTCGCACGGCGTTCGTCGCAGTAGGCTTCGATCTTGAGGGCGCGCGACCCGGGCCACGTCATGAAGACAACGTTTTCGGGACCAAGAAATAGGAGACGCTCGATCCATGCGTCTTCCCATTTGATTGAACTCAGGCGGGTCCAGCGATGCGTGCGAAGATTCGCTCCGGTGGCTCCGCGGAAGGGGAGATTCAAGGAGGAAGAATGGGGAGCGGTTCGACACGCCATACTCGCTCGGCTATCCCTTTCCTTTAGCCGCTGACTAAGAAAATCTCATGCTCAATTGCAAAAAATGTGAGACAGGGACGCCAGCCTTGCGCAAAAATGACGCTTAGTGAAATGCGCAAAACTGATAGTAGCCGCCAGCGAGACCTCCGCGGATATGTTGTACGCCACGCGTTTCCGAGCACCGGACGCCTTTGTTTTCGTCGAGTCGCAAGGGCGAACGGCAGTCCTTCTGAGTGATCTGGAGGTGGATCGTGGGCGTCGTGAGGCGAAGGTGGATGAGGTCGTGAGTTACTCGCAGCTCGAGAAAGAGTTGCAGCGCACGAAGAAGCGGAAACCGGCCTTTGCGAAGGTCGTGGCCCAATTCCTAAAGCATCGCGGCGCACGACGGGTTCTGACGCCGGCCGACTTCCCGCTCGGTCTGGCGCGAGCTCTAAAGAAAGAGAAGGTGCGGATTCAGCCCGCAGAAGGAACGTTGTGGCCGCAACGCCAGATTAAGACGCCGCAGGAGGTTGAAGCTCTTAAAGCGGCTCTCCGCATCGCAGAGAAGGGAATCGCGCGAGGGCACGAGATTCTGAAGGCGTCGAAAATTCGGACGGACGGAAGGCTTTCGTGGGGAGGCCGGATTCTGTCTTCCGAGATTCTACGAGTGGAAATGGAGATTGCGGTTGTGCGGGCGGGAGGAGAAGCCCGTGGGGACACGATCGTCGCCGGCGGTGAGATGGCATGCGATCCGCACGAGCGCGGAAGTGGTCCGCTTTTGGCCAACCAGCTCATTATCCTGGACATTTTTCCTCGCGATTCGCGCAGCGGCTATTTCGGAGATCTCACGCGCACCGTGGTTCGCGGAACTGCTGGAGAAGCGCAGAGGCGCCTTTGGGAAACCTGCCTGAGCGGACAGCAGCGTGCTTTCCAGGCTCTAAAACCCGGCGCCAACGGCGCAAAAATTCACGAGGAGGTAAAAGCGTTCTTCGCATCGAGCGGATATCCCACCGAGGTGAGAGGAGGCCGATGGCGGGGTTTCTTTCATGGAACCGGCCACGGATTGGGGCTAGAAATTCATGAGGAACCGCGCTTCGCGGCGACGACATTTCGGCCGGGCCAGGTATTCACTGTCGAACCGGGAATTTACTGGCCCGGGATTGGGGGCGTCCGGCATGAGGATGTCGTCGTGATCGCAGAGGCGGGCCATGAGTTGATCAGCGACTTTCCAAAGCAGCTCGAAATCTGAGTTCGAATCGATGTGGGCGTCGACGATCGCCGAGTGCAAGAACGTTGTGCCTAATCGTTCGATTTTGTTGAACGCCGGATCCAGTTGATTGTCAGAGAAATCGTAATTAGATTCAGGCTATATGATGATGTGGCTTTTATTGATTGGTGTACCGTTGCTCGTTGGGCTTTGGGCTCAAATGCGCGTATCTAGCGCCTTCGGACATTGGAAGCAGGTCGCGGCGACGTCGGGGGTGACCGGCGCGCAGGCCGCGCGCGAAATTCTATCGGCGGCAAACATCGGCGACGTGGAGGTGGTGGAAATCAACGACATGCTCGGAGATCACTACGACCCTACGAACAAGCGCCTTTGCCTGTCGACGGATGTCTACAATACGCCCTCGGTTGCAGCTCTGGGAATTGCTGCCCATGAATGCGGCCACGCCATTCAGCATCAGAAAGGCTACGCGCCTCTGAAGTTGCGCATGGCGATTGTTCCTGTGACCCAGTTTGCCTCGCAGGCGCTTCCCTTTATCTTCCTTGGGGGCCTGTTCTTCGGAATCATGAAGCTGGCTTTGCTCGCTGTGGGTGTTTATCTGGTGCTCACGGCATTCCAGTTGATCACTTTGCCTGTCGAGTTCGATGCCTCGCGTCGCGCAAAGATCATTTTGCAACAGATGGGGATCATCCGCCCTGGTGATGAGGCGGCAGGTGTTAACCAAGTGCTCGACGCGGCGGCGCTCACGTATGTGGCGGCTTTCGTGGCTTCTTTAGGCACCCTGCTCTACTACCTGTTCATCGTCCTCGGCAACCGCGGTAACGAGCGCTGAGTAATAGCGAGTTTCCGCGTTACATGAGCGGACTGCGATGACAACCCGCGTCCGCTCCCGGCCGGCTGTTCATCGCAGGCCGGTGGTTCTTTCGATCGCCGGCTCGGACAGCAGCGCAGGGGCCGGCGCTCAGGCCGATCTCAAGACGTTCTCGTATTTCGGCTGTTACGGGCTGACGGCGGTCACCTGTGTGGTGGCCGAGGTTCCGGGTAAAGTCTCTACGATTCAGGCAATGCGCCCGGAGATCGTCGCCGATCAAATCTCACTAAGTTTTTCGGCGTTCCCCGTGGCCGCCGCGAAGACGGGAATGCTTTTTTCCTCGGCAATTGTCGAGGCTGTTGCGGGCGCGCTGGCAGGAAGAGGAACAAGGCTGGTTGTCGATCCCGTCATGGTGGCCAGCAGTGGAGACAGTTTGCTAAGGAAGTCTGCGATCAACGCGTATCGAAAAATACTGTTTCCGCTCGCAACCGTTGTAACCCCGAATCTCGACGAATTGCGGATCCTGGCAAGACGGGATATACGCAGTCTCGAGGAGGTGAAGGATGCCGGAAAATTTCTCGTGAATGAATATGGATGCGCGTTCCTGCTCAAGGGCGGGCATCTGCACGGCAAGACCGCGGTGGATGTCCTTGCCACGGGAGACGGGCTTGAGGAATTTGCCGCACCTTTCGTGGCCGGCATCGCGACGCATGGCAC
>DATDAX010000035.1:0-20369 GCA_036525175.1 Terrimicrobiaceae bacterium | reverse complement strand
TCGCAATCCCGGCCCAGAGCGCAAGAAATCCGGACCAAACTCCTATGCGCTGGATAAGGCACGGCCAGTCGCGAGGCATCCCTTGGTGGAGGCCAAACGTGCGCTTGGATTCAACGGGCAGGAGGTTGAGGTCGACGCTGTAGAAAAATCCGTCACGCTCATCCCAGCAATGTTCCTGAATTGCCGCCAGGAGGTCTTTAGCATCCCTCTGGTAATGTTCTGCGATTTCATCGAGCCTAAGACGGCGGCAGAGATAGATCATCGCCTCGAGCTCCTTGAACATGAGTGCATTCAGGTAGATAGAGCCTGAACTGCGCGGCGGGCGATAGTACGTGCAAGGATCATTGTCCACGCCGATCGAAAGGTCGTTCTGCCAGAAGTACAAACCACACGAATGCCTATGATGGTTGCGGTAGTTGTTGAGGAAAGTCTGGAGGAAATAGAATCTCTGTCGGAGCCATTCGGCGTCACCATCCTCGGCCTCTACAAGCAACGCCGCGTGCTGCGCCAAGCACGGTTTTCGCATGTTTTCCTCATAGATATGCTCCGGCTTGGGAAAGCCATCCCGACCGGACAGAATCGGGATCCAGCCGTCCATCCCGCCGAACTCTAGAAAGTTCAGCACGCATCCTTGTTCATAAGGCCGCGCTCTCTCGCTTTCCGCCCTACTTCCCACTTTTGCGAGAATCTGTCTCAATGCGACATTGCTGAGCCACGAATCCCAGTCCCACAAGACATCTGCGTATTGATCGCTTCCAGGAGTGAGGAATGGATGCTTCAACGCACCTCCAGGTTCGCGAAACATTCCCGCATAGTCCGCTGTGAGCTTCTCTTCGATGACAGAAAAGTATGTGTCGGCTGGTCGAGTCATGGTCGGGCGCCAAATATGGACGTCGGAGATTGAGATGCAATTCCTTTGCCGGAATTGACACCACAGTGTGCCGGAGGCGAGATGAGCCCGTGTCGCTAGCCGGCTGCCCGAAGGCTTGGCCAACCTTGCCTCTCCGGCGATGCCTGCTTAGATTCGCAAAATTCCATGCGCTGGATTCACCCATATCGCGGCTTATTCCTTTGCTTCATCCTGGCGGGATGCGCCGCGCCCGTCGAAACAACACCGATGCGGCCCCGATACGTTCGCATGGATTGGCTCGGGCATGAAAGTTTCCTAATTACGTCGTCCATTGGGAGAAAGGTGCTGACAAACCCCTACGGTCCAGGAACCACGGATCGGTCCTTCCCTCGCGGTTTGCGCCCGGATGTCCTGCTGGTGTCCACTGAGCGATCCGATGCAAACTATGTGGATGCATTCGATAATTCACCGACGACGTTCCGAGGGGCTATGGGAATCGGAACGAACAACGCGGCGGGTCTCCGGATTCGCGGCGTTCCGACCTATAAGAATCCGGCTCGAGAGGGCGAGGGCGGCATGAATCTTGTGTTCGCATGGTCGCTTGAGGGAATGCGCTTCTGCTTTCTGGGAAACATCGAGAATCCTCTGACGCCATGGCAAATTCAACAGATCGGACCGGTTGACGTCTTGTTCGTGCCCGTCGGTCTGCCTTCCGGGTTGACAGACGTATCCAGGCGAACGATCGCGGCTCAACTGAGCCCTCGGTTGATCGTTCCTATGGGCCGGCCTGAAGCATTTCCAGCCTTCGCAAGCCAGTTTCCAAAAGTGTTTCGTCCGCGCAAGCCCTCGATCCTAATATCCAAGGAAATCTTGCCTGTTGAACCGATGGTGCTTCTGTTCTAGTGCCTCGTTCGACTGCCAGCGCTCATGAAAGTATTGATCATCGGTTCCGGCGGGCGCGAGCACGCGCTGGCGTGGAAGCTCGCCCAGTCGCCCCGAGTAGCGAAACTTTACTGCGCGCCGGGAAATGCAGGTACGGCCATGCTGGGCGAGAATTTGGCCATCGGGGCCGGGGACATTCCTGCCCTGGTAGACTTTGCAAGGCGTGAAGCGATCGGCCTGACGGTCGTTGGGCCGGACGATTCGCTGGCAGCGGGAATCGTTGACGCCTTCGAGAGGGAGGGATTGAGAATTTTCGGGCCGCGGGCGGAGGCGGCCCGGCTTGAATCATCGAAGATATTCGCCAAGGATTTCATGCGAAGGCACGGAATTCCCACGGCGGAATACCGGGAGTTTTCCGAAAGCCTCGATGCGCACGGATGGTGTCGCACCGCGAAGTATCCGCTCGTGGTGAAGGCAGACGGCCTTGCGCTGGGCAAGGGCGTGGTCGTCGCTGAGAATCCTCTCGAAGCTGCCATGGCCATCCACAGAGCGATGGACCTGGGAGCCTTCGGCGAGTCCGGGCGCAAGATCGTGATCGAGGAATGTCTGCGAGGAGTGGAATGCTCGATTCACGCGCTCGTCGATGGATCCGGCTACTGCCTCTTTCCGGACGCCAAGGATCATAAGCGCGCCTTGGATGGAAACCGCGGCCCCAATACCGGCGGGATGGGAACCGTGTCGCCATCAGGAACCCTGGATTCCACTCTGATGGAGCAGGTAAGAACCGAAGTGCTCGATCGCTTTGTCGCTGGAGTCAAAGCCGATGGCATCGTTTTCCGCGGCATGTTGTTTCCGGGGTTGATGCTGACAGAGACTGGGCCGAAAGTCCTTGAGTTCAATTGCCGATTCGGAGATCCGGAAACGCAAGTGCTCGTGCGGCGACTGCGCAGCGACCTGCTTGACCTTCTCGAGGCCTGCGTGGATGACGCGGTCGCCGACCAGCGCCCCGAGTGGGACGATCGTGCCGCGGTTTGTGTCATACTGGCCTCCCGCGGGTACCCCGGCGCCTACGAAAAGGGGAAACCGATCGACGGACTCGATCAAGCCCAACATATGGCCGAGGTTGTGGTATTTCACGCCGGAACAAGACTGGACGGTGAACGCGTCGTGACCAATGGCGGTCGCGTGCTTGGGGTGAGCGCATTGGGTGCCGAGCGTGATGCCGCGAGAAAACTTGCGTATCAGGCGGCGGACACAATCCACTTTGACCAGATGCAACGCAGAGAGGACATTGGCGCTCCATGATTCTTCGAGTTCTCTTGATTCTCGGCGTTCTGGCCGGGTCGCTCCGGGCCCAGGAGCCCTCGCCGTCTCCGTCTCCTTCGCCCGAGCTTTCGCCATCTCCATCTCCTTCGCCAAGCCCTACCCCCACACCGCCTCTGCGGACAACGCGAGAGTTGATCGACGGTCTCAAGGATGAAGATGTCGAGAAAGCCCTCCAAACATTCAAACAGAGCTTTTTCGACAGCTCGAAGGTCGATGACACGGAATTGAAACGGGCCACTCTGGAAGGGCTCGTCAAACGACTGTCTCCGGGCGCTGCCATCGCGAGCACCTCTGCGAAGTCCTCTCCTCGCCCACCGGTCCCGTTTCTGGCGGAGATTCTGGACTCGCATATCGCGTATATGCGGCTGGGCGTGTTGAGCAAGGACACGCTTGCGCAGTTTGATGCAGCGCTGGCCGGTTTCCCGCAAGAACAGATCGATGCAGTGATACTAGACTTGCGTGGGCTCTCCGAAGGCAGCGACTACGAAGCGGCTGCGGAATTTGCGCGCCGATTCTGTCCGAAGGGCAAGTTGCTCTTCTCTATCCAAAAGCCAAGCGCGAAGCAGGAAAGGATATTCACCTCCAACCAGGACCCGGTTTTTCAAGGCGTTATCGTCGTTTTGACAGACTCGGACACTTCCGGCCCAGCGGAAGCGCTGGCAGGAACACTGCGCCTGAATGCAGGCGCAATGATCATCGGATCTGAAACGAGTGGACAAGCCGTCGAATTTGCCGAAGCCCCCATCGACGGAAATGCGATCCTGCGCGTGGCTGTCGCACAAGTGATCCTTCCCAATGCGGTATCCATCTTCCCCGATGGAGTGAAGCCGGACGTTTCCATTTGGCTGCCCCGCGACGTGCGCGAGCAAATCTTTCGCGAGAGCAAGGAAAAGGGTGTGAGCCAGTTCGTCTTTGATCCTGAACGCCGCAGGATGAACGAAGCCTCGCTCGTCGCAAACATCAATCCCGAGATCGAGACCGTGCAAGCGGCCCAACGGGATCGCGGCAAAGCTCCGCCGGTCCGCGATACCGTGCTTCAACGTGCGGTGGATCTCGTCACCGCGATCAATTTTTACAAAGCCAAGAAGCAGTAATTCAAATCGCAATCTGGCGGATCCTTACCGCCCGGGAATTATCCAGTGTAGTCCAAATCCGATCCAAAGCGGGATTGTGATAAGGCCAATGGCCGAAGTCCCAAGCACAACGCGAAGGGCAGTCGGCATATCTCCATGATGTGCTCGCGTCACGACAATGGGAAAAATTGCGGCAGGCATCGCGGCCTGGACGACCAGCACCGATTTCAGAGTGACATCAAGCGGCGCAAGCCGGGTGAACACCAGCATGACGGCGGGAAGAATAATGATGCGAACAGCGGCGGACGCCAGAATCGTCCGGCGCCCATGTCGCACGGACTCCCAATTCACATAATCGGCAATCAATGCACCGCTGAGAAGCAGCCCGAGAGGAACCGCGCAGGCGGCAAGCAGGTGGAATGTCGTCGTGATGGAGGGCGGAATCCAAGCTTTTGCGCCGAGGGCGTTCAACGCGATCGCAGTGGTAATGGCTATGATCGGCGCATTGAGCGCGCGGCGCCAATTCCCCCCCGCGGAGCGACCTGTGAGCTGGGCGACCGCGATGCTCCAGAACGCCAATTCAACGCCCAGGAAAAATGCAAAGAGCACGCCCATCGTGTCGCGATCGAAGAGCGCATTGCAAAGCGGTAGTGGAATGTACCCGTAGTTGTGAAGCGACGTGGCGAAGACAAATGTCCTGCGGGGTTCACCTTCGGGAATCCGAGACAACTTTGCGCCCCAGCGGGATACGACGATACCGAGGCCGATCGACGCGAAGCCAAGGATGGGCGGAAGAAGCCAGTTCTGCGGTTTGGCCAGGCCTTCGTTGCCTATAATGGTGTCAAATGCCAGGCAAGGCGCGAGTAAAGTGACCACGAGTCGCGTGAGCGACCGATCCGCCTCGCTCGATAAGATGCCGATCTTTCGCATCATATAGCCAAGAGCCATGACGACGAAGACCGGCGCAACGATCTGAAGAAGAAAGAGAAACTGTGCAATCACAGCGGTGATCTCGCCTCAGGCAGGACAGGAACACTACCCGAAGACCAGATTGCAGATGAGAACGGATGCGATCACCCCTGTCAGATCGGCGATCAGTCCGGCTGCAACTGCATGACGTGTTCTCCGGACCGCAACCGACCCAAAATAGACGGCAATCACATAGAACGTCGTCTCGGTGCTGCCCATCACGGTTGCTCCCATTTTGGCAATCAGACTGTCGGGGCCGTGAGCATTCACCAATTCTGCGAAGATCCCATTTGAGCCGCTGCCGCTGAGCGGTCGCATCAGGACAAGAGGGAGCAGTTCCGTAGGAAATCGTAAGGGTTGGAAAATCGGGGAAAGCACACGCGCGAGGAGGTCGATTCCGCCGGCTGCGCGAAACATCCCAATGGCAACCAAAATCGCCACGAGAAAGGGAATAATGCGGATAGCGACTTGAAAGCCCTCCTTTGCACCCTCGACAAACTCTTCGTAAACAGGCACCTGCCTTGCCGCGGCATAAAGCGGAAACATCGTAAGAATAAAGGGAATCGCCAGCAGGGAAATCGATTCAACGCTTCGAGCCAGCCAGTGCCGACCCACCCATTCGGGCGGAAACGCGAAGGGACTTGAGACGGAAAGAAAGCTTCGAGCTGAATTCGCAACAGTCTCGAAAGCAGCCGGGAAAAAAGCCATGGTCACAAAAAGCGAGGCAAAGAAGCCAAGCGTTATCAGTAAGAGACTCTTCCAGATTACGCGGATCCGCGGCGCCCGGTCTTCGTCGGGGGACGACGTGTTCGAAATCGCCGCCTCCTTCGGCGTCGTTTCAACACTCGGAAGCGTAAACCAAGGCAGCCTTTCGAGCGATTTCACGGCGACTATGCCGGCTATGGTTGAACAGACGGTCGCGATGAATGCCGTTCCGATAATGGATGTGGGATTCGCTGCACCGGCTGCGGAAAGAATTCCGACAGTCGTGGCGGGTATGAGTTGGATGGAACTCGTGTTAATCGCCAGGAATGTGCACATGGCATTAGTGGCGACGCCAGGCCGCGGGTTTAATTTTTCGAGGTCCTGCATTGCGCGCAGGCCAAGCGGTGTGGCGGCGTTTGCCAGACCCAGCATGTTGGCCGCCATGTTCATCACCATTGAACCCATCGCAGGATGAGCCGCCGGAACATCCGGGAACAACCAGCGCATGATCGGCCGAAGAGCTCCGGCAAGCAAACCCACAAGGCCTGACTTTTCCGCGAGGCGCATCATTCCGAGCCATAGGGCCATGATTCCGGCGAGTGGCAACGCAAGAGTCATGACAGCCGTCTTGCAGGCTTCGAAAGCAGCCGTTGTCACCTCCGCGAGCTGGCCCGATACCGCACCGAGAAGAACAGCCAGCACGACCAGCCCTAGCCAGATCCAATTGAGCATTGGGGGGCAGTTTGTCGCACGCCGCGGCCCGACGGCGCAAAAGAATTCTCTCCCAGCAAGACCGAAAGTTCCCGACCATCACGATCGAGATGCCTCGATCGCAGCTCGCTCCGCGAGGCCTACTTCAGTCGATCGAACGTCTTCTGGAGAATTTCCAGATCGCCGGCGCCGCCGAATTTTGCCTGCGCTTCGGCGATCCACTTGCCTTCAAGCGCATTCTTCGTCGGACGATCGACCTCGAAAAACACGCCGAAGAGACCCGGAAAAGGCACGCTCGCGAGCCGGTATGCGGCAATTTCATCCGTCACATCGTGACGCGCTTCGTCCTCGGGCGAATTGTCCCACTTTCTCTCGTCGATCACCGTAAATGTGCCACCCTTGCGCGGATTGCCCGCATCAAACGCGCCGGGGAAAAACTCAACGCACTCAGAGAGCACCTCGACCACCGAAAAGCCATCGTGATCCATCGCACGCTCAATCATCTGTATCATGTGGTTGATCTGCGTTGCGTGCGTTCGAGCGACGAATGTTGCGCCCGCCGCCACCAACTTCTTGATCGGGTTGACCGGCTGGTCGATTGCGCCAGTCGGATCCGTCTTTGATCGATAACCGATCGGTGAGGTCGGCGAAGTCTGCTTTTTCGTCAGGCCATACACAAAGTTATCCATAATCACATAGGTGAGGCGGATATTCTTGCGCGCACCGTGCTCGAGATGGTTGCCCCCAATGGAGAATCCGTCGCCGTCTCCGCCAAACAAGAACACATGAAGATCCGGCCGGGAAAGACTTACGCCCGAAGCCAGCGGCACGGCACGGCCATGAATGAAATGCGCTCCGTGCGTATTGACGAAATACGGAAACCGCGATGAACAACCGATGCCTGCCAGCGTGACGATACTCTCATGGGGAAGCTGGCGCTTTTCTAGGACCTTGTAAAAGGCAGCCAGCACCGCAAAATCGCCACACCCTGGACACCATGTCGGATGGTCAGCAGTGAGAGCCTTCTTGGTGAGCTTCTCGCGTTCCTCTACAACGGCGACGGCATTCATTTCAAAACTCCTTCCAAAATTTCACGGACCCTAAACGTGAGTCCGTCGGTCTTCGTCAGGCTGCGGATCTTAGGATTGCAATATCTTGCCCTGAGGATCGTGGCGAGCTGTCCGTACCCGTAGAGACCTTCGTCGTTCATTTCGATGACGATGACCCGCTTGAAGCGATCGAATATGTCGTTCAGTCCATTGGGCAAGGGATGCAAATGGCGGAGATGGAGAGCGGAGAGGCTTTCGCCGCGTTCCCGCGCGCGAGTGACGGCCTCGTGTATCGGACCAAAGGTCGAACCCCACCCGACCAGCAACGCTTCGCCCTCTGGATCGCCATGGACCTGAGGCACAGGAATCTCTTCGGCCAGCAACTGCAGCTTGCGACGACGCTTGGCGGTCATCGCGGCATGCAGCTTCGGGCTGCCTGTGGGGTGTCCCATCTCGTCGTGTTCGAGACCGGTCACAACGGGATACTTGCCATCCCGCATCGGAGTTCCTGGCGGCGCATGGCTCGTAATATGTTCCAGGGCGTAAGGTCTAAAGCCTTGGGCGCGCGGACCGAGATCGGCTTTCGGATCCTGCATCAATGTCTTCAGGTCCGGTTCATCGAAGGCCTCGATTCGTGTGGCAAGCGATGAGTCGCTAAGAATAATGACAGGAGTGCTGAACTTGCGCGCGATACGGGCCGCCTCCAGCGCAACATAAAAACAATCCTCCACGGTCGCAGCCGCAAGGACTGCACGAGGGCTGTCTCCATGCCCGCCAAAAATCGCCTGATAAAGATCGCTTTGCTCGACGTTGGTGGGCAGTCCCGTGCTAGGTCCGCCGCGTTGGACGTTCACAACGATGAGCGGGATCTCAGCCATCGACGCCCATCCGATGGCTTCACTCTTGAGAGAAATTCCCGGCCCTGCACTCCCCGTCACCGCGAGATGACCGCCGTAAGAAAATCCAAGCGCCAGAGATACGGCACCGAGCTCGTCCTCTGCCTGAACAAAGAGGCCGCCATACTTCGGCAGCTCGCTTCGCAGAATTTCCATCACGGAAGACCACGGAGTAATCGGATAGCCCGCCCCGTGACGCACCCCGGCGGCGATCAAACCATATGCCAGAGCCTGGTTCCCATCCATTGTCACCTGGGCCTTTTCCGTCGCAGATTCCACACCCGGCTCGAAGCGGTACAGTCGTGAAAGCACGTTCCCGACGGGATATGCAAAGCCTGCTTGGAACGCCATCAGCGCGGTGTTGGCCACGTCTCCGGATTTTCCACTAAAACGTTCGGCGATCAGCTTCTTGAACTTATCCGTATCGAGATGGAAGATCCTGGCCAGAAGCCCCAACACGAAAATATTCTTCCCCTTGTCTTTTGCCGATCCCCCAAGGGCTTCTATGGTCAGTCCCGTGATCGGAACACCCACGTGAACGAACTGCTTCTTGTTGGGGTCCGGCTGGACGTTGTCAGAGTCATACAACAAAACTCCACCTTCACGAAGAAAGTGGATATGGTCCTCGTAGCTGTGCTGATGGAAAGCGACGAGGAAGTCCGCCTCGTCTCCCGCTGAAAGAACCTCGCCTGAGCCGATGCGCACCTGGAAAATCGATGGACCGCCCGAAATTGTGGACGGGATCGTCATGTAGGTCATCACATCCTGGGCGCTGCGGCCCGCGAGGCGCGCAAGCATAGCGCCAGCCGACTGAATTCCGTCCTGGGAGTTTCCAGCGAGCCGAATAACGGCGTCGCGAATACTCTGAGGCCTTAGGTCAGCTCGGAGCCCTCCGATATCGGAGGATGATGGGTCTTGCAGAACAGGGAGAAAACTCACGATAAAAAGGTTAAACTAACTATCGTCCCATCCGACGGTTGTCAACGCAGAGCGCAAATGGGGCACTGTTCTATTGGGACATGACCCGCAATCCGGACGCATAGTAGGCGCGAGTGTGTCCTGACGTTTGCCTTACAGGCCTACTCGTTCACACGCTCGAGGCATTTCAATTGTCCCTGGGTCTGGGAGAGGCATTCGGCGAGATCGGCCACATTCTCGCGAATGGACAGCGGCTTTGTTCGCGATGGGTCGTGTCTTCGCTTGAGAATTTCGCGCAGGAACGGCGCGGTGCGGCTGCGTTTCGAGCCGGCAACCTCCTCCGGCGAGCCTGCGGCGACGATTTCGCCTCCCTTGGCACCGGCTTCCGGGCCGAGATCAACCACATGGTCGGCTTCCGCGATCACATCCAGGTGATGTTCGATGACGATGACCGTTCCGCCCTCGTCGACCAGACGGTGCAAAATTTGGATGAGTTGGGCCACGTCGTGTGCATGGAGACCGATGGTGGGCTCCTCCAGAATGTAGAGAGTCGATTTACCCCGCCGGGTCGTCTGAACTTCCTCGGCGGCCGCGGTCGCTCGGCGAGCCAGCTGCGAGACAAGCTTGATGCGCTGGGCCTCACCGCCGCTGAGCGTTGGGCTGGGCTGGCCAAGCTGAAGGTAGCCGAGACCAGTCTCCACAAGAAGACTCAGCGCTCTCCGGATCTTTGGATACGCGGAAAAGAATTCCGCCGCCTGCTCGACGGTCATTTCCATAACATCGCCGATGGATTTTCCGTTGTATTCGATTTCCAGCGTCGCCGCATTGTAGCGTTTTCCGTTGCATTCCTGGCACGGGATGTACGACGGAGGGAGAAAATTCATTTCAAGCTTGATAACGCCTTGCCCCTGGCAGGCTTCGCATCGCCCTCCTTCGTTGTTAAACGAAAACCGGCTTCCGCTATACCCTCGCATGCGGGCGGCGGGGAGGTTCGCGTACAACGCACGAATTTCGTCGAAGACCTTAATGTAGGTTGCCGGTGTCGAACGGGACGTCTTGCCGATCGGCGATTGATCAACCTCCAGGACCGCGCCGAGAGGCTCCGTGCCTTTGATCGCCCGCCATCGACGGTCGTCCGCACGGCGTGAAGCCCTCGCGCGTTCGGTCGCCTGGGGCTTTCGACCGAGCGCTTCCTTCACGGCGGGAAGCAAGACGCCACGGACAAGCGTGCTTTTGCCGGAGCCTGAGATGCCGGCAACGGCGGTGAGACGATTGATCGGAATCCGGACGTCAAGCTCCTTGAGATTGTGCAATTGGGCTCCCGCGAGCTCGATCCAGCCCGGAGCGTTCGTCAACGCGCGTCGCGAGCCGCGCAGCGGATGGCTCATCGGGTGCTTCAGGCACTGGCCGGTGAGCGAGTTGGGATTGGCAAGGATTTCCCCAAGCAACCCCGCAGCGACGACCTCTCCACCACGCGCGCCGGCGCGCGGTCCGAGGTCAACAATGTGGTCCGCACGGCGCATCGTCTCCTCATCATGCTCGACGATGACCAACGAGTTGCCCTGACGGGCCAGAGCCTCCAAGGCCTCCAGGAGTCGCGAGTTATCGCGGGCGTGGAGGCCGATCGTCGGTTCGTCGAGGACGTAAAGGACACCGCGGAGGTTCGAGCCCAACTGAGCCGCAAGGCGGATGCGCTGGGACTCGCCGCCGCTCAGTGAGTTCGCGGCACGGTCAAGGTTGAGATAACCTAACCCGACCTGACAAAGGAAACGGAGGCGCTGAGTGATCTCGCTGAGAATGTCGGTAGCAATTTCCCTGTGGCTTCCTCGAAATTTGAGCTTCGCGATGGCCTTGAGGCAATCGTCGGCTGGCAAATGCGCGATGCTTGTGATGGTTTCGCCCTGAACAAAAACGCTACGGGCCGTTTCGTTAATGCGCGTTCCACGGCAGATCGGACACGGGCGCGCCTCGCCGTCGTCGAGCGTTTCGTGGCTGCGCTCCTCCGCTAGTTCGGCCTCGAGCGCCGAATCGAATTCCTTGCTCGAATAATCCTGCCAAACCTCTCCAAACCCGCGACAATGCCCGCACCAGCCATGAGGCGAGTTGAAGGAAAAAAGCCTCGGATCGAGCGGCTCGAAGGCGCGCCCGCACTCCGGACAATTCATTTCCGAACTGACAATGTGAAATTTTCCCTTGCCATCGCGCACGCGCGCGGACCCTTTGCCGATGTCGAGCGCGCGGCGAACAAGGTCCCTGACGTCTCCCCGAGGCGAGACCTCTCCGATCAAAGCGTCAATCGAGTGTTCCTTGAATCGCTCAAGTCTTGAGAAACTCCCGACCGGCGTCAGTTCGCCATCCACGAGGAGAAAATCGATGCCATTCCGTGCGGCCCACTGGGCGATCCTTGTGTGAAAGCCTTTGCGGGCCTTGATGAGGGGAGCATAGACTTGGACAGTGCTGCGCGCGGCAAGTTGCTGAACGGTTGCCGTGATTGCGGAAAGAGTTTGCTTCTCGACCGGGACGCCGCAGTCGGGACAATGCTGAGTCCCCAGTTTCGAGAAGAGGAGGCGCAGGAAATGATACACCTCGGTGACCGTTGCAACCGTCGACTTTCCCCCGCCGCGGGTTACGCGCTGTTCGATGGCGACGCTTGGTGGCAAACCCTCGATGGAATCCACGTCCGGCTTTTCGAGCTGCTCCACAAACTGCCTGGCATATGCCGACATGCTATCGAGGAAGCGTCTCTGGCCTTCCGCAAATAATATGTCAAAGGCGAGGGTGGACTTTCCCGACCCACTCAGTCCGGTGACCACGACAATCTTTTCGCGGGGAATACTGACCGTGATGTTCTTCAGGTTGTGTTCACGCGCTCCGCGAACGCGAATGGCGTTCGGGGAACCGTTTGTACGCGCTGGCGTCGCAGGCCGTGGAAGTCGTTCCGCGACGCGCAGGTGGCGGTTTAGTAGGTCCTTCAGATAGCGCCCCGTGTGCGAAGCGTCGCATTGGGCGACGTCCTCCGGCGTTCCGACCGCAACCACCCGACCGCCCTGATCGCCCGCTTCCGGGCCCAGATCGACGAGCCAGTCCGCGCACTTGATGACTTCCAGATTGTGCTCGATGACCACAAGGCTGTTCCCCTCATCCACGAAGCGATGAAACACTCTCAGCAAACGAGCGACATCGTCGAAGTGCAGGCCGGTGGTCGGCTCGTCGAAAATAAGCAGCGAGCCGGACTCGCGCCGTTCCGCGAGGTGTCCGGCAAGCTTGAGGCGCTGGGATTCTCCGCCGCTCAACGCATTAACCGGCTGGCCGAGGCGAAGATAATCGAGACCCACATCGGCCAGCAAAGTGAGGTAGGCTATGATGCGTTCGTTACCCCCGAAAAAAGCGATCGCATCGCGCACAGTCATCTCCAGCACGTCATGAATCGACCGCTCCCCAATGCGAATCTTCAACACATGTGGCTGGAAACGGCGTCCCTCGCATTCCGGGCAACGCAGGTAGAGGTCGCTGAGAAACTGCATCTCAATCTTTTCGAAGCCAAGACCGGAACATCGTTCGCACCGGCCATCGCCCGTGTTGAAGGAGAACGATGAAGGGGAAAGACCAGCCGAGAGGGCATCAGGATGAGTCCCAAACACCTCGCGAATGACGTCGTACGCGCCCATGTACACGGCGGGCGTCGAGCGCGGACTTCGCGCCAGAGGCGATTGATCCACCATTATGACCTCGCCAATCTCCGCTTCCCCTGTGATCGAGCGGCAGGTGCCCGATGCCTCGTGCTCTTCGAAGGTGGAACCTCCGTACATTCCGTTGCCCGCCAGACCGCGATAGAGAACATCATGCACCAGCGAGCTCTTTCCTGAGCCAGAAACCCCTGTCACGCAGCAGAGGACGCCTAGCGGAATGTCGACGTCAACACCCTGAAGATTATGATGCTGGATACCCCGCAACTTCAAAGTCCGCTCCGCCTTGCGGCGACGCACCGGGACCGGAATAGCCTTCCTACCAGAAAGATACTCGGCAGTGAGTGAATGCCCGGCCCCTGGCCATGCATCCTGCATCTCAGCAGCAGGACCGCTAAACATGAGCTTCCCGCCGTCACCACCACGGCCCGGTCCGATATCAACGATATGGTCGGCGCGACGTATAACCGCCTCCTCATGCTCGACAACGACAAGCGTGTTTCCCTTGTCACGCAGCGCGTGCATGACGTCCACGAGCCTCCCTGTGTCGCGCGGGTGCAGCCCGACAGTAGGCTCGTCCATGACAAAGAGCGTATTGACCAATGAAGCTCCCAGACAGGTCGTCAGATTGACGCGCTCGATCTCACCGCCGGACAACGTGCGAGTCGGTCGGTCAAGCGTGAGGTAGCCGAGTCCAACCTCGTTCATGTAACGCAACCGGGAAGCGATCTGATCACGCAGAAGCAACGATGTCGCATCGCCCGTCGGTAAGCGGGCCTCAGAAATCTCGCGCAGAAAGTCGCGGACCGGAGTCGCGGCCACCTCCGGCAGGGTCTTCTGCGTCGGCTCGATCCGAAAATTGAGCGCCTCCGGCTGAAGGCGCGCACCCCGGCATTTTGGGCACGGCTGGTAGCTGCGATAGCGGCTCAGAAGCACGCGGATATGCATCTTGTAGGTCTTCGATTCAAGCCAGTTGAAGAATCCCTTCACCCCATACCATCGGCCTTGCTCCCATGCTTCCTCGGGATTTCCACCCTCCCCATTCAGCACCCAATCCTGATCGGATTTTGGCAGTTCGTCGAACGGGCAGTTCACGTCCACTTCGTTGCGAGCCGCAGCACGGGTGAGATCGCGCTGGCACTCTTTTGATTGCCCGCTTTGGAACGGCTTTACGACGCCCGAGGCAATGGACAACGACCTGTCAGGCAGGACGCGATTCCAATCGATGCCGATCGTCCGGCCGAATCCGCGGCACTCCGGACACGCCCCAAGAGGGTTGTTGAAACTGAAGAGTCCCGGCGTTGGGGCACGAATGGCAAGATCACAGTGCGGACAGTGCCATCCCGTGGAGAAGGGATGCCCGGAATCTCCATGAATGATCTGAATTTGCCCTGAACCAAATCGAAATGCGGCTTCAATCGTCTCGGCAAGACGCGTGCGATTCTCAATCGAGACCACCAAACGGTCCTGAATCACAGGGACGACCACGGGAAGCCGCTTGATCTCCGCGGGCTCATCGGTGCGTGCCGCCTTCCCATCCAGCCACACGCGCAAATAGCCTTGCTGGCGAAGGAAATCAAAAAAGTCCGTAGGTGCCGTCCCGACCGGGACCGGGATCCCGAATGTTACGAGGACCTGCCGCCCTGAATATTCCCGGATGACTTGCTGGACGACGGAACTGGAAGTCTCTGTTCGAATCTCGCGCCGGCAGGAGGGGCAATAAGCTTTGGAAATTCGGGGAAAGAGAAGCTTCAAATAATCATTGATCTCCGTGATCGTCCCAACCGTCGAACGAGTGGTCTTGACGTGGTTCGCTTGCTCGATGGCAATCGCCGGTGGGATTCCCTCGATGAGGTCAGCCCTCGGCTTATCCATCCTCTCAAGGAACTGCCTGGTATAGGGACTGAACGTCTCAACATACCGCCTCTGCCCCTCCGCATAAAGCGTATCGAAGGCAAGACTCGACTTGCCGCTGCCGCTAGGCCCGGTAACGACTATGAACTGCCCTAGAGGCAGTTCGAGGTCGATACTCCGCAGGTTATTTTGACGCGCGCCACGAACGCGTATGATCGAAGACACCGACCACTCTACGACGGAAACTCACGCAGTCGCGCCGTCTTTCTCAATATTTTTGAGCTCCTCGGTGCGCAGCAGCACGCGCTGCCGCATGATCTTGCCGGACTTGAACTTTACGGTTGCGCGCGCCGGAATTACGACATCGTGCTCGGGCTTATGAGGGTTACGACCGACACGTGACTTTGTCAGGCGCACTTCAAAAACGCCAAAATTTCGAAGCTCGACATCCTGTCCCTTAGAGAGTGCTTCCGTGATGTAATCGAGGGTCTTTTGGATGACGTCGAAAACATCCTGCTGGACAAGCCCAGTCTCCTTGCTGATCCGCATCACTAAATCCCGTTTTGTAAGGTTTGCCATTCCAAATGTCTGTTACCTATCAACTTTAGTAAGCAGATATCGGGCCGTTTCGCAACCTTGCTTTTGGTTATTTTCTCGATCTGCCGGTTTCAGAGAGGGACTGACGGACGAGTTTTAGGGGTGAACTGTATGCTTTGTCCCATTCCTGGATGGGGAGCGGCATGCGTTGCGTCCAGTTAGCCTCACAAGCCGACCCCGGAACGTTGAAACGTTCTTCCGTGCCGAAGAGGTCGACAATCGTGTGGACGGCGATCCAGGAATTGCTTGCGAAAAGGCCGCGAAGGAGGATCTCGTGGATTTCCGGAGTGAAGGCTTGCGGAAGCTTGATATCGGGCCGCCCGCAAAAATCCATAAGCTCCCACATCCCGTGGATGGCTGCGTCGCGGAGAGCCTTGTCCTCGCTCTGCGCAACAAGAAACAGTTCGTCCCAGTGCGATTTGACGGGGGGATGGTCATGCGTGGCAAAGGTGGCCAGACTCAGGCGCTGATAATCGTTTCCGGGAATGAGGCGATTCCAATTGCGCTCCCACTGGGGGATCTTGAACCCGGGGATTTCCAGTTGTTCCAATGTGGGCCGCACGTATGGGGCTACGTCGCCGAGGTCCTCTGCGATCAAGCGATGGGCGCCGATCTCCTCCAGCAGCATTCTGAAGAGCCTTTCACCATGCTGCCGGTTGTATTCACGATTCTCATCGGTTGTATCGTCCCGATCCATGAAGCGCGGCAACTCGCCGCCCGTGATTTCCATGACCTGCTCGGGCGTAAGATCTGTAAATCTGGCGTTCTCGGAAGGCGGCCACGGGAAGCTATAAATCCGGAAGAATCCGAGCGCATGATCCACACGCAGCAGGTGAAAGATACTCGTGAGGAGCTGGAGGCGCCTTCTCCACCAGGCGTAATTATCCTGGGCCATACTTTCCCAGTTGTAGAGCGGAAAACCCCAGTTTTGACCCCACTTTTCGGTGAACGGGTCAGCCCTGAAGGCCTTTTCAGGAGGCGCCCCGCTGGAATGCTTCAGGTCGAAGATGTCCGGTTCTCGCCACACGTCCGTGCTGTGCCTGCTGACGCCGACGGGGACATCTCCCATGAGCGCAACTCCCTCGTTCTCGGCGTGCACACGAATCGCCAGCCATTGTGTGTAGGCCGTCCACTGCACATAGGCATGGAAGCGCATGAGATCGCGCATGTGCCGCTTGCGGACGGGAGTAAGAGATTCTGTCCAAACCCGCACTGCCGTGGGCGACCGGTGCTCCCGCGGCCATTGATCGCAATCTTCACATTCTTCGTGCCAACTCACGAGTGCTCGATGAACCGCGTAATCGGGCAGCCAGTCGGCATTGGCTCGTTCGAAGTCCGAGAACGCTTTCGCTCTCGATTTATCGGCGGCACGAGAGCGAAAAGTCTTGAAAGCGGCGTAGAGGAGTTGCCGCTTCAGTTTCTTGATCTCCCGGTAGTGCACGAAACCCTGACGCAGCACTGGAAGATCGTAGCGAGCCGTGATCCGCTCGAAATCCTCCTGGGTCAAATCAGGGAGAATGCCGGGGAGCGTGGCAATCGTCGTGGATTCGATTGCCATGGCGCTCAACAAGTTGTATGGACTGCAGTCACCGCCGGTTTCATTGATCGGCAGGATTTGCACAACCGAAAGCCCCTGTCGCGCGGTCCAGGAAATCAGCTCCTTAAGTGTCTCAGTATCTCCGACCCCCAAATCGTTCTCGCCGCGAACAGCAAAGACGGGAGCAAGGACGCCCGCGATTCTATTCTCGGGATTGAGCTCAAGCACATGCGCGTCTTACAAGGCAGAGCGTGTTGTGACAATCGCGAACTGGCGTGGCTGGCGCGAGGCGCATAGAAGACGCTTCGTGAAGGAATACGCCGAGGACGCTCGACTACAGCGCAAACTTCAGCGTTACGATCTCGAAGGGCTTCAGATCAAGCCGCACGGTGCCGTTGCTAATAGGGACCGCCTTTTCCTCGGTCTCGAGCAAATTGGTGAGCCACGCCTTTCGCACTGGCAGGGTCGTTGTGAGCTTCAGTGGACAACGGCCGCCTTCGGATTCGTAGATCCGCACGACGATCGCGCCTCCGTCTTCCGCGACCTTGATCGTCTCCACCACCGCTCCGGGGCAACTATTCAGGAAAAACGAATGCGAGGCCGGAAGTGGACCCGCGGCAGGTTTCAAATCACGAACGATGAGTGGGACGTTGAGGCTGTAGGCTTGATCAATCACACGCCCATTGCGCAAATCGCCCGCATGGGGCAGCAGCGAGTAGGTAAATTCATGTCGTCCGCGGTCCGCCAAAGGATCCGGAGAAACCGGGGCGCGAAGCAAGCTGAGGCGGATGACGTTACCTTCAATATCGTGTCCGTATTTGCAGTCGTTCAGGAGAGCAACGCCGTACCCTGCCTCGGACAAATCTGCCCATTTTTGAGCGCAAACCTCGAACTTTCCCATGTCCCAACTCGTGTTGGCGTGGTTGGGACGCTCCAAATGTCCAAATTGGATCTCATATGTCGCCTTTTGCGCATAGATGTCCACGGGAAAGGCCACTTTCAGGAGTTTCTGGCTCTCCTTCCAGTCGACCTCGGTCGGAAAATCGATGCGAGGCGTCCCGGCGTTAAGGACGACCCGTTGCTCGATTCGGGACTTTCCGAAGGTGCGAACGATCCGCGCGACACTACGGAGCGGGCCGGACTCGACAAGTTCAAGCTTTTCCAGGCCTTCGACGACCTTGCACCGCTCCTTGTAAAAGATGTCCACATCCCAAGCATCCCAGCGATCCGGAATATCGCGATGCAGATGGAAGACATTTCCCTGGTCACTGAGAACCTCACGCCGCGCCCGGAGATCGAAGATGCTGGCAATGTGTCCCTTGGCGTTGAGCTTCACGCGCAACAGGCCGTTCTCCATGGTGATTCCCTGCCGCGTCTGCACGGCCTTGACGGGCTGATCAGTTGTGCGAAGGAACTCGTCGGTTTTCTCCACAATCACGTATCCAAATGGAGGGACGTCGACACTCGCAAGGCCGCCGTCAGGGAGTTCCACGACCTCCTGGCGACGGATGCCGAGGCTGTTTGCGACCAGGACCGGGTGCTTAAAGGAGGAGCTATCAATCAGCGTCTCGAGGGTGGATAGCGCAGAATCACGCACAGATTCTCCAAGCTGGCGGATCGTCTCGTAATCGCGCTGGCTGTCCTGGTAGACCCAGTGGATCGACGAGCCCGGAATTATGTCGTGGAACTGGTTGAGCAGGAGCAGCTTCCATGCACGGTCCAGCGCGGAGCGGTGCGTTTGTGGGTGCGAATCGTCCAGCCCGGTAACATCGTAGACAGCTCGTTCGGGATCGGCGACGGATTCCTTGCGCTTCGGCGCAAGAGCCAGACTCACCGCATCTAGAAACTCGGCGTCGCGGAGCAAGAACTCGGATTTTCGATTGCCGCGCTTGTTTTTTGCCTGGCTGGTATAGGTGCCGCGGTGGAGTTCGAGGTAAAGCTCGCCAACCCAGACCGGGGGATCTTTGGCATCGACCTTGGCCTTCTCAAAGAATTTGATGGCCTTCTCCTGCTCAAGTCGCGGGAGTCCATCGAAGTCTCGCGCGCGCCGCGCCTTTTCCAACATCTCGATGCTTGGACCGCCCCCTCCATCGCCCCAGCCGTAAACAAGGAGAGACCTTGTTGCGCGGTCGAGTTCTTTGAAGTTCTGAACGCTCCTAACAAGTTGATCAGGCCCGGTGTCCGCGTTGTAGGTGTCAGCGGGCGGAAAATGAGCGAAGATGCGCGTGCCGTCGATGCCCTCCCAAAAGAAGGTATGATGCGGAAATTTGTTGAACTGGTTCCAAGAGATCTTCTGCGTCAGAAAATACTCCACGCCGCTCTTTTGCATGATCTGCGGCAGGGAAGCTGCGTATCCAAACACGTCCGGAATCCACACGTCCCGGGTCTCGTATCCGAGTTCCTTCTCAAAGAACCTCTTGCCCAGCAGAATCTGCCGGACGAGCGATTCGGAAGAGACGAGATTGCAATCGGTCTCTACCCACATGGAGCCGACCGGCTCCCATTGACCGCGGCGAACGGCTTTCTTGATGCCCTCCCAAATCTCGGGATAGTACGCCTTCATCCACGCGTATTGCTGCGCCTGCGAGCAGACGAAGACATAACCGGGGTACTTTTCCATGTAATTGAGCGCGGTGGAAAACGTTCGGGCGCATTTGCGGATCGTCTCACGCAGCGGCCAGAGCCAAGCCGTATCGATGTGCGCGTGACCAACGGCGGAAAGCGTGTGCACCGTGTCGCCATTTCGGCGGCGCATCACATCGCGCAGCGCGGCCGCCGCCCGCTTGATGGTGGCGGGATCCTCGTGATCGAATTCGTTTACCGATTCGTTCAATGCGTAACGCAATTCCGCGCGCCGTTGTGAGTTCTCTGGCAAGGCGTCCATGGCCTCTGCGGCGAACTTGAAATCGAAGTAAAAATCAAAAGCCTCGGAATTTCTGCATGCGAGCTCGGCTTGTTCGAGCCGGAAGAGGGGCTTGCCATTGTAGTCCGGAAGATTGAGTCCGATGGCGTCTCCGGTCGGATTTGTCCCACCGTTGGCAGCAGCCTCAACGAAGAACTCAAATCGCTCGCCGCCCTTTGCTTTCGTGGCGATCTCGATCTCGCGACGATTGAGATTTACGGCGCGGACGAGGTGTTCATTTTGGTAAATTGCCCCCTCGGCGGCGAAACCTTCGGGTCCCAGACTCGTCAATCGCACAAGCGCAACCACTTCGCGCCCCTTCCAATCCGTTGGGATCTGGCCCTGAAAGCGGAACCACACCGTATCCCACAGCGACCCCCACATCTCTCCCACGGAAAACGGCGTGTACTTAGC
>DATDAX010000034.1:0-5041 GCA_036525175.1 Terrimicrobiaceae bacterium | reverse complement strand
CGGAGGATCGCAAGAGGCAGGGTCTGGTGCTTGGCTTGCCCATCAGGGCGAACGTGAGCCTTGCCATCCTTGACCGGCTGCGCGGGGCCATTGGAATGCTCAAACGCAGGCGCGAAGAGGAAGTCACCGGCGATTATTTTGGCAAGCTGCGCGTCAAGGCGTCCTCGATGGAAGCCCCGCCGAGCTCATTGAGTGGAGGCAACCAGCAGAAAGTCGTTCTGGCCAAGTGGCTTGCCCGCGGCGGCAAGCTCTTGATCGTGGACGAACCCACGCGTGGTGTGGACGTCGGGGCCAAAGCCGCCATACATGCCTTGATTGACAATTTGGCGAGCCAGGGGATCGCTGTCATGCTAATCTCCTCGGAGCTTCCCGAGGTCATAAACCTCTCGACACGAATCCTTGTGATGCGCGATGGCAAGCTCGCCGGAGAACTAACACGTGGAGAGGCTTCGCAGGAATCCGTGCTGCGCTTGATGGCCGGTGTCACCACGGCGAAGGCCGCGTAATCTCGTCCGTAACGCCGGACTTGTCAGGCAGGCACGACGCTGAATCGCCGACGTCATCATGGTCGCGTGAAGGCACTCGGACCTTGATCCGGTTTTTTCGGAAACCCATCTTTCGGCGACTTTGCAAAATGCGCTTCAAGGCCGAAGGTCTCTCGTGCATAGTGCATCTTTCCCGCAAGTCATGATCCCCCGATGAAATGGACTGCGCTGCAGCTCACCGCCGCCGCAAACCGTATGGGCTCTTCTTCGCTGGAACCACAAGGCCAAACACATCATGAAAACCATTCACCTCATTGCGAACGGCGACCTTCGGATTGAAGCCAACCAAACGTGCGAAGCTGCCCAGGCAGAAATGGAAAAGCAGCTCGTCTCGGCCATCGAAAAGGAGGGCGCAGCTGTCAAGCGGGCGCACCCGTTTGATCCCGCGAAAAAGCATGGCTTCATCGATAGCCAGAAGTACGGAATGGAGGTCTTCAAGAAGATTCCAGTCGACGAACCACTGATAGTGGCTGAATCGGTATGGCAATACAGCCACCACGTTCTGCATGGCCTCCTCTCACATCGGGGACCCATCCTGACACTCGCGAACTGGAGCGGCACATGGCCGGGTCTTGTCGGTTTGCTCAACCTTAATGGTTCCCTCGCTAAAGCGGGAGTCAAGTTCAGCTCGCTCTGGAGCGAAAACTTCGACGACGACTTCTTTTCACGCGGCCTCAGAAAATGGCTCAAGACCGGCAAGATCAAACACGACACGTCGCACGTCCGGCCCCTCGCAGACTTCAAGATCCCGAGTTCGAGCGAGAAGGTCGGAAGAAAGTTCGCCAGGAAGCTAAAGTCGGAAAAGGCTATCATGGGCGTTTTTGACGAGGGCTGTATGGGGATGTACAACGCCATCGTCCCTGACGAGCTCTTGATTGAAACGGGAATCTTCAAAGAGCGGCTCAGCCAATCCTCGCTTTACGCAAAAATGCTCACCGTAAAGGACGAAGAAGCTCGTGCGGTCTACGATTGGTACCTTCGCAAAGAGTTCAAATTCCATCTTGGAGAAAACGAGGAAACCGACCTCACCGAGGCACAAGTGCTTCAACAATGTAAGATGTACATTGCCGCTGTACGAATTGCCGATGAGTTTGGATGCGCAACCATCGGAATCCAATACCAGCAGGGCCTGAAAGACCTTTGCCCAGCCTCGGATCTCGTTGAGGGCACACTGAACAACGAAGACAGGCCGCCAGTCTTCCGCGAAGGAACTCGGGAAGAACTCTACAAGGGCCGAGCGCTTCCGCATTTCAATGAGGTCGATGAGTGCGCCGGAATCGACGGATTGGTGACGGACGGCGTTTGGAAAGAACTGGGCTTTCCCCCTGAAAATACGCTTCATGATCTTCGATGGGGGCGGCAATTCACCGGCAAGGTCGACGGCAAGAAGCTCGATGCCTACGTGTGGGTCTTTCTTATTTCGGGCGCGGCCCCGCCGAAGCATTTCATTGGCGGTTGGAAGGGCGCCGACAGTATGCGTCAGCCTCCGATGTATTGGCGCCTCGGGGGTGGAACCCTTCGCGGTATCAGCAAGCCCGGGTGGATTGTGTGGAGCCGGGTGGATGTCTCAAGCACGCTGAACTTCGACACCGGTCTCGCAGAGGTCGTGAAGCTTCCCCCTGAAGAAACCGAGGAGCGCTGGCGGTTAACCACCCCGCAATGGCCGATCATGCACGCGGTCCTGCAGGGCATCACCCGCGATCAAATGATGGGCCGGCACAAGGCGAACCACATTCAAGTCGCTTACGCGCCCGAGAAGAGCGCTGCCCGGCGCGCTTTGTTCGCCAAGGCCGCGGCCATGGACGAACTTGGCATGAACGTCTCCATTTGCGGGGAGATTTGACCATGGGCGCACCGGTCAACTTGAATCAGGCCCTCATTGCCCTCTCCCACGAATTGGGGGCCGAACACCGGGGACTTGCCATCCTGGGCGAAGGAAATGCCTCGGCGAAGCTTAGTGACGAAACCTTCCTCGTTAAGTCGAGCGGGAGCAGCCTCGGCACGCTAACCGAAACGGATGTCACGGAATGCCGAGCCGCGCAGCTCCTGGCGATGCTCGATCGGGACGATCTCAGCGACAAGGAAGTGGACGACGAGCTTCTCGCGTCACGCGTTGATCCGTCAGACAAGAAACCATCGGTCGAGGCCCTCTTTCATGCCTATCTCCTGAGCCTGCCCGAAATCAACTTCGTGGGCCATACCCACGCCATCCACATCAATCAGATCCTTTGTTCGCCACGCGCGCGCGAATTCGCCACGAAAAAGCTCTTCCCCGACGATATCGTGTGCTGCGGACCTGCATCCGTATTCGTTTCTTATACCGATCCGGGCTTGCGGCTTTCACAAATCATTCGCCGTGAGACAACGGCGTTCATGCGGGACTTCGGCACCCCGCCTCGCGTAATCCTGCTCGAGAACCACGGGATTATTACCCTAGGACGTTCGCCTGACGCTGTGAAAGCTGCAATGTTCATGGCCGAAAAGGCGGCAAAGATTTTCGTCGGCGCAGCGTCTCTCGGCGGGCCGCGTTTCCTGTCTGCAGAAAACGTAAGCCGTATCGGCGGGCGTCCCGACGAACACTACCGCCGAAACGTGCTCAAGCTCTAAGGCGCGCCTCCGGTCAGCAGTATCGTTCCGGCGCTGCACCCAACACAGCGCCTCGCCGATCCCGGGCGAAAGGAGGCTGAACGGTCCACCCAGCCCTCAATGGTGATGGATTCGCTTATTCCATGCGCTCATCCCGCCAAGGACATGAGAGATCTCGCGATAACCCCGGGCTTGAAGAAGCGAGGCGGCGATGGTCGAGCGCTCCCCGGAGCAACATATCACCGCTACCGGCCGATCTTGTGGAACTTCCAAGAGCCGATCTTTCAGATGAGCACAATCAATGTGGCTTGCAGTGTCAATGTGCCCCGACGCCCATTCCGCACGGGCGCGGACATCTAGCAAAAAAGGAACCCAATGCCCTGGCCCTGTCAACTGGTCATGAAGCTGCTCGATGTCGATCGTTGCAAGGCATCCGAACTTCAGCGCATGTCCCTCCCATGCTGCAAGACCTCCCTTGAGGTAACCGCATATGTCGTCAAAACCCACACACAGCAACTGCCCGACGACCTCGTCAACGTCGAGAGGGTCGTCAACCACGAGCAATGTCGGTCTATCGTAGTCAAGAACCCGTGCGGCCCAAGCGGCCAAGTTGGCGTCAAGCGGAATGTTAATGGCACCAGGAAGATGCGCTGTCGCAAACGCCTCCTTCGGCCGCACATCAAGGATATTGCAATTTTCAGACATTCGCTCTTGCACCGCTCCAGCCGTAAGGGCTCGACACCCTGGCAGGCGCGACCCAATGATTTCTGGCCCTGCAATGTTCACCTCTTTCATGCGACGATAGTAGGACGGCGCGGGTTCCATATCGGCCAGGAGCTTGTCGACCCATTCGGCTTCACTGAGCCTTTCCAACGCCGGATTGAATCGACGCTCATAGCCTAGCGTCGAAGAGGCGCGGGAGTAGCGCCCTTTTCCCGGGAGCGGCCAACCCGTCTCGGAACGGCCGCGCCCTGGATGCACTTCAACGTAGTCGGGGAAGATTCGCAGCCTCTCGAAAACGCTATGATAAAGCTGATGTGAAAGTTCCTCTCGCTCCGAATGGCTTGTTGAATCCGGTCCACTTACGCCGCCAACGAGGAGAAAATCACCCGTGAACAAAACCCATGGCGTGTCCTTGCTGCGGGCCATATCAAACAGACCCCACATCACATGCTCGAGCGTATGCCCGGGCGTGTGAATTGCGCACAACCGGATAGAGCCGAACTGAATCTCATCGCCATCCCCTATTATCGAATCGGCATATGCGGGCGTGCACTGCTTGCCACCAAGGCCGGAGCAATGCACCTGTGCCGGATCCTCCAAACACGCTGTAAGCTCTCGGGCACCGCTGACGAAGTCGGAGTGGACGTGCGTCTCGAGTATGTGCCTGATCTTCAGCCCTTCTATCCGTGCGAGGTTCACAAGATCGTGAACGTCGCGCGTTGGGTCGATCACCGCACATTCGCGAGTGGCTTCGTCTCCGACAAGATAAGAGGCTACGGCGAGTCCGGGAAGGAAGTGCCTATGGAAGATCATGCTTTCGCTGACAGTCGCTCCGGCGATGTCAAATGAATACCAAGCTCTTGCCCAAGATTAACCGGATTTTGGCTTTGCGAGAGAACCGCTTATGCTTCATCCTTAAATTGGGGAACGATTAAGATTTTGGGCAAGGACGTTTGGAAAATGAAAACCCATTCCATTAGAGGCCCAGAGACGGGTGAAAACGGCGGCTTAAGCATGAAAACCCTTCCGCAGTTTTTCGACCGCTTGACCGACGCGATCGCGGTCTGCGATTCCGCAGGACGGATTTGCTTCGTCAATAGCCGCGCAGAGCAGATCTTTGGCTACACGCGAGGCGAACTCTGCGGCGGATTGATGGAATCCCTTCTGCCGGAATATCGCACTTGCTT
>DATDAX010000033.1:0-5808 GCA_036525175.1 Terrimicrobiaceae bacterium | reverse complement strand
GATTTCAAACCAATCAAACCGCCGTCGGCCAACGAGGGGATCAAGTCCGGCTCGAGGTTCTTGCGGGGGACAATCGCGGAGGACCTTGCCGACGCCTCCACGGGGGCGATTTCTGAAAGCAACAGCCAGCTTACAAAATTTCACGGGCTTTATTTGCAGGACGATCGGGATCAGCGCTCGGCGCTGAAGAAAGCAGGCAAGGAGAAGGCGTTTGGGTTTATGCTTCGGGTGCGATTGCCGGGTGGACGGGCAACTCCGCAGCAGTGGCTTGTCCTGGACAGACTCGCGGAGGAGCTTTCCACTCCCTCGCTCCGTCTCACAACGCGGCAGACTTTTCAGTTTCACGGGATCCTTAAAGGCAACGTGAAGCCGCTGATCCAAGGTATGCACGAGGTGCTGTTGGATTCCATTGCGGCCTGCGGCGATGTGAATCGCAACGTGATGGCGTCGCCCAATCCCGAGCGCAATGCGATCTTTCAGCGGGTGTACGACGACGCGAGGGCATGGAGTGAGTTCGCGCTTCCAAAGACCCGCGCCTATCATGAGATTTGGCTCGATGACGAGCTTGTCGCCGGAAGCGAGCCGGAATCCGAACCGATCTACGGGCCTACTTACTTGCCCCGAAAGTTCAAGACGGCCTTTGCGGTGCCGCCGTCAAACGACGTCGACATCTTTTCGCAGGATCTTGGGTTCATAGCCATTATCGAGAACGGCCAATTGGCGGGCTACAACGTCACTGTAGGCGGTGGCATGGGCATGAACCATGGCAACGTCGAAACCTTTCCCCGGCTCGCGGATGTTCTTGGTTTCATTCCGGCCGATCAGGTCAATGCCGTCGGACGTGCTGTTCTTATTACTCAGCGGGACCATGGCGACCGCACGAATCGGCGGCGCGCGCGACTGAAGTACACAATCGAGAACCGCGGGGTGGACTGGTTCAAAGCCGAGGTCGAACGGCTATCTCATGTAGTGTTCGCGCCTGCGCGCTCGTTCGAGTTTGCGACCATTCAGGATCCTCATGGATGGCACCACTGCGCTGACGGCACATGGTTCTACGGACTTCATATCCTCAGCGGACGCATCAAAGACATCCCTGGCTGGTCGATGAAGACTGCCTTGCGCGAGATTGCCCAGGTCCACACCGGCGATTTCCGCCTCACTCCCTCGCAAAATCTGAGTATCTCCGGGGTGACGCCTGCCCAGAAACCTGTGATTGATGGCATTCTTGCCAGGTACGGCCTGTCCCACGAGAACAGGCGTTCGGGATTGCGCCTCAATGCGCTGTCCTGCGTGGCATTGCCGACGTGTGGGTTGGCGCTTACCGAGAGTGAGCGCGTGCTGCCCGACGTCCTCAGCAAGTTCGAAACTGCTCTCGAAGAAGCTGGCCTACGCGACGATGCCATCAGCCTGCGTATCACTGGCTGCCCGAATGGGTGCGCACGCCCATTTCTCGCGGAGATTGGCCTTGTGGGAAGGGCTTCGAACAAATACGCCCTCTATTTGGGGGCAAGCTACAATGGCACCCGGCTTGGCCGGCTTGTATCGCCGAGCATTACCATCGATGATGCGTTCGAACTTCTCAGGCCCATTATCAAGCGTTATGCTCTTGAGCGATACGAGGCGGAAGGCTTCGGTGACTTTTGTGATCGTGTGATCCTTCCCGCAGATGCCACGATACATAGCGTCGGCACGCCGGACGACGTTTCCGCCCTAATGCCCGCATGAAATGACTCCCGATCAAATTGCTGAATGGAACGCCGAACTCCAGCATGTTTCGCCGCTCGAAATTACACGCTGGGCTGTGTCGCAAGCGGATGGACGCGCCATCGTCTCAACGAATTTTCGTCCTTACGAAGCTGTGGTTCTGCATTTGGCCGTGGAAGTGCAGTCGCGCATTCCCGTTCTTTGGGTCGACCACGGCTACAACCGTCCGGCGACTTACAGGCATGCCGAAGAGCTGCGTAAATTATTGAACCTTGATATCCGTGCCTACCTCCCGCGAATCAGCGCCGCACATCGGGATGCGCTCTTCGGGCCGATTCCCTCCCTCGAAGACGAAGAGGGACTCAAGGAATTCAGCGCCTTAATGAAGCTTGAACCCTTCCAGCGTGGCATGAAAGACCTGGCTCCGAAAGTTTGGATCACGGCGTTGCGCAAGGTCCAGAATCCGAATCGCGCCGGGCTCGACATCGTCTCGCTGGATGCCAACTTCGGCACCCTGAAGGTCAGTCCGGTTTTCCATTGGAATGATGCCGATCTCGAGGAGTATCTCGAACAGCACAATCTGCCGAACGAGTGGGACTACTTCGACCCCGCAAAGGCCGACGAGAAACGAGAGTGTGGCTTGCACGCGGCATGGGGTGGAGAGGCCGTCAAGGGGTGATTCCTTTCCTCTGGACGCCGGAGACGGCAGGCCCGAGGATCCTCGACTCGTTTGATGAGCAGCTACTATCTGGACCATCTCCAGTATCTCGAGACGGAAGCCATCCACGTGATGCGCGAAGTTGCCGCCGAGTTTGAGCGACCAGCGCTCTTGTTTTCAGGTGGGAAGGACTCGATCTGCCTGCTTCGGCTGGCGGAAAAGGCGTTTCGCCCTTCGGAGTTTCCGATGCCGCTCCTGAACATCGATACTGGTCACCATTTTCCCGAACTAAACGAGTTTCGCGATCGGCGTGCTGGCGAGCTTGGCGCCAAACTCATCGTCCGAACCGTCGAAGAGGCCATTCAAAAAGGAATCGCGGTGCTTTCGCCGGGCCAGGTTAGCCGAAACCACCTCCAGATTCCAACGCTTCTCGCATCGATCGAAGAATTCGGGTTCGATTGTTGCATCGGAGGAGCCCGCCGGGACGAGGAGAAGGCGCGCGCCAAAGAGAGATTTTTCAGCTTTCGCGATGCCTTCGGCCAATGGGATCCGAAGAACCAGCGACCGGAGATCTGGAATCTGTACAATGCCAGACTCAACCCCGGAGAGAACATGCGCGTCTTCCCGTTGAGCAACTGGACGGAAATGGATGTTTGGGAGTATATCCGCAAGGAGCGACTCGAGGTGCCCAGGATCTATTTCAGCCACGAACGTCGTTGTGTGCGGCGAAGCGGCCAGTGGCTGCCGGTCAACGATCTCGTGCCGCCCAAGCCGGGTGAGCTGGTGGAAGACCTCATCGTCCGCGTCCGCACAATCGGCGATATCATAAGCACCGGATGCGTTGTGTCACCGGCCGACAACGTGGACGACATCATTGCCGAAATTGCCGTCGCGAGGGTGACCGAGCGCGGCTCTCGCGCGGACGACAAGGCCTCGGAGGCGGCCATGGAAGACCGCAAGAAGGCGGGCTACTTTTAATTACTGCATGACCGTTCCTCTTCACTACTCCGTCGAGCTCCTCCGGTTCAACACGTGTGGGTCCGTGGACGATGGGAAGTCTACACTCATTGGCAGGCTGCTCTACGATTCCAAGTCGTTGATGGAGGATCAGCTCGAAGCGCTCGCGCGTTCCGCTGACATCACCGGCGGCGGCGAGATTAATCTGGCGAATCTCACCGACGGGCTTCGCGCCGAACGTGAACAAGGCATTACGATCGACGTCGCGTATAGATATTTCGCCACGCCACACCGGAAGTTCATTATCGCAGATACGCCCGGGCACGTTCAATACACACGAAACATGGTGACCGGCGCGTCTTCCGCGAACCTTTCGGTCATTCTGGTGGATGCGCGCCTCGGCGTGATTGAGCAAAGCCGGCGCCACGCCTGCATTGCCTCCTTGCTCCGGATTCCTCACCTCGTGGTCGCCGTGAACAAAATGGATCTCGTGGACTGGAGCGAGGAGCGCTTCGTCGAGATCCGCAATCAATTCGAGGAATTCCTGCCGCGTCTGGACGTGAAGGATGTCAAGTTCATCCCCGTCAGTGCTCTCCATGGCGACAACGTCGTCCACCCTTCGACTCATACCCCATGGTATCCGGGCCCTACGTTGCTGGGCCATCTCGAGGCGGTTCACATCGGAAGCGACTGGAATCTGAATGACTTTCGACTCCCTGTTCAATGGGTGAATAGGCCGAACAATCCGCGCGATCCGCGACTGCACGATTTCCGGGGCTTCAGCGGGCAGATTGCAGGCGGGATCGTGCGGGTGGGCCAAGAGGTGATGGTCCTGCCCAGTGGCTTCGGCAGCACGGTAAAGGAAATCTGGACGCTCGACGGCTTTCTCCACGAGGCCTTCTGCCCGCAATCCGTGACCGTTGTTCTCGATCATGATATCGACGTGAGCCGCGGCGACGTTTTCGTGGATCCGCACGATCTCCCCGGCGCAAGCTCCGAGTTGCATGCGAAGATCTGCTGGATGCATCCGCGTCCGCTCCAGCGGGGAAGAAAATACTTTCTCAAGCACACCACACAAACCGTCCAATCCGTGGTAACTTCGATCGAACACCGCATCAACGTTTCCACATTCGAAATGGAGCCCGAGACGCCCGAATTGGCGATGAACGATATCGGAGAGGTCCGATTGCGGACCTCCAAGCCGATCATTTTCGATGCCTATGCGACAAACCGGCTGACAGGCTCCTTCATTCTCATCGAGCAGGGGACGAACGCCACAGTGGCGGCGGGGATGCTCTTCCCTCCCACCGAGGTTGCGAAACCAGAGTATAAGGACTTTGTAATCTGAAACGGAGTCGTAAGTCCGCCCGAAACCAGATTTTTGTTTTGTCACATCTCATGCGGTTTTGGGAGGGAGCGCGACAGAAGCTGATTTCCCAAACGTTTCGGCCAGCCGCGAAACCGGGCATGCCTTCGTGCCGCTTCACACATTGTCAAACGGTGATATGGTAGGATGCCAAGTTCGGTTACGCCATGAAAATACATAGCGATGCCGTCAATTATCAGGGAGTCGAGGGGCATGTGGGCAGGACTCCGCTGATCCGACTTCGAAGACTTTCCGAACTCACCGGATGTGAGATTTTGGGCAAGGCCGAGTTCATGAATCCAGGCGGCTCGGTGAAAGATCGTGCCGCGCTAGGCATTATTACCGACGCCGAACGAAACGGGCGCCTTCGCTCCGGAGATACCATCGTCGAAGGCACGGCGGGTAATACCGGTATAGGGCTGACAGTCATTGGCAATGCCAAGGGCTATCGCACCGTTATCGTTATTCCGGAAACACAGTCCCAAGAAAAAATCACTTTGCTTCGCACGCTCGGCGCCGAGGTCCTGACAGTGCCGGAAAAGCCCTACAGCGATCCCGGCAACTACAATCGTGTCGCGCAGCGGCTCGCGGAGGAGAAAGGCTGGTTCTGGGCGAACCAATTCGACAATACCGCTAACCGCCTTGCGCACTACAGAAGCACCGGGCCGGAAATTTGGGAACAGACAGACGGGGAAATCACTGCGTTCGTTTCCTCGGTTGGCACAGGAGGAACGCTTGCGGGAACCTCGCTCTACCTTAAGGAACGCAGCTCTCGTGTTGCGTTGGTCTGCGCGGATCCCTATGGCGCGGCGATGTGGTCCTGGTTTTGCAAGGGAAATACCGACACGAAGGATGGCGATTCCTACGCGGAAGGCATCGGCCAGACGAGGGTCACCAAAAACCTCGAGGGCATCGTCGTTGACGAGGCCTATCGTATTTCGGATCAAGCCGCGTTGACTGTTGTCTATGAGCTGCTTCGCGAGGAAGGGTTGTTCCTTGGGCTTTCCTCGGGCATCAATATCGCCGGCGCGGCGCGATTCGCAAAGGAACGCGGCCCCGGTCAAACCATAGTCACCATCCTTTGCGATTCGGGGCACAAGTATCAGTCGAAGCTCTTTAATGC
>DATDAX010000032.1:0-11378 GCA_036525175.1 Terrimicrobiaceae bacterium | reverse complement strand
GTAGAGGAGGAACGCAAGTGGTGGGGGGCGTCGCTGAGCACGGGTTGGGACAGCCTCTACATGTACCGCGGCGTGAACGTGTTACGCTTTGACCAAGATGGCAATGAGCAGAAGTACGGCTCCAGCCTTTACTGGACGCAGGTGAACGTTTCCTTTATGCCTACCGAGAACGATACCATCACTCTCGGCGGCTGGATGGCGTTTGGTATTGGCAACACGAACTACAAGGAGTTCGACGCCACCGTGAACTACGTTCACACCTTCGGGGATCTTGCGGTAGGCATGGGATATACTTTCTACTACTATCTCAATAGCGTCCTATATCAGAACGAGCTGAACTGGACGCTCGCGTATACCTTCAATCTGCCAGCAGGGATTACGCTTGTTCCATCGGTGACCTACTATCTGAATCTGGGCCCCGACTTCGAAGATTTCGACCGAGGAACGGGCGCTGTTGAGACTGCCTCAAGTTACTTGGTTGCCCGCTTGGATGCCGGCATCCCCATCTACAAGGACATCATCTCCCTTGCTCCGTGGTTCGCATTCGGGACCAGCTTCGACTACAACGCGAAGACCGCGAACAATGACAGCGGATTTGTGTTCTATACCGGCGCCAACAACATCGAAGTGGGTATCGGGCTCCCCATCAAAATCAACGACGTGATAACTCTCTATGGATATGGCGCTTACAGCTATCAATGGCAAGATCTGGTCGGCACCGAGCCCAGCACCTTCTGGGGCGGCGCCAAGGTGACCTTCTCGTTCTAAACCGGCAGTTCGCTTAAACGCTTTAGAGCCCTCTCCGCTTCGGCGGAGGGGGCTTTTTTTTGTTCTTGTAAAATCACGTGACATCGGAGCGACTTGCAGGATATTCGCTCCATGGATGTGCTGGAAACACTGAGCGTTGCGCTTGGGCTGGCCACCCTCGCGGGTATAAACCTCTATCTCACCGTCTTCGTGACGGGAATGGCTGTTCAATTTGGATGGGTTACTTTGCCCCACCAGCTTCACGATCTCCTCGTGCTCGGCAATCCCTGGGTCATTGCGATCTCAGGGGTGCTTTATTTTCTGGAGTTTTTTGCGGATAAGGTCCCTTGGGTCGATTCCGCAAACGATGCCTTGCACACGCTAGTTCGCCCGCTGGGTGGAGCCTTGCTCGCAGTGCTCGCTTTGGGAGAAGCGGATCCGGCAGTCAAAGTCATCGCAGGTCTACTCGCCGGCGGGGCGGCGCTGACCGCCCACGCTGCCAAGGCGGGGACGCGATTGATGGCCAATTTCTCCCCGGAGCCCTTCTCGAACATCGGTTTAAGCCTCGGGGAGGATGCGCTCGTCTTAGGTGGTCTGGGACTCTTGCTTTGGCACCCGCTTGTCGCTTGTGTCATTGCTATCGTGGCCTTAGGCCTGATCTGGACACTGCTGCCCGGATTGCTGCGGGGTATCCGGTCCACATGCTGGCTCATATGGCGCAAGTTGAGCCCGTCCACGCGTGGGCAAACGCATATGCGAAACAAATTGCCTGCGACTCTCCGAAGCGCATTACGCAGCGAAGACGAGTCCGTGGCACTTGCAGTTCCTTGCGTCGCTGGCGGGGGACCGCGGATGCCGAAAGGGCGTTTCGGCTGGCTTGCAAGATTGAGGGATGGGCGGCTGCTTTTCTTGAGCGACCGCCGCCGCGGACCGCTTGCTGTCGAGATCCCGGTTGCGGGGTCTTCGATAGAGCGTGAGTCGCGTTTTCTGTGCGAGAGACTTCTTGTTTGTCCCCCGCACGGTGAGGTCTATGCGTTTGGGTTTGAGGCGGGATCTGGTTCCATCGTGGACGAAATGGCTAGAGAGCTTACCGAGCAAGTCGTTGAAAAAAAGGAAGCTGCCGTGGCGGTTTGATCACCGCCGATGGTTGATTTTGACAGGCCGGCTTTTCTCCTCCTGATTCCTGCGGCGATCTTCCTCCAATGGTTTGGGGGGCGGAATTCGCTCACACAATGGCTCGGGCCTCAGAGGACGCTGTGCAAGTTGTTGCGTGGCACGATTTTTCTGCTGCTCGGCCTTGCGCTGGCCGGTCCCCGGTGGTTGACGACGACAACAGATCCCGCTGTGGTTCTGCTGCGCGACGTGTCAGCCAGTATCCCGGTCGAAACGCAGACCGAGAACCAGCAATTTGCCGAAAAATTCTTTGCGAGCAATCCCGATCGTGTCGCGGAGGTGACGTTCGCTCGGGAGCCTCTTGTGGTCAGAGGCTTCGGACCAAACGCGACGCGGGAGCCATCCCCTGCAAGCGCCGGCGAGGCGACGGACTTGTCGTCGGCACTGGAATTCGCAGCGACCCTCCTTCCCGCAAACCGTCCCGGCCGAATCGTCGTTTTCAGTGACGGGGTCTTCACGTCCGGCCGCAACCCCATTGAAACCGCAACGCAGCTGGGGAAGGTCGAGATCGACACCGTTCCTTTGCCCGCAGCGTCGGGACCCGATGCTGCGGTTGTGTCGATCAAGTTGCCGGTCTCGACCAGGGAAGGGGAGATCTTTGACCTTTCGGCTCAACTATTCTCGGCGTCCGCCGTTGAGTCTGCGGCAATTCGCCTGTACCAGAACGACCTCCTCGTCAGTGAGACCCGGCGGGAGCTGCCCAAGGGCCTCTCGGAATTCCTGTTTCAGAACGTGCGTGCCGAAGGCCGCATGGGACTCTACGAAGTCGAAGTAACCGCGCCGCAGGATTCGGCCGCTGAGAACAACCGGAAGAAGGTCGCTATCGCGCACTCGGGCCGACCGAAGGTCCTCGTCGTCGATAGCAATCCCGTACAAGCGGAGCCGTTGGCTCAGGCCCTGCGCGCATCAAATTTCGACGTTGAGACGCGCCCGCCCGATGGGCTGCCGGCGGACATCGAAGGACTCGAAGCGTTTGACCTGGTCGCTTTCTCCGACGCGCCTGCAGCGGAGTTTTCCGATGACCAGATGAAGACTCTTGAAAAATGGGTGAAGAATTTCGGAGGTGGATTTCTGATGCTCGGGGGGGAAGAGAGTTTTGGAGCGGGAGGGTATTTTCGCACATCGATATCGAGCTTGCTTCCGGTGCGAATCGAGCGCGAAGAACGCGAGGAGACTCCCGTCGTTGCCCTGCTTGTGATCCTCGATCGCTCCGGCTCGATGTCGGCTCCCGCGGGCGGACAGACGAAGATGGCACTCGCTAACGAGGGCGCGGCGCTGGCGCTGGACGTCTTGCAACCAAAGGATCTCTTCGGCCTTTTCGCGGTGGACACCCGTGTGCAGGAGGTTGTGCCGCTCGGCAGAATCAGCGACAAGCAAAGCGCCTCAAGGCGTATTGCCGGGATCACCGCCGGCGGAGGTGGCATCTATATCTACACTTCGCTCGCCGAAGCATTGCCCCGGCTGCGCGACGCCCAAGCCAAGATCAAGCATGTCATCCTCTTTTCTGATGCTGCCGATGCCGAGGAAAAGTCCTCGGGCGAGCCGGGCACCAGCAAGGCAGGAACAGGAAACTCGAGCTTTGACCTTGCCGCGGCAATGCTGGCAAGCCGCATCACTGTCTCAGTGGTCGCTCTCGGGACAGAACAGGACAAGGACACGGCATTCCTGCGTCAGCTTGCCGCGCAGGGCGGAGGGCGCTTCTACCTGACGGCAGATGCGGCCACGCTGCCGCGCTTGTTTGCAATCGAGACGATGCGCGCCGCGGAATCCAGTCTTCGCGAAGACGCCTTTCTACCTCAGCTCGCTGCTCCCGGAGAAGCCGTGAAAGGTATCAACTGGCAGGAAGCCCCGCTTCTCTTGGGCTTCAACACCTCACGACTAAAATCCGGTGCGGAACTCCTCCTGGCAACCGAACGCGGGGACCCCCTGCTGGCCCATTGGCGCTACGGGCTCGGACGCGTGGCCGCCTTCACAAGCGATGCGAAGTCGCGCTGGGCATCGGAGTGGTTGGGCTGGTCGGGATACGGCAAGTTCTGGGGTCAGGTGGCGCGAATGCTCGTTCGTCCCCCGGATAGAAACGATCTCGTCGTCGGGGTCCGAGAGGAAGGAAATGCCCTCATCGTCGACGCCGAGGCGGTGACGCCGGAAGGAATGTTTCGCAACGGCCTCGAAGTCACGGTCTCAATAGCTGCGCAGGGAACTCAGCCCTCTTCCGCGAAGGGTGATCAGGTAGCGCCCGGCCTTTACCGTGCCAGGCTCAAGAAGCCGGAGACCGGGAGTGCCATCATCGCGGTAAGCGATGGAGCAGGTCGCCCGATTTCGCGCGCTTGGACGGGCGATTACCCTGCGGAGTTTCAGGTAATGAAGGATGGAACGCCTCTTCTTAAGGAGCTCTCCTCTCTTACAGGTGGAAAATTTGACGTCAAACCAGAGGAAATCCTCCGTCCGGCCCTTCATCCGGCCACAACACGAAGAGAGCTGGCTGCCTGGCTGCTTGCCGCGGCGCTCTTGCTTTGGCCGCTGGACATCTGGCTGAGGCGAAGAGAATGGTCCGCGGCGGGTGGAAATTCCTTGTCGGCTTTTTCACGGGCCAATTAGCCTCACCCGATGAAGATTCTAGTTACCGGTGGGGCAGGCTTCATCGGCTCCCATGTCGTTCGAAAGCTATTGCAGGCAGGGTACTCGGTCGCCATCCTTGATGATTTCAACGATTTCTATGACCCGGCTATCAAGCGGGCGAACGTCGAAGCCCTTGATGGGGAAGCCGAAGTGATAGAGGCTGACATCCGGGACGCCGCCAAAATGAAGGAAGTGGTCGGCCGCAGCAATTACGAATCGATCATCCACATCGCAGCGCGTGCAGGCGTGCGGCCTTCGGTCCAAAACCCTTACGCCTATATCGAAACAAACGTCGCGGGCACATATAACCTCCTGGAGGCGGCCCGATGCGGCAGTGTCGCTCAGTTTCTCCTCGCCTCGAGTTCCTCGGTTTACGGCCTCGCGCGCAAAGTGCCCTTCTCCGAGGACCTCGCGCTTCCTCAGACGCTTAGCCCGTATGCCGCCACCAAACTCGCTGCCGAGCATCTCTGCGGCAACTACTCGCACCTCTACGACCTGCCGGTCGTCGTGATGAGATTCTTCACCGTCTATGGGCCCGCGCAGCGCCCCGACCTTGCGATTCACAAATTCACTGATCGCATCTATCACGGGAAGCCGATTCAACAATATGGGGACGGCACGACGCGCCGGGACTACACGTACGTGGACGATATCGTTCAAGGAGTGATCGGCGCGCTCAAGTATCGCAGAACGCCATTCGAGATCTTCAATCTCGGGGAGAATCAGACGACCACGCTCTCGGAGCTTATCACGGCCATCGAGAATGCCCTCGGCAAGAAGGCCGTCATCGAGCATCTTCCCGAACAACAGGGAGATATGCCGCTCACGTGCGCCAATATCGATAAGGCCCGCGCCTTGCTCGGCTATCACCCGCGCGTCAAGATATCAGAAGGCATCCCGAAATTCATCGACTGGTACCTTAAACAGCAGAAACGATGACCGCCGCCGACCTTCTCAGCGAGTTGATTCGCATCCCTAGCGTCAACCCCGATGGGGACCCAAGAACCGCGCGAACTGGCGAGAAGGATTGTGCAAATTTTGTCGCCCATTTCCTTATGTCCTGCGGCGCTGAAACGACTGTCGAAGACGTTCTGCCCGATCGGCCAAATGTTCTCGGATGCTTTCCGTCCGATCGGAAGGCAAAACCACGGCTCCTCTTCGCGCCCCATACGGATACCGTGAGCGTCGCCGGAATGGTCATAGACCCCTTCTTGGGTGAGTTGCGCGATGGAAGGATCTGGGGCCGCGGGGCGTCGGACACAAAGGGCTCAATTGCCGCGATGCTCTTTGCCATGCATGAGTGCAAGGACGCTATGCCTCGCCTCTCTCACGAGATCTGGTTCGCCGGGTTCATGGACGAGGAAGCGGGGCAGCAAGGGGTGAAGGCGCTCGCCGCCAGGGAGAAATTTGATTTCGCAATTGTCGGAGAACCCACAGGCTTGCAGATAGTCAATACGCATAAGGGTTCGGTGTGGTTGACCCTTCGTGCACAAGGGCGGGCCGCCCATGCCTCCACACCTCAGATTGGGGAAAATGCTATCGACAAGATACTGGATGCCGTCGAGGTCCTTCGCCATGAGCTTTCCGCCGGCTTCGCCTCGCATCACGACGAGACCCTTGGACAACTGACGGTTAATATCGGAACGATCCAGGGCGGCAGCAAAATCAATATCGTGCCGGACCTCTGCGAGGCCCGGATTGATATCAGGACGATTCCCGGACAAGACCTTGCGCCCCTGCTCGATTCGTTGGCAGAGCGGTTTCCCGGCATCCAATTCGAGCGAAGGATATCCGGTCCGCTGAAAACAGATCCGGCCCATCCCTTCATCGGCGTGCTTGAATCCTGCGGCGCACGCTGTGTGGGCGCGCCGTGGTTCTGTGACGCAGCTCTGCTGGCCGCAGCCGGCACGCCTGCCGTGGCACTCGGCCCCGGATCGATGGAACAGGCGCACACAGCTGACGAATGGATTTCCCTTGCCGATCTCGAAGCGGGCGTAGAGTTCTTCAAGACGCTTTTTCAGAGATTGGCTTCGTCATGAGTCAAAGCTCCGCTTATCGCTAGCGCAGTCTGTAAGCTTTTTCCCCGAGTAAGCCCTTCGCGGCTCGACGCGCAGCGTACGCCCAGGGAATTTCGGAATAATCTTGGTCCGTCTTTATACGATTCCGTTTGAATTGCGAGCGGCACGGCATTCATGCTGGAATCTTCGTCCGATTTCACATGCCAGAGCAAACTGCCATCTCTCCCACACGCCAGGAGGACTTTCCCGAATGGTATCAGCAAGTCATCCGGGCGGCCGATCTCGCCGAGAATTCCGAAGTCCGGGGTTGCATGGTCATCAAACCCTGGGGCTACGCCCTGTGGGAGCGCATGCAATCCGTCTTGGATGGGATGTTCAAAGCAACCGGCCACCGCAACGCGTACTTTCCCCTCTTCATCCCCTTGAGCTATCTCGAAAAGGAGGCTGCTCACGTCGAGGGTTTCGCGAAGGAATGTGCTGTCGTGACACACCACCGCCTGGAAGCCAGGGACGGCAAGCTCGTCCCCTCGGGTGCACTGAGTGAGCCGCTGGTGATTCGACCGACATCCGAGACAATCATCGGTGCAGCCTACGCGCGCTGGGTAAAATCCTGGCGCGATCTTCCGATCCTGCTCAACCAGTGGGCGAACGTCGTCCGATGGGAGCTTCGGCCGCGTTTGTTTCTGCGCACGGCGGAGTTCCTTTGGCAGGAAGGGCACACCGCGCACGAGACCGAAGCCGAGGCACTTACGGAAACGATGAAGATGCTCCGTGTCTACGAGACCTTTGCGCGCGATTACCTGGCAGTTCCGGTGCTCTCGGGTGAGAAAACGGAGAGCGAGCGTTTTCCGGGTGCCCTGCAAACGCTTTGCATTGAAGCCATGGTCCAGGATCGAAAAGCCATTCAGACTGGCACTTCCCATTTTCTCGGACAGAACTTCTCCAAGGCGTCCGGGATTCAATTTCAATCCCGCAATGGCTCGCTCGAGTACGCGTGGACAACGAGCTGGGGCGTCAGCACCCGCTTGATTGGAACGCTCATCATGGCTCATGCCGACGACGACGGCCTCGCGTTACCCCCTCGCATCGCCCCGACCCACGCGGTTGTCATCCCGATAACGCCGAAGGAGGAAAGTCGTGCCGCCGTGCTTGAGGCGGCCGAACGGATCGCAGCCTCCTTGCGCGAACTCCGGTATCACAGCGAACCTGTAAGCGTTGAAGTCGATACCCGCGACCTCGGCGGTGGCGTAAAGAATTGGGAGTGGATCAAGAAGGGAGTTCCCATTCGCATCGAAATCGGACCCCGAGATCTTTCCCAAGGAACGGCAGCCCTCTCCCGTCGCGACAAACCCCACCGCGAAAAAGTGTTCTTACCGTCGGCAGATTTGCCGGGACAATTGCCCGCGATTCTGGACGACATTCAAGCCGGCATGCTTTCCCGCGCCACGGTGTTTCGCGACAGCCACACGCGGGTGATCGAAAGCAAGGAGGAGTTTTACGCATTTTTCACCCCGCAAAATTCCACCAAGCCCGAAATCCATGGCGGGTTTGCACTTGCCTATTGGAACGGCAGCGCTCAGCTTGAGGCGCAAATCAAGGATGATTTAAAGGTGACCATCCGCTGCATTCCCTTCGAGAACAACCCTGAGGCCGGACGCTGCATTTTTACAGGCCAGCCCGGCACTCAACGCGCGGTCTGGGCAAAATCGTACTAGTCAACTTCTCGCACCGAACACTGTTCCATGTCCTTTATCCTCGTCATCAATTGCGGAAGCTCGTCGTTGAAGTTTTCCATCATCGATCCCGAAAGCGGAACGGCTCAAATTCAGGGGCTGGCTGAACGCTTGAATACGCCCCAAGCCAGCCTCAAGACGAAGTTTGTCGAGGGGGTAAACTATGAGGTCGAGCTGCCCAACGCCAAGCATATCGATGTCCTCGATGAAATTCTTCGCGAGATGGGCGACCTCAAGATTGTCGGTGTCGGTCACCGCGTCGTTCATGGAGGAGAGGCGTTCAAGGACAGTGTGAAAATCGAGCCGGATGTGATCCGTGGAATCGATGAATGCAGTGAACTGGCTCCGCTGCACAATCCGGCCAATTTGACCGGAATCAGAGCTGCGCAGCAGCGCTTCCCGGATGTCCCGCACGTGGCGGTCTTCGATACCGCATTTCATCAAACGATGCCCCCCCGGGCATACCTCTATGCGATCCCGTACCGCTTCTACGAAGGCCTCAAGGTCAGACGCTACGGATTCCATGGAACAAGTCATCGATTCGTGGCGGAAAAGGCTGCCGAACTTCTGAAGAAACCGCTCGGGGAGCTGCACTTGATTACCGCGCATCTCGGCAACGGCTGCAGCGCCTGCGCAGTGAGAGAAGGTCATAGCGTCGATACCACCATGGGATTGACACCGCTGGAGGGACTCGTGATGGGAACGCGAAGCGGTGATGTCGATCCCAACCTTCATGATTATCTTTCCCGGCGCATCGACTACGATCTTGCAGGAATCACGAACATCCTGAACCGTGAGAGCGGCCTCCTCGGTATCTCCGGTCTCAGCAATGACATGCGGACCCTCGTGCAAGCCGTCAATGAGGGCAATCACCGCGCGGATCTTGCGGTCGATGTTTTCTGCTACCGTCTGGCCAAGGCTATCCTGGGTCTCAGCGCCGCTCTGGACCGGGTCGACGCCTTGGTATTCACCGGCGGCATTGGCGAAAATTCCGCACCCGTTCGGTCAAGAACGCTCGACCATCTTCGTGTCCTTGGAGCCCGCATCGATACGCCGCTCAACGAGCAGAATGGCGCATCTGCGGCCGGACGAATTACCACTCAAGACTCGGGACTCCTCGCGCTTGTTGTCGCCACCAACGAAGAGTTCGTCATCGCGCACGAGACGGCCCGCTTTCTCTAACTCAACCCCCCTCGTTCCCATGCCTCACACGCTTTACCTCGCTCCCTGCGGAGCCAAAGCCGGGCTCACTTCGGTGGCTCTTGGTCTTGTACGAGCACTCGACAATCGTGGCGTTCGCGTCGCGTTTTGCAAACCCATCGGTCAGCCTGCGGCCCACACGACAGGGCCCGAGCGTTCCACGCATTTCATCCGGGCAACCACAAGCCTGCGGCCTGCTCTGCCGATTTCTTTGGACGAAGCCGAGCGGCTGATTTCGTCTGAGCGAACGGACGAGTTGATGGAGCGGGTGATGCGCGACTTTCACGAATCTGCTTCAGACGCGGATGTCGTCGTGGTCGAAGGGCTAGCCCATTCCTCGGAGATGCCTTTCGGAGCGGCGCTCAACGTGCAGCTCGTCAGGACCTTGAGTGCGCAAGTGATCCTGGCTGGATCGCTCGCCGGGTTGTCCATGGAGGAGTTCGACGAACGGCTCGAGGTAGCCGCCACCCAATACGGCGGGCTGGATTCGGGCACGATCGTCGGATGCATCATCAACCATGTGCCCAACACGCAAAGGCTTTCTCTGGCTGCGCTTCGTGATGCCCTGGCAGCCCAAAGCCGCCTGCTCGACCGCGGCAGCTTCCGTCTCATCGGGGCCATCCCGCAGAATCCCGAGCTTACAGCTTGTCGCACTATCGACATTGCCCGCCACCTTGGCGCTGATGTGCTGCATGAAGGTGAAATTCAAACCCGCCGGGTCAAGAAGATCTCCGTGCTCGCGCGCACCGTGCCAAATATGCTGCACACCTTCCAGGCAGGATCGATCCTGGTGACACCTGTTGATCGCAGTGACGTGATCATGGCGGTCGCCCTGGCGGCATTGAAAACGCCGATCGCTGGGCTGGTGCTCACTGGAGGATTCGATCTCGACGAGCGCGTTTGGAATCTTAGCGCGCCTGGATTTGAAACGGGCCTGCCAGTGATCCGGGTCCAATCGAACAGTTGGGAAACCGCGACCCACCTCCACCAATTGGATCCCGAAGTGCCTGAGGACGACATCGAGCGCGTTCAACTTGGAATGGACCATGTCGCGGTATACATCGACGCCGACTGGATCGCTTCGCACGCTGCAATCCCCGTAGAGACTCGGATGTCGCCGGCGGCCTTTTGCTACCGGGTCACCGAGCGAGCCCGCGCCCTGGAGAAACGCATCATTCTTCCCGAGGGCGATGAGCCTCGCACGATCCGCGCGGCGGCCCTCTGCGCACAGCGAAATATCGCCCGCTGCGTCCTGCTGGGAAATCCCGAAGAAATCCAACGCGTCGCTGCGGGTCTGGAAGTCGAACTTCCCAAGAACCTCGAGATCCTGGACCCATCCCTGCTTCGCAAAAACTACGTCGGCCCGCTTGTCGAGATGCGCAAACACAAGGGACTCACTCCGGAAGATGCCGCCGAGCTACTCAACGACAACGTCTGGCTGGGCACCGTCATGCTCGCACTCGGCGAAGTAGACGGCCTAGTCTCAGGCGCAGTGCATTCGACAGCAAACACGATTCGCCCGGCACTGCAGATCATCAGGACGAAGCAGGGCGCCAAAGTCGTCTCGTCCATTTTCTTCATGTGCCTGCCGGAACAAGTCCTGGTTTACGGTGATTGTGCGGTGAATCCCGACCCGGACGCCGAAACGCTGGCAGACATCGCCATCCAAAGCGCTGATTCGGCCGAGCGGTTCGGAATTCCCGCACGCGTCGCCATGATCAGCTATTCGACGGGGGAGTCAGGCTCGGGAGCCGATGTGGACAAGGTGCGCGAAGCGACGCGGATCGCGAAGGGCAAGCGGCCCGATTTGCCCCTGGACGGACCGCTCCAATATGACGCCGCGTCGATGGCTGATGTAGCCGCGACCAAGGCACCGGATAGTCCTGTT